>NZ_JAPENH010000003.1:0-19031 GCF_026342155.1 Micromonospora sp. NBC_00362
GGTCAGGGCCAGGAGGTCGGTGTCATCCTGGGCGGTCATGCCTACCTATCGCAGCGGGACCGACGTTTGGTTCGCAACACATGCGCCGGCGGCACGGGCCGGCCGGGGCGGCGCGATCGCCGGCAGACTGCCGCCGGCCATCGCGGCATACTCGGCTTGCGCCTGCTCGACTACCTCCGGGTACGCCGCGGTCTTCTCGTGCGCTGCCAAGGCACGGTAGATGCTGGCCACGCTCGGGCTCTTCCCCTTGCGCCTGCCGGTCGGAATGATCAGGTCGGGGCGGATGGCCTCGACGGTCTCCCCGGCGGCCCGCCGCCGCAGCACGGTGTGCAGCATGTCGTCGGTGATGACGGGCGGGCGGCCCCAGACCCAATCCAGCCGCTCCTACACCCCAGACCCGACACCAGCCCCCACACGTACTGACGCACCCACACCCCACACCCACCCCCAGCCGCAGCTTCACCCGCCGAACCGAGAACCAACCCGCGCATCCAACCGGTCCAACTCCCCGCCACCGGGCAACACCAACACCCGCCACAGGCGAACCAACCAACACGAACCCAACCCAATTAACCCATCGCCGACGCAGTGCTGAGTAGGCCAGGTCCGCGGCGATTCCACGAGGCCGGAGAAGTTCGCGTAGTGCGCATATCGGTCCGACTCTTGCCTCTCGTTGACGCGGCTAACGTTGTTAGCTTAAGGTAGGCGAACAGCGTTAGCTAGGGAGGGTTACATGACTAGCAACAAGTCATCCGCAACACTGGCGTCGGCCGGGATGGTAGGGGCTCGTAGTGATCAAATCGCAAGGATCTTGCTCGGGCTAGCTGCCCTAGGAGCACTGGCAGCAGCGGCCAGTGCGGCGGGTGCGGTAGGGGATGCCGATGCGAGCAGCAAGATAGTCGAGACGTGGCGCGCGTACGGACTTGTCGTCTTTGCTGGTCTGTTCACGCTGCTCGCCGCGAAACCCCGGGGTTATCGAGGGGTCTGGGAACTCGTGATCTTTCACAAGGTGGCGCTAACGGTGACCGCCTTGGTGTATGCCGCAGAGGGCGGCGTCATCGGTACCGCATCGATCATTGTCTGGGATGGTGCGGTCTCTGTTCTCCTCATCGCGGCATACGTGCTCAGTCGCGGCTGGGCGGCGCCGTCAGGTGCGCAGAGTGCCAGCCGGCATCGAGGCTAATCTACCTAATGGCCGCGCCTGTTGATCCCGATCACTCATGAGTCGCCGTAACGAGGTAGTTGAGGCTGCTGAACGAATCCTCGAATCTGAAGGCCCCGACGCCGTTACCATGCGCCGCCTGGCCGCCGAACTCGGCATGCGGGCACCCTCGCTTTACAAGCACGTCGCCAACAAGGCCGAGATCCATGCCGCTCTCCAACGACGTGCGCTGGAATACCTGGCCGGCGTCTTGGCCGGGGCAGGTACTGACCTTGCCGCGCTCGTCGCGGCTTACCGACGGTGGGCGCTGGAGCACCCCCGTCTCTATGAGCTCAGTGCCCGCTACCCTTTAGACCGAGAGCGTGTCGGAGCCGAAGCCGAAGCCAAGGCGCAGGCTCCACTGTTGGAAGCCACGGGCGGCAACGTCGCAGCTGCTCGGGCCATATGGGGCCTTGCGCACGGCCTTATCGATCTTGAGTTGGCCGGCAGGTTCCCAGCGGGCGCCGATCTCCAGGCGACTTGGGGTCATGCGATCCAGGCGTTTGCCAACTATCTGCCTGTCATCGATCGCCGATCCCCGGATGGGGATGCCCAGCGATGAACGTGAGGACGGATACCTGGCCGTCGAGCGTGCGGTCGAGGACTTCGGCCTGGAGTAGACGCATGCACGACCCGGAGAGTTCGCCGCGAACTGGTTGGATTGGGCAGCATCCATAAGAACGAACGCGTCGTCCGCCGGCCGTACGGCGCTGCCGTGACCTAACCAACACACGGGGCCGACGTTGCGGCAGTGGCTGCGGCAGCGTTGGTCGAGAACAGCCACGCCGGCGCAAAGTACGACTGGCAGGGCCGGAGGCACTCACCACGGTAGCGCAGGCGCAGGCCATTGGTGCTGCGCTTGGCGAGGACGTTCGGTTTGAGGAACTCGAGCCGACCGTCGCGCGTACGCAGTGGATCCAAGACGGCTACCCACAAGGATTCGTCGATTGGATCTTCGGCGTTTGGGCGCAGAGTCTAAGCAACCTGCCCCGCTTAACGAAGAGTGGGCGAGTGTTGTCTACCTGGCAGCCCCGTGGGGCCGGACTGCTCTCGGTCCGACCCGCGCGGGGCCGTCAGGTCGACGGTCAGCCGCTCCCCTGCTCGGTGGGTTCAGCACCGGCGGGGAGCCATCCAGGGAGGAAACCCCTCATGGCGAAGAAGTCCGAGGTCGAGGCCGCGAAGCAGCAGCTCTCCAACGCGATGCCCGCGAACAAGGTCATCGGCGGCCGCCAGGCGAAGAAGGACGTTGAGAACGCCACCGCCAAGCTCCAGGCCCTTACCGGTCTGGGTTGGAAGTAGTCCCCGACGCCTCCTGTTCGGGCTCCCGGATGGAGTCCACGCCTCTCGCCGGGAAATGGCCACACCCCTGGCCGGATTTGCCGGCGACACCGAACAAAATTCGGTGTCGCCGGCAACTCGGTCAGCGATGTGCCCGCCGGTGGACCCGCCAGCCGACCAGGGCCAGCCACAGCAACGGGGTGAACACCGGCACCCGCTCCATCCCGCCGATCCCGATACCGACGTCGACCTGCGCCAGGAACAGCACCGTGCCGGTCAGCGCGACGATCCCGAGCACCGCGCTCGTCGTCCGCATGCCGCCGAGCAGCGTGTCCCGGCGGGCGAACGCGGCCGCGACCGGGCCGAGGTTGAACCCGATGAAGATGAGCAGGGCACCGAGGAAGTGCAGGTTCTCGTCGATGTCGGCCGGCCGGGCGGCGGCCAGCGCGAACCCGAGCACCCCGGCCAGAACGAAGCCCTGCGCGGTGCGCACCGCACCGCCCCGGCCGAGCGTGTTCCAGGTAAGCAGGACGCCGAGCACGACGAGCGCCACCACCACCAGGATTGACGCGTTGAACCCGTCGTGCCAGGGCGAGCACACGTACCGCGGGCGGGTGGTGTCCCACTGTCCGCAATATACGTTGCCGAGGTCGCTGATGTTGTGCTCGGCCCAGCTGTACGGCGGTTTCCGCCAGCCCAGACCGGCGACGATGTTCGCGATCAGGAAGAGCGGGCCGGCCGCAAGGAAGCAGAACGCTTTGAGTTTCGAGACGTCGGACACTCCGAGTACTCCGCGGTTGCGCACCGATATTCCCTTCGATGTGGGGCAGGACGACGAACACCATGCGCCGCCGGGGCATGTCCGCACATGGCGACCGGGGGTGAATCTCGGATGGCGCCCGGGAGCCAGCCGGGAAATGGCTCCCGAGTGGGAGTCGCGCGGCAGCCGCCGCCGGGAGAATCCAGGTATGTTCCGAACGCCGCCGGCATCCGTCTCGTATTTCCTGGCCTGGATCCACGCGATCCTCGGCGCCGCGCTCTGGTTGCCAACCGCGGTCGGCGGCGTGGTGGCCGGCGCGCTCGCACCGACCCCGGCCCGCCCTGGGGTGTTCGTGGCCACGACGGTCCTGCTCGTCCTTGTGTCCGGGCTGTTCGGGATCTCCCGTGCCGCCGCGATCCGGCTCGGCAACGCGTTGCTCCACGCCGAGATCCCGCCGACGTCGACGGCTCACGGCTGGACGACACGGCTGCGTTCGGCCGGGTGGACGCTGTTGCACGCCGGATCCGGCGCCGCACTGCTCACCGTCATGTTTCAGGCCCTGTTCCCGGCCGCGGCCCTGCCGATCCTCTGGATCCGCGGTGGCGGCAGCGACGCCACCTTTTACGGCATGTCGCCGAGCATCGACGGCGGCTGGTCGGGGTCCTGGACCCTGTTCGTCTCGCTGGGGCTCGTCACGCTGGTCGTGGCCGCCGGCGTCGGCTACGCCGGACTGCTGCGCTGGGCGGCGCCGCGGCTACTCGGGCCCAGCGCCGCCGAACGAATGGCCGCCGTGCAACGCCACGCCGACCAGCTCGCGCACCGCAACCGGCTGGCCCGCGAACTGCACGACTCGATCGGCCACACCCTCACCGCCACCACGATCCAGGCCGCGGTGGCCAGCACCCTCATCGACTCCGACCCGCAGCGGGCACGTCACACGATGGGCAGCATCGAACAGGCGTCCCGCACCGCGCTGGAGGATCTCGACCACGTCCTGGGCGTACTGCGCGAGGACACCGAGGGCACGCCGTCCCGGCAGCCGCAGCACACCCTGACCGACTTGGACGCGCTGCTGCAGCGGGTCCGCGACGCCGGCACGCTGCTCGACGCGGTGGTCACCGGCGACCCGGATCAGGTACCGGCGCCGGTGTCCCGCGAGGCGTACCGGATCGTGCAGGAAGGGCTGACCAACGCGATGCGCCACCCAGGCCCGGTCACCGTGCGGATCAGCGTTGGTCAGCGCCGGCTGGACATCGAGCTGACCAACCCGATGCCGACCGACCAACCGGTGGACGCGGCCGACCGACGCGGTGGACGGGGGCTGGCCGGCATCGCCGAACGGGTCCACGTGCTGCGCGGCGAGGTCACCGCAGGCCCGGTCACCGATCACACTGGCCAGTCCTGGCGGCTGGTTGCCTGGCTCCCGCTACGGTCCACACCATGATCCGCCTGTTGATCGCCGACGACGACGAACTCACCCGTACCGGCCTGCGTTCACTGCTGTCCACCGAGCCCGACCTCGATGTGGTCGCCGAGGCCACCGACGGCACCGAGGTGCTTCCGCTGGTCACCACGCACCACCCGGACGTCGTGCTGATGGACGTGCGGATGCCCGCATTGGACGGCATCCGGACCACCCAACTGCTGCGTGCCGAACTGTCCGAACCACCCAAGGTCCTGGTCATCACGACGTTCCAGAACGACGACTACGTGTACGACGCCCTCCGCGCCGGCGCCAGCGGGTTCCTGCTCAAACGCGCGAAACTGGCCCAGATCGCACACGCGATCCGCCTGGTCGACGCCGGCGAGTCACTGCTGTTCCCCGACGCGGTCCGCGCGCTTGTCACCGCCCGCCCAGCACCGCCAGTCGCCGTGCGGCACCCGCCACTGACCGGCCGGGAGACGGAGATCCTCCGCCTGATGGCCACCGGCCTGTCCAACACGGAGATCGCCCAGACGCTCGTGATCAGCCTGGAGACGGTGAAGACCCACGTGGGCAACCTGTTCAGCAAACTGGACGCCGCCAACCGCACCCAAGCGGTGATCATCGCCTATGAGACCGGCATCGTCACCCCACGACTGGCCGAAACGTGACGACGCCAGCCAAGTTCCGGCGTGGTAGTGGGGAGCCGGGCGCGAGCGGCTGATCGACCACCTGCCTGAGCAGAGCAGACATCAGCCCAGCCCCCGCGTTGGTCACCCCCGAACCCGACCAGCCCGCACCCGCCGCAACCACAGCGCAAGCGGTCCGTGTAGAGATTCCCGGCAAGCTCGCCCAGCACCTCGCAGACCACGCCGACCTCGAGGAAGCCGAGCAGCACGCCCTGCGTCGCGGGCGTACGGTCCGGCGCGGTCAGGGCTACAGCCTGCACGTCACCGCATTGCCCGAGGTCCATTACGCACTGCTGGCCGCCGCGGCCACGCTCATCACCGCCCACCGCCGCCTGGCCCGCGACTACGAAACCCACCGCGCAACGTCCGAGGCCATGATCCGATGGGCCGCCCTCGGCGGATGCTCCGCCGCCTCACCCGAGGCGAACCCGCCACCCGCCAACAACGCCGCACCTTCAACACACCCGACTAAAAGCAAAGTGAAACGCGCTCTTAGGTTGCCCAATCGATGACAAGCCACCTTTGTTCCCGCGGAGAACGCGATCGCCCCTGGTGGGGCGTCGCGGAGTTGGACGATACTGTGCGCGAGCACAGGCTGCCGGAGGGTCACCCGGGTGTCTGTCGCTTGGCCGAGGGAGACCACGAAGGGGTGACGCCGGCCACTGTGTCCGTACGATTCGTCGATTTGGAAGCCGCGCAGCATGGGCTGCGCAGGCTTAACCCCGCGGCACAGGTCGGAGCCTCCGTGCGGGCGTGGCGCGATGCGACGCGCCTGCTGGATGACGACGGGGCATTCGCGCGGTTGAGCACCCAGACGCCGCCGGCCGCCCACGCGGTGCTCGACGCCGACGGTACCGCCATCCTGGCGGCCCTACCAGACACACGCACGGTGTGGCCTGGCTCAGCGCGCGACCCGGGCTCGGACACGGCGGCATCTTGGCCGACGAGATGGGTCTCGCTAAGAGGTCGCGCAGATAGGTGAGTTACGGGCGTCGCCTCGGCCGGTTGTTCCAGCGATGGGTTGTCCAGGATCGGCGGATGAGGCTTCGGATGGTGATGATTGTGTCCGCGAGGTCGAAGAAGGCGTCGATCATGGTGGCCCGGCGTTCGTAGCATCGGGCGAGGCGGTGGAACGCATTCTGCCAGGCGTGGGTGCGCTCAACGTGCCAGCGTCTGCTCGTCTGGATCGGGGCCTTCTCGCCCTTGTGCGCTATCCGGCCGTGCAGTCCTCGTTCGTCGAGCAGGGTTTGGGTCTTGTTCGAGTCGTAGCCAGCGTCCAGGTGCACGGTGATGGCGTCGGGCAGCGGCCCGAGCTCCGACAGGCGGTCCAGTGTCGGGGCGAGCAGTGGGGAGTCATGGCAGTTCGCCCCAGCGAGAACACGGCCGAGCGGTATTCCGTAACCATCCGTCATCCCGGAGCGTTTCAAGCCCTGTTTGCCACGGTCGGCCGGGGATCGTCCAGCGACCTCGCCGCCGCCTGGTGCCTTGGTGATGGAGCCGTCAACGGCGATCTGATCGAGCACGAGGCTAACGATGCGCCGCCAGCTCCGCCTCAGACAGCCGCACGGTCACCCGGTGCACGCGCGGATCATCGTCGTTGTGGGCACGCCGCCGGCGCTCGCTGGCACCGAAGCGGACCACACCGACCTGTGGTGAATCAGCCACGTCGACCACCCTCCCGACGGGAGCCACCCGCCGCGTTCCGGCCGGCCGCCGCGCGGCCCGTCTGACGAAAAGTCAGACTTTTACTCCAACTTGCTTCGACGAAGGACGGTGGTCGTGTGTGCGCGGCCTGTCGCGTTGAGCGAGTCGAGCGCACCTGACGGCGCGCACCAGGAACCCACCCGTGGGGGCCAGAGACGATAGCCGGACGACGCCCAGCATCAAGGGCGCGATGCGTCGCTGCGCGATGGGCCTGCGGCCCACCCTTGACCCTGGTCGACGTCCTCGGCTGGCACTGATGGCGCCCCCACCGGCCGGCCGGAAGGGTGGAAAAGCGGTACCGCACGGATCGATCTTGGCGGCTAAGCTCGGCGTCCACAGCCACCAGAGCACAGTCATCCGGGGAAGGACTCCATGGCCGAACTGAGCGCCAAGGCCGTTCGCGGCGAGACCGAGAAGGCGGCGCTGCAACTGCTCCGCGAGCGCGCCAACCTGGTTGGTGAGGCCGCGACGGCGCGGCACGAGCGCGACCAGCTCGTCGGGGCGCTGCGCGATGCCAACGCTCGCTACGCCGAGCGGTACACGGCCGCCCTGCAGGGCGGCTGGACCGGAGAGGAACTGGCCAAGCTCGGGCTGGACGCACCAGAGTCCGCCCCGGCGCGGCGTCGCCGAGCACCGCAACCGGTGACGCCCCCCACGCCCGGTGAACAGACCGCCGTGGCCGATGAGGCTGCCCAGCCGTAGCCGGGGCGATCCCGCTGGTACGTCGACGGCCTCCTTCGCTGCTGCGAGGGAGGCCGTCGCGCTGATCCCGCTCACGCGTGTAGGTTCTCAGCGAAGCTGACGGTTCTCAGCGTGCTGACCTGCAACCTGAGGCGAATTCTCACTGGTTTGGCGGTGGCTTCTTCTCGCCGACTTGGCGCTTTCTTCATGATCATGCGCGGGGCGGGTGACGCTCTCTCATCTGTGGATCAGGGCGGCGATGTTGTTGAACAGCCGGCCGTGGGCGGTGGCCGCCTCTGGGGAGGTCAGGTCCGTGTTCTGGATGAAGCCGTGCACCAGACCGGGTTCTTGCCGATGCACCACACGTGCGCCGGCCCGCGCCAGCCGGTAGGCATAGGCGTCGCCTTCATCGCGCAGCGCGTCATGCTCCGCGGTCACAATGAGCGCATCCGGCATGCTGTGCAGGTCTGGCGCGAGCAGCGGGCTGGCGGGCGCGCGGCTGGCGGGGTCGGGGGTCCACTGCGTGATGGCCCAGGCGAGGAAGCTGGCGTCCAATGCGTGACCGGTGCCCTTTTCGACGACGCTGGGCTGCGAGAGCGTCAGGTCAGTGTTGGGGCAGATCAGGATCTGGACGGCCGGTAGGGCTTCGCTCGCGTCCCTCAGCCACAGGCACGCCATGGTCGCGAGGTAGCCGCCCGCGCTGTCTCCGGCCACCGCCGCGGGTCGAGCCCAGCGCAGCACCGCAGTCACGTCCTCGATGGCCGCGGGGTAGGGATGCTCGGGCGCGCGCCGGTAGTCCACGGCCAGCACCTCCACATCACAGGCGTCGGCGATGCGCCGGCAGATGCTGTCATGGGTGTCCAGGTCGCCGATGACGAAAGCGCCGCCGTGGGCGAACACCACCAGCGGCCGCGCCTGCTCGCGGGGCCGGTAGTGACGTAGCGGCAGCCCGTTCGGCCCATGAAGGTCTTCCACGTGGGCAAGTGCGGGTCCTCGGGGACGGGCCGCAGCTCGCCGGCGTGACCCTTTGCGAAGTTCCGACACGTCGGGAGGGAGCATGAGGAGCCTTGTTCTATCGGGCGGCTGGTCTAGGATCAAGGTTGAACTTGATCACCACCCGCCTCGGGCGGTCTTTACCAGGGTCTAGCGGGCCAGGCCAGTGCGCAGTTGCCCGGCAACGTCCGGACGTCCGTTGCTCTCGGCCAGCTTGGCTGCGGCCTCCCAGTCGTACTCCACCGCCAGGAGTTCGGCCTCCCAGTTCCCGCTCGCGTTGTCCACGATCGCGTAGCGCGCGTGCGGGGTGCCCGACTCCATAACGTGCGGGTATGGCTGATCGTCGTCGTAGGCGGGCCAACCCACGCTCCCGGGATTGACGACGAGCGCGCCCATGCCGAGCCGTATCTGCCGCTGTAGGTGAGTGTGGCCGCATAGGAGCAGCGGCCACGTCGCGTACTTACCGAGCCTGGACGTGACCTCCTCCTCGGTAGCGGGCCTGGCACCGTCCGGCTCGACGGTGTCGAGCAGGTAGACGAGGTCGTCGTATGGACTGCCGTGGAAAGCCCGCACGCCGGACGCAATCTCGGCAGTCAGCGGCAGGGAGGCGAACCAGGCGCGATGGGCTTCGGTGAGTTGGTCATAGGCGAGCCGGTCAGACAAAGACAACCGCTCGTAGGGATTCTGGAGTACCTGACGTTCATGGTTGCCGCGCACGGTGACCTGGCCGAGCTCCATCAGTCGGTCGGTCGTCGCCGCAGGGGCCAGGGCGCCGGAGACCAGATCACCGAGGTTCACCACCACGTCGGCGCTGCGGTCCTCGATGTCGGCAAGCACCGTCTCAAGGGCCAGGAGGTTACCGTGGACATCAGAGATCACGGCGATGCGCATGGCGGCGGGCTACCGCACCCATGGTCCGGGTGGGTGTGATCTGCGGCGCATAGACGGGTAGGTGGTCACGGATGGTCGGCCACCACGCAGCCGGCTCCTGATCGAGGAAGACGCGGCCGGCCCCAGCGCAGCGCCCTGGGCGCGCATGAACGGCACCGGGTCGACGGCGTTGTCGCGGTTGGCGTGGAACGGTCCTGGTGGCACGTCGAGGTGCACCTCGAAATGCAGGTGCGGCCCGGAGCTGCCGCCGCTGTTGCCCACGAACCCGATGACCATTCCTGCGGTAACCTGCTGCCCGATCGCCACCTCGGGTCGCTGGATCATGTGGCAGTAGCGGGTGACGATGTTGCCGGGGTGGCGGATGTCGACGTACCACCCGCACCCCCGCGCCCTGGTGTGGCCGTCGCGGTCGCACGTGGTGTACCAGTCCCACTTGACCTGCTCGACAACACCGATCGCCGCCGCGCGGATCGCGTCGCCCCGCACGTCGGCCTTCGACATGTCCACACCGGCGTGGAAGTTGCGCCCGCGCTGACCGAAGCCACTGTTGACGGTGGCCCTGATCGGCTGAACCCAGCCGCCCGGCGATCGTAGGACTCCAAGGCGATCTGCTTGAGCCGGCTGAAGATGCCAAGCCCGATCCACTCGTCGCGGCGGCTGCGGATCGTGGAAGCTGAGCAGGTCGTGTCAGCGATCGCTTCGTAGGAGCATCCGAAACGCAGGATCTGGAGCAGCTTGTCGAACACGATCCGGTCCTTGACGCGTGGGCGGTGACAGCGCAGGGGATGATCCGGGTGATAGCGCGGTCGCTCCGGAAGCAGTGCCGAGAATTGGTCCCACAGTGGTTCGGTCAGCCATGACGGCAGTACGGGCACGAGCCTTCCAAGTGATTACCGAGTGTCGGTCTGATAGTCGACGCGACCTGGGACGACGCATCCAGGGCAACCCTGTCCGCGCTGGGTTCCTGACCTGTTCGGCACTCTCGGCTTGCAGGATGCGGGGATGTACTGCCCCCGGGGGAAGGGCAACGCTCGTGCGTGGCCCTTCCCCCGGGGTGGAGGTCAGGCGGACTCGATGGGGAGGCCGGCCTCCACCCAGTCCTGGATGCCGTCCCGATACTTGCGGACGTTGGTGTAGCCGAGCGCGGCGAGCCGGTCTGCGACCTGTCCACTGTTGGGGCAGGCCGGGTTGGAGCAGTAGGTGACGATCGCGGCGTCGTGGTCGGGAAGCAGGGTGGACGCCTGGGCATCGACGTCGGCCAGGACCAACGCGAGGGCGCCGGGCAGGTGCTGCTTGGCGTAGTACTCGCCACCTAGCGCGTCGAGAACGGTCACGGTGCCCGCGTCGATTGCTGCCTTCAGCTCGTCGCGGGAGATGAGTGCGGTCATGCCACCACCTTCCAAGAGAACGGACTATAGTCCGGTTATGGCTTCGAACAGTATCGGACCGCAGTCCGCTTCTGCAACGCCGCTGGAGCTGCTGCGCACGCTGCCCGCAAAGGAGCGAGCAGACGCAGCGCGCAACCGCGTCGTTGTACTGGATGCCGCCGCCCGACTCTTCGCCGAACACGGCGTCGAAGCGGTATCCATGGACCAGGTGGCCGCAGCTGCCGGCGTCGGCAAGGGCACCCTGTTCCGCCGCTTCGGCGACAAGTCTGGACTGGCCGCCGCCCTCCTGGACACCCGGGAATGCGTGCTACAGGAGGCAATCCTGCGCGGACCACCACCCCTCGGCCCCGGCGCCCCGGCCGACGCACGCCTCGCCGCGTTCATCGACGCCTACCTCGACTACCTCCTGGAACACCTGGCTCTGGTCCGGATGTCCGAGACCGCGACAACCGGCGCCCGGTACAGGATCGGGGCCTACCGGTTCTGGCACCGCCACACAGCGATCCTGCTAAACACCACGCCCGACCCCGAACACACCGCCCACGCCCTGCTCGCCGCCCTGGCAGCCGAACACATAGCCGCGCTCCTACCAGAACTCGGCGAACAGCGGATACGAGCCGGCCTCATCCGCCTCGCCCGCTCGACGATGTAACCCCCCAGCCCATAGATCAAGAACCGAGCGCGAACCACACCTATCCGCGCGAGCTCTAAGACTCTTCAAGCGATTTGCATGCTGGCCACGCGCCGCTCCCGTACACCCCACTTGGTGGTCTGTCCGACCTCCCTGATCGGCAGCTGGCTGTCGCGTCCGCTTGAGGATTGTGAATGATCGAGGCGTTGGCCAGTGTTTCACCAGGTAGGTCCGGACGGTGCGAGATCCGGTCGTCCGGAACTACCTGGTGGTTTTGGTTCAGGATTGTTGTTGCTGACGTGTGATATCACGGTCCTCGGTAAGCTGTTTCGGCGGTGGAGAGTTATCGACGAGGCGTGCGTCGGTCAGCGGGGCGGATTCACGGCTGCGGTCGTCGAGCGATCCTCGACCGGCTCATCACACCGGCACGAGCAGCTGGCCGGCCTCCAGGGCCGCCTCGGTGCCGGTCCAGTGCTTCCGGAACATCCGGTCGTGCGAGGCCACCACCACGGCGCCCGGGTACTCGGCCAGCGACTGCTCCACCTGTTCGACTAGCGCCAGCGACAGGTGGTTGGTGGGCTCGTCGAGCAGCAGCACGTCGGCCTCGCCGGCCAGCAGGCGGGCCAGTGCCAGGCGGCGCCGCTGCCCGACGGACAGCGCGCCGACCGGCTTGCCGAAGTCAGCGGTGCGGAACAGACCCATCGACTCCAGCCGCTCGGCGTGCTCCTCGCGGGTGCCGGCGCGGCCGGACGCGAACGCCGACAGCAGGCTGTGCGACGGCCCGCCGATGATGCTCTCCTGCGGCAGGTATCCGAGACGCCCCCGGCGATTCACCGTCCCCTTGTCCGGGGTCAGCACACCGGCCAGCACGTCGAGCAGGGTCGACTTGCCGGCGCCGTTCGGCCCGGTGACCAGCACCCGCTCACCTGCGGTGACGGTCAGCTCAGGCGCCCACAGCCGGCCGGTGACCCGCACGCCGTGCGCCGCGAGCACCGTGCCCTCTCGGACCGCCGCGTCCAGCGGCGCGTGCAGGCGCAACGGGTCAGGCGGCCGGGGCACCGGCTCGGCGTGCAGCCGGTCGAGCCGTTCGGCCGCGCTGCGTACCCGGGTGGAGATCGACGCCTGGACCCGGCGGCCGTCGCCGTTGTACTTGCACTTGTTGTGGTCCTTGATCGCGCGGCCCGGCGCCACCCGGTACGCCGTCGTCGCGCCCCACTCGGTCCAGTGCTCGATCTCGGCGGTCCAATGCGCGTAGGCCTGTTCCCACCGTTGCCGCGCCGCCCGTTTCTCGGCGAGGTAGCCGGCGTAGCCGTCGCCGTAGCGCACTATCGTGGCCCGGTCCCCGTCGACCTCCAGGATGGTGTTGGCCACCTTCTGCAGCAGCAGCCGGTCGTGGGTCACCACCACGAGCGTGCCCCGGTGCCGGCGCAGCCGGTCCTCCAGCCAGGCCAGCGCCTTCTCGTCGAGGTGGTTGGTGGGCTCGTCGAGCAGCAGCAGCTCCGGTTCCGCCGACAGCACCCCGGCCAGCGCGAGCCGCGCCCGCTGCCCGCCGGAGAGCGTGCCGAGCGCACGGTCCGGCGCCAGCTCGCCGATCTCGAGGGCGGACATCGCGGCCCGCACCCGCGCGTCGGCCCGATATCCGTCGCGAAGTTCAAAGGCAGTCAACATCTCTCCGTACGCGTCGAGCAGCCCCGCCTCGCCGGCGCCCAGTACCTGCTCCGCCTCGCTGATCCGGCGCTGAAGGTCGCGCAGGTCCGCGAGCGCCGCGTCGATCGCATCGCCGACCGTGGCCGTGTCTGGCAGGTCGAGGAGCTGGCCGAGGTATCCGATCCCGCCGTCGGCGGTGACCACGACTTCGCCCTCGTCCGGCAGTTCCTGCCCGGCCAGCAGCCGCAGCAGGGTGGACTTCCCGGCACCGTTCTCACCGACCACGGCGGCGCGTTCGCCGTCGCGGACCGTGCCGGACACCGCGTTCAGCACGCGACCGTGGGCGTACGCCTTGCTCACCGCGTGCAGTGTGAGTTGGGTAGACATGAGACTCCTCTCAAGGCGATCAAGCCCGGACACGGCCGTCGAGCAGGGTCAATTCCGGACCCTGCCAGCCACGGCGCAGCCAACGGTCGTGGGAGGCGACGACGACGCCGCCCGGTGCGCTGCGCAGCGCTTCCTCCAGTTCCTCCACCAGGCGCAGCGACAGATGGTTGGTGGGTTCGTCGAGCAGCAGGACGTCCGGCGGCCGGGCGAGCAGCATCGCCAGGGCGACCCGTCGACGCTGGCCGGTGGAGAGTTGCCCGACGGGCCGTTCCACGTCACGGCCGGCCAGCAAGCCGAGCCGGGACAGCGGCACCGCGGGGTCCTCCCCGGCCGCCTCGGCGTAGTACGAGCGCGCGGTCCGCTGCGGGTCGGCGAAATCGACGTCCTGCTCGAGCAGCGCGACGCGCAGACCCGCCGACCGGTACGCCGCGCCGGCGTCCGGCTCCAGGTCGCTGGCCAGTACCCGCAGTAGCGTGGACTTGCCGGCCCCGTTGGGACCGGTGATCAGCAGGCGTTCCCCGGTCGCGACGGTCAGGTAGTCGATCTGCAGCCGGCCCTCGACCCGTACCCCGCGCAGCGACACGCTGCCCTCGTTCGGTTCGATCCCGGTCATTGCGGCGGTGAAGCTGAGCTGAGCCGGGGGCCGCTTGGCCTGGTTGGCGGTGAGTTCGTCCAGGCGCTGCTGGGCGTTGCGCACCCGCCGGGAGATCTGTTTCTGGACACGGCCGCCGTGCCGGTCGTACCCGATCTTGTTATTGTCCTTGATCGAGCGGGCGTGGTTGACGTCGTGGGCCGTGGTGGCCGCGATTTGCCGCAGCTCCTTGATCTCTTTCTGTTCGGTGGTGTATTGCTGCTCCCAGCGCGCTCGCTCGCAGCGTTTGACCTCAAGGTAGTCGGAATAGGCGCCGCCGTAGCGGGTGACGCCTCCCCGGGACGGATCGAGGTCGACGATGTCGGTGCAAATCCCGTCGAGGAACGCCCGGTCGTGCGAGGCCACCACGACGGCGCCCGGCAGTTCGGCCAGCCGCTGCTCCAGGAAAGTGACCGCCTCCTCGTCGAGGTGGTTGGTCGGCTCGTCCAGCAGCATCGCCCGCGGCTGCCGGATCAGCAGCGCGGCCAGGCCGAGTCGGGTGCGTTGCCCGCCGGAGAGCGAGCCGAGCGGACGGGCCATCTCCACGGCGGACAGGCCGAGGCCGTCGAGCACCAGTTTTGCCCGGTGGTCGGCGTCCCACAGGCCGTGGTCCTGAGCCCAACCGAGCAGGTCCCCGTACTCGGTGAGGGCGGCCTCGTCCTCGGGCCGGGTGGCGAGGATTTCACCGAGATCGTCGAGGCGGTCGCGGACCCGGTGAAACTCTGCGAGCGCATTGTCGACCACGGCGCTGAGCGGGGCGTCAGCCGGGAACGGGAGCTCCTGACGGAGAAACTCGGTGTCGACCGGGCGCCGCACCTCGCCGCCGTCCGGCTCCTCCTCTCCAGAGAGCAGCCGCAGCAGGGTGGACTTGCCGATCCCGTTCTCACCCACCAGGCCCAGCCGCTGGCCAGGCGCCGCGGAGAGCGAGACACCGTCGAGAACGATGCGGTCGCCGTAAACCTTCACCAGGTCACGGGCATGCAGAACAGACACGTTGGACACGCGGACACCAATCGCCGAATCGGAAGGGGATCGACTGCCCGCCGGGGCTCAACGACCACGAGAGAGTGGTGGGCCACGGCAGCGGGCTGGGTGCGTGTCAGTAGATCACTGAGCCATGGTACACGAACCAGACGACCGGACAACCCGTTTGCTCGCGCCTTCGAGGCGGTTGCGCGATCGGTCTGCGGCACAGATCGTGCGGGTGGCGACGTCAATAGCGATGGTCAGGTCGGCGCGGACCGGCAGGCCGTCGTCGAGCACCACCATGACGTCGATCGGAGTGGAGTCGATCTGCACCTGCTCACCCGGGCGGGAGGCGAACGTCGGCGTGAACACGCCGGTGGGCCGGTGGGCCATCTGCCAGCGGCGAGCCGGTCGACCAGCTCGTAGAAGGCGCTGCGACCGGGCAGGTGCACCACCCCAGGCCCGTGGATCTCCGCTACCCGCCTAACCACCTGGCGGATCAAGCGGGAGCGGGTGCCGGTCGAGGCGTCGGTCTGCGCCGCGATGGCCTCCCGGGCAACCTCGACCAGCCGGCTGTCGGCCCGGCCGGCGACCTCCCAGGTCCGCACCGCCCGCCGGTCGATCAGCCCCCACAGTCCTTGAGTGGTGTAGCGCAACTGCCGGTTTTCGACGGTGCGGTAGCTGACGCCCAGCTCCGCGCCTTGGCCCGCTGCCGCTCGGCCAGGCTGTGCTTCGCCGGGTCGTACTCGGGTCTCGGCGTCGTATTGAGCGGTGCGTGCGGCGGCAGTCCGGTCTCGACCTCCACGATGTGGCGTTCCCACTGCTTGGCTGCGGCGAGCACGTCCTCGGGCAACGCGTCGAGCAGCCCGAACGGCTGCACGTCTGGTGCCGGGAGCCCGTCGATGACCGTGAAGTCGGGCGACGACATCAGGTGCTCCGTTAGCACCACCTGGTCGGCGCCCCTGGCCTCCGAGGGCAGCCGCACCGACGCTCCGGCCAGGCCCACCATCTGGTGCTCACCGCCGTCGAAGTGCACCCAGTCACCCGGGGCGCAGCACCGACCGCGGCGTCACCCGGTCACCGCCGAGGTGACGACGGCGTCCGGGTGCAGCGGCGTGGACAGGTCTGTGTGCAGAATGCGGCGCCGGAGCAGGTGAAACAGCGCCGGCAGCACCGCGATCGGGTCACCGGCCGCCTCCGCGCCAGCCAGCAGCCCACCAGGCTCGGCGAACACCTGCCGCAACGCGGCAGCCACCGCCGGTAGGTCGTGACGGGGGTGCCGGTAGCCGGCGAGCCAACGCACGTTGCGGACGAGGATCGCATCTAGTGCCCCGACCACACGGTCGTCCCAGCCGAACTGCTCGCAGGCCGTCCGAGTCCGGGCGAACTTCACGGCATCTTTCGGTTTGATCCTCTCGAGCGGGCGGAAGTCGACCACACGGGCGCCGCCGTCGGCCAGCCGGGCGAAGTAGTCCGGGGCGTGCGAGCGGACCTTGCCCTGCTCGTTCGCCCCGAACAGCCAGAACAGCCAGAACGGTTAGGAGGCCACTGCGACCACGGCCGGGTCGAAGTCCAGCAGCATCAGGTGGTCGCGTTCCAGCCATGGCTCGTACCCGACGTGATGACCCATCGTCTCCGTCCACCACCGGACGGGGAAGTGCTTCTGCCCCTTGTACTGGGGAAACCGCCGGGCCGGGTAGCACCGCTCGAATCGGACCGACCAGGCGTCTGTCAGCGGCATGCGGTGCTCGATGTCGTCGAGGCCGACGTAGCCGACCTCGAACTCGCCGAGCGGGTCACCGACCACCCCGCCCGACACTGGCCGCAACGTCGCCTCACCCATGCCTGACCCCCGACGCGGCCGGCGTCCGGGTGCCCGGCCAGCCCGAGGCGTTCCTCAATCTCCCGGGCCACGCTCTGGCAGCGGCGGTAAACGTGGCGTGGCCAGACAGTGTGGCCGTCCTGGCGTACCAGCGTGGCGACCAGGTGAACGTGGTCGTCGCCGTGACGCACCGCCATCCATCCGCACCGCGGCCAGATCCCCGACGGGGGCGAACCCGACCCCGTCAAGGAACGCGGCCGCGACCTGCGCCCACTGCTCGTCGAACAGCACCGGATCGTCCGGGTGGTTGTGCACCAAGCAATGCCACACTGGCTTGGCCGGCGGGTTAACCCCAGCAATAACCGGCTGTTCCAGCAGACCAGCCAGCCAGCCAGCCGGCCCGCCGCGCCGGGCGACGACGCCGATGGCAGACCGGGCACTCCGCCGACCGCGGCCGCCGCCCACGCTGCCACCACCCGCTGATCCCGGTGCTCGCCGTACTCGCCAGGCCCCAGCAAATACCGCAGCACCTCGCGCACGTCCGCGCCACGCGGCCGGACCCCTCGGGATCACGCCGAGACCCGACGAAGGAGCCCGTGCAGCCGCTCGGCCACCGCGTCCAGCCGCGCCACCACCGCAGCGCAAGCCGCGACGTCACCCCCGGTCGACAAAGCCCGCCCAACGTCGAACGCATCGGCGGCACAGGCCAGCGCCGTGCGGGCGGCGAACAGATCCCGCTGCACCCGCGCCAGCTCGGACCGGCTCGGACCGTTGCCGCCGCCACGTCACGCAGTTCCTCAGCGGTCAGCCGGACGTTGACACTGCACGACCGCCCAGCCGGCACCCGTACCCGGTTGGCGAGCCGGCACCGCCGCCGACTCGCCCGGAAGATCGACATTCACGCCGAGGGATTCCGCACCATCGTCGATGCCTGCTCATGCGCGCCCCACAAGGTACATCCGGACCCCACAAGATCATCCACAGAGTGAGTCCGGACTCCACAAGGTTCACTGGACGCGACAGCAGACCCAGGTACGACATTTGATTAACAAGGCTGCCGCGCAGCAGCGGGGGATGGCCGCAGGGGATTTACCCGACGCTCTCGAGGCCAACCTCAGGTGTCACACGATCGGCATTGCGGCCTCCGTGGAGGAAATTGACGGCAGTTGGACATGTCCGTCGCGCAAGCCGCCCTGGGTGCACATCATCGCCACGATCTACGCGCTCAGTCAACTCATCGACGAACGGCCGGTCCGGCGATCGAACTGCGATCCGCCACGCCGATGGCCGACGCGGTGAATCCGGACTTGGGGATGCTGTCCGATCTAAACCCCCGCCACCTTCTACGGGGATTGACCAAGCGACATTAAGGTCCTCTGCGTCGGTGCCGGTGAGGCTCTGAAGGAACAATGATGACGTTCGGCAATTTTTATGACGGTTATTGACCAGAGGTGAATGTGTCAACTGATCCGAAGAACGCGTTGAAGTTTTCCAAGTCCGACATGTGAGAGTCAACTCGAATAATTCTCCGGCCTCTAAGAAAAAGTGCAACCACGACCAGTTGGTCCAAATGCCTATCGCCCCGAATTCCCGTGTTATGAAGGCGTAGGGCTACGCTATTCAGGCCATAGGTGATCGCTTCGATTTCCGCCCTCATGCCGGACTGCCGCAGCAGGTTCATCAACTCAGTTAAACCGTCGATGCCACGCCACTCACCTGATACTCTGCTATTTCCAGGCATTGTCATAATGACGTCATCTGCAACAATGGCCTGGAGCATGTCTCTGTTGCCCAGCTTCAAGGAATCCTCGAACTGGTACGCGATCTCGTGTTTCTCCGTGTCGCTGGTCATGCTGATCCCTTCGAGAAACTAGTTCCTCCCGAGTCAGATGCCGGCACTTGGCAGGCGAACAGACGTTATCAGCGATGGCTTATGTCT
>NZ_JAPENH010000002.1:0-369227 GCF_026342155.1 Micromonospora sp. NBC_00362
ATGGTGACCACCCTGATGCTCATCGGGACCGGCTGGCGCTTCCTGTTTCCGGTCTACATCAGTGAGTTCCCGGCTCCGGTGCCCGCCGGTGTCTCCGACCGGCCCGCGGCCCGGCACCTGGTCTACCTGCTCGGGATCACCGTGCTGCTCGTCGCGGCCGCCGTGGCTCGGGCCCACGCACGGCGGTCGGTCGTCGCGGCCGGGCTCGCCGTCGGGCTGATCCTCACCGTCGGCGGCGGGCTGGCCCAGTCGCGACCCGACCCCGACATCGCGGTGGCCCGCGCGACCGTCAGAGACCGGCCGGCGAGCATCCAGTCGTGCACCATGCGAAGCGACGTCACCTACTGCTACTTCGACGGGTTCGACGGGTTCGTTCCCGGGTGGGAGTCGGTGGTCACCGCCGTACGCGCGGTCGTGCCGGACAGCGCCGCCTCGTCCGGGCCACCGCTCGCGGTGCGGCAGCGGGCCCTCGCCGAGGAGATCTCGGCCGGGGGTTCCGGGTCCGTCGCCGAGGCCATGCAGGCGGTGGCCGCTTGGAAGGTCGAGGACGCGGCGGCGGGCACCCCGGAGGCGGTCCGGGTCGACACCGCGTGGGGCGACGATCGGGCAGCGGCCGCCCTGGCCGCCGAGGTTGCCTACCGGCTGATGGCCGCGAAGGCGTACGACGGGGGGAACTTCCTCTGCGGGGCGCGGGCGGCGCTCCTGGTGTGGCTGGTCGGGCAGGCGTCGCCGACCACCCTGGCCGGGATGCGTTCGCTGGAC
This sequence comes from Micromonospora sp. NBC_00362, assembly GCF_026342155.1. Classification (NCBI taxonomy): domain Bacteria; kingdom Bacillati; phylum Actinomycetota; class Actinomycetes; order Micromonosporales; family Micromonosporaceae; genus Micromonospora; species Micromonospora sp. NBC_00362. Next base: position 763 of record NZ_JAPENH010000002.1, read on the forward strand.
GAGACGAGCACCGGTGCGCTCGTCTTCAGCGACATATCGGGCTTGTACGGCATCCTGGCACCCGACCGGGCGGCGGCACCGGCGTTGGAGTTGCTGAAACGGCAGTCCGACGAGGTGCCACCACTCGTCGAGCGGCACTGGGCCGAGCTGACGGCGCCCGACACACCGTTGGAGCGTTTCGGCGCCATCTTCGGGGTGCCGATCCAGCCGCTCGCGCCGGACGACGAGGCGCCGCCGTGCGTCCCGTGAGCGACGTGCCCGCCGTCAGCGCGTCGGGGCCAGCGGCCGGTGGGCCCGCGCGGCGGCGGGCCGGGCGACTGCGGACGGCGGCGGCGCTGCTCTGGCCGACGCTGCGGGCGACGCGCATCTCGCCGCTGCTGGCGGCCGGGGTCGTCGGCGCGGCGATCGTGACCCCACCGGCCGTGACCGGGTCGGTCCTGCCTCCCGACGAGCACCTCACGTTGCTGCGGTTGGTGATGGCCTGCGTCGGCCTCGGCGTCACGTTCACGCTCGACGACCCGGCGAAGCCGACCACGGAGACCGTGCCGGTTCCGGCCTGGCTCGGCGCGCTGATCCGAGCGGCCCTCGCCGCGGTCGTCGGCGGTGCGTGCTGGGCGGCAGCGCTGCTGGTGACACGGTCCGGGCCAGAAACGGCATCGCTGCCGTACACGGACCTGACCCGTGAGGCCGCGACCGTCGCGGCGGTCGCGTTCCTCGCGTCGGCAATCGGCTGGCGGCGTTCGCCGCGCGGGATCGGCAGTCCACTCGCCGCGCCGATGCTGCTGCTCGGGATGGCGGTGGTGGCACTGCTGCCGACCCCGGTGGCACTACTCGTCGGCGTGGGCGACGGCTGGGGCGCGGCTCACGACCGCTGGACGTACCTCCTGGCGGGGACGCTGGTGGCGAGCGCCGGGGTGCTCACCGTCCGCCGGTACCCCCGGGTGCGGCTGACAGCCGTGCGGCATTCGCCGGCAAAGTGACAGCACGGTTTGAGCGCGCATTCCCCTGTGGCCAGTTCGAATTCACCACGTCGCTCTACGGTGCCAGCGGACCGAGAACACCCTGCTCGTACGTGGAGAGATGAGGATTGATGGCAGTAAGCAAGCGGGTGGGACTGACCGCTGCGGTGGTCGCCCTGACCCTGACGCTGCCGGGCGCCGCGACAGCGGCCGCGGCCGAGCGGAACACGTGGGGCCAGGCCGAGTTGTTGAGGTTCGCCGCGCTGCCAGCGGCAACCTTCGTTCCCGGCAGCGAACCGTCCGGCTCGTCGCTCGGCAGTGCCCCCGTCAATGGGATCACCCCGCCGTTCGCCGACCAACCGATCCAGGGGTTCAGCGGCGTCCTGCGCAACACCGACGGCACCTTCGACGTGTTGTCCGACAACGGCTTCGGCAACAAGGCCAACAGTGCCGACTTCGTGCTGCGCGTTCAGCGGGTCGCGCCCGACTTCGGCAGCGGCGCCGTGGACGTGCTCGGTGGCATCAACCTGACCGACCCGTATGGCAAGGTGCGCTTCCCGCTCACTCGTGCCGACCGCGTGCTCACCGGAGCCGACTTCGACGTCGAGTCGATCACCCGGACGGCGGATGGCACGTACTGGCTCGGTGACGAGTTCGGTCCGTACCTGCTGCACTTCGACCGGGCGGGCCGCTTGCTACAGGCACCGGTGCCGCTGCCCGGGGTGTTCGCCCCCGAGAACCCAGGCCGCGGTGCGACCCCGGCCAACCTCGCCAGCAGCAAGGGCTTCGAGGGCATGGCCCAGTCGCCAGACGGTCGCACGCTCTACCCGCTGCTCGAGGGCACGACCACTGGGGACCCGGCCGGCACCCTCCGGCTGAACGAGTTCGACACCCGGACCAACACCTACACCGGCCGGCGCTGGGCCTACGCGCTCGACTCTCCCGCTCACGCGATCGGTGACGCCATCATGGTCGATCGCGACCGCTTCCTGATCATCGAACGCGACAACGGCCAGGGCGAGACGGCAAAGGTCAAGAAGATCTATCTCGCCGACAAGCGCGACCGGAACCGCGACGGACTGCTCGACAAGACGCTGGTCGCCGACCTGATGGCAATCGGCAACCCTCGGCACGTCGGCGGGTTCGGTGACCCGTTCACATTCCCGTTCCAGACGATCGAGGACGTGGTAATCCTCGACGACCGCACGCTCGCCGTCCTGAACGACAACAACTTCCCGTCATCGGCGGGCCGGACGGCCGGACAGGCGGACAACAACGAGTTCATCGTGATCAAACTCGACCGCCACCTGGACGCGGACAAGCGCGTCCTGCGTCGCTACTGACCCGATGCCAGGGGTGGGCAGCCGACCGGCTGTCCACCCCGTCCGTGGGTCATCCCTCGGCAGTGGGCCGGCTGTGCACCACCAACTCGTCGATCTCCAACCGGCCGACGCGCAACTCCCGCACGACCGCCCGGCGGATCGCCAGCCGCCCGATGACCAGCGCCCCGACGGCCACGGCTCCCACAGCCAGCGCCCCCACGGCGAGGGCACCGAGCGACGCCGCCCCCGCAGCCCTGGCGCCGGTAGCCGCCGCGCCCGTCGCCACCGCGCCGTTGGCGCGCGTACCAGTCAACCGCATCAGGCTCACGTCTCGCTTCATCGCCCCATTGTCCGGTGGTCTCCCCCCGCCGGCCTCAGCGGCACACTGCTGGGTGCCGATCAGGCCACCGTTGGCCATCAGCATGAGGACAAGGTCGTCCAGGACCACATCGGGCCGCAGGTGGCCCATGGGCCAGGCGCATCAGTTCGGCGAGCGAGGCGGGCGGTGGTGGCGGCGGCGGAGCCCTTCAACTGAATCCGCTGCACCGATCGGGGCGGTCTCTTAGGCTGCGTGGGCGGGGTGCCCGGTTCGACGAGTGCGGTTCGCGGTGGCGCTGTACGGGCTGGTCGGGTGCTCCTCCCGGCGGCCTGGCGGTACCGCTACCTCAGTCGACACGGGAGCCGCCGCGACGGCGCCTGAGGCCCCGGTTTGTTCGCCGTCAGCGGCCGAGCCTGGCTACCGGTGAGGAGCACCGATGACGCAGAGTGAACAGGACCGCCCGGAGATCGTCGTCGGACTGGTGGCAACCCCGCCGGACCACCCGGCCCGGGTGGCCGCGCGGCTCACCGCCGAGCTGACCAGCGGGCTCGCCGAGCGGGTGAACGCGGACGTGCGGTGGATCGTCCGGGAAGGCTGGGGCGACGTGGCGCCGCGCCGCGACGGCGGCGTTGAGGCGCTACTCGATGATCTCGCCCAACGGCGTGCCGACGACCAGTGGGACGTCGCCGTCTGCCTGACCGACCTGCCGCTGCATGCCGAGCGGGTGCCGCTGGTCGCGCAGACCTCCGCTCGGCGTCGAGTCGCTGTGGTGTCCCTGCCCGCGCTGGGACTGCACCAGCTGCGAGCGGCCCGCGCAGCCGTTCCGGATCTGGTGAGCCGGCTGCTGACCGACGCAACCGACCAGCGAGTGCCGCCTGGCGGCTGGGCACCGGCCGAGACGGCAAGCCGGGTTCCCGCCGTCCACCGGGTCGTCGGCGAGGCCGACACCGGTGAGCGGCGCTACGTCGCCTCGCGGCTCATCGGCCGGTTACGGCTGTTGATCGGCATGGTTCGCGCCAACCGTCCGGGGCGAGCCCTGCTGGGCCTGTCGAAGCTGCTGGTGGGCGCGTTCGGCACTGCCGCGTTCGCACTCACCACGGACACCATCTGGCAGATGGGCGCTGCGCTCGGCGGACTGCGGCTCGCCGTGATCATGGTGCTCGGGCTGACAGCGTTGGTGGCCTGGTTGATCGTCGCGCACGACCTGTGGGAGAAACCGAGCCGCGAGACGCCGACCGAGCTGGCACGGCTGTTCAACCTGGGTACGATCCTCACCCTCACTCTGGCCACGGTGCTGTCCTACGTGGTGTTGTTCGTGGGAACGGTGCTCGTCGCGGCGCTGCTGATCGACACATCAGTCCTGGAACAGACCTTGCAGCGGCCGGTCGACGTCACCGACTATCTGACGCTCGCCTGGATCACCAGCTCGCTGGCCACCGTCGGCGGCGCGATCGGCTCCGGGCTCGAGAACGAGGAGACGGTTCGGGCCGCCGCTTACGGCTATCACCCGCAACCCGATGGCTGGCGGGACGAGAAGAGCGGGCAGTCCCGCGGCGGGAGGTAAGCGGGCCGTCGGGCCCGCCCTACTCAAGGCTGATACTGACCGCGGGTGCGGGGCAACCACTGCGGATGATGGTCGCGAAGGTAGCTGACCAGCCCTTCGCGCAGATCGCAGCGCAGGTCCCAGGCGCTGGCGCCGTCGGCGGCCGAGGCCTGCACCTGGATGACCGCTGTCTGTGGAGTGGAGTCGACCATCTGGAGCACCCACTGGTCGCGATCCCACAGCGGTGAGGACTCGACCAGCCGGCGCGCCTCCCGGCGCAGGTCGTCCAGGTCGGCGGTGTGGTCGACATGAATCTGGATCTTGCCGACAACCCGGGACTCGTTCCGGGTCCAGTTCTGGAACGGCCGCTCGGTGAAGTACGTGGTCGGCAGGATGAGCATCCGCTCGTCCCAGAGCCGGATCACCACGTTGGTCAGCTTCACCTCCTCAACTCGGCCCCATTCGCCGTCCACCACCAGCACGTCGCCGACGTGCAGGCCGTCGGCGAAGGCGACCTGGACACCGGCGAACGCGTTGCCGAGCGCGGTACGGGCCGAGAGGCCGATCAACGCGCCGACCACGCCCGCCGACGTCAGCACGGAGACGCCGAAGAGGCGTACCGGCCGGAAGGTGATGAGGATCAGGCCGATCGCGACGATCGTGACCACGGCGACCGTGAGCCGCCGCATGGGCCGAATCTGCGTCCGGGCCCGCCGGACCCGCCGGCTGGCGACCGCGTCACCAGGCAGTCGACTGAACGCGACCGCCTCGGCCACGTGCAACGCCTTGTTCACCAACCATGCCCCGGATATCACCAACGCCACCCGGGCGACGTGCCGCAGATGAGGCTGCCATTCGGCCGGACCCAACGGCAGCGCGTAGTACAGCGCCCCGACCAGCAGCAGCGCCGCCGCCGGGCGGCGGCAGGCATGCCGCAGGGGCTCCAGCAGCCACCGGTAACGGCCGCGGGCTACCCGGCGGACGACCATGCCAGAGACCAGGTCCACGACCACCGCCGTCGCCAGCGCGGCCACTACGATCAACGCGGTACGCATCAGAGGCCGCTCACCGTAGTCCCGATGCCAGCTTCCCCCGGCTCACTGCCCAGTCCACGTGCTCAGGGTGCCACCCCGTTCAGTGGCAGACGGCCAACATCGGCGAACAACAACTGACCGCACCCGCGTCAGCCGCTCGACGATCGCTTCACCGGAGCAGTTGCACTCGTACGGCCGGGGAGCCGGCGCCGGCAAGCGGAGTGGTGGCGAGGCGCTGACCCGACTGTCGCTGTGCCCGAACCTAGGAGCGAGCGCGGATGATCGTCTTTCCGGTGATCCGCTTGGTCGGGTTGAGAGCGGCGACGGCGTCGTCGAGGTCTGCGACGTTGCCGATGTTCGTCCGCAGTCGCCCGTCCCGTACCCGCTGGACGATTTCCCCCAGTTGGGTGCGATCGGGCATCACGACGAAATCTATCGCCAGGCCGCCCGTCGGCCGCGCCTCGGACGGTCCGACAACGGACACCAGTGTTCCTCCGGCTCGAATCAGGCCTGCCGATCGCTTCCCGATGTCACCGCCGATGACGTCGAAAACCAGGTCGACCCCACCGACGTCTTCCACTGCCTCGTTGCCGAGGTCGACGAACTCGTGTGCGCCGAAGTCGAGCGCCCTCTGACGGTCGGCGGCGCGCCCGGTGCCGATGACGTAGGCGCCGAACTCCCGGGCGAGCTGCGTCACCATCGACCCGACTGCGCCGGCCGCGCCGTGCACGAGGACGCTCTGCCCCGCCTGCAGGCGGCCGTGCTCGAACAACCCCTGCCAGGCGGTCAGGCCAGAGATCGGCAGGCTCGCTCCCACAGTGAAGTCGACGTCGCCGGGCAGCGGCGCGAGGTTGCGCGCCTCGACGGCCACGTATTCCGCCAGGGTGCCGTCGCGGGTCCAGTCCGTCAGGCCGAACACCCGCTGTCCCACCGACAGCCCCGTGGTGCCATACCCGAGAGCGCTGACCACCCCGGCCAGCTCGTGCCCGGGTATCGACGGAGTCCGGTCACGGCCGAGGCGATCGGTCCAGGTCGAGGGCCACGCCATCTCGGTCGGGACGAACCCCGACGCGTGAACCTGAACGACGACGTCGTTGAGTGCCGGTTCCGGCTCAGGCCGCTCCACCAGCGTCATCCCGGCCGTTCCCGCAGCCTCGTCCGTCACCACTATCGCCTTCATCAGATATCTCCCTGCATCCAGCCCTCGTCTGCACTGGCACGAGGAGCGCATGTCCGTTCCCCGCATTGACGGCGCCAAGCCTCAGCGCCGTGCACACCACGCTGATCGGCAGTGGTTGGGGCGCGAGGACATCGCCGAGAGGGGCGGGGACGTGTGTCGAACTGACGCCGACGGGTAAGTCGGGCTCCTCGTCGCTACCGGAGCCGCCCGTCGGTCATCCCGAACCTAGCTACGGTAAAACTGGTCTGTCAAGTCCACTATTGGGGCGCGGGGTTACTGCTGTGGCCGAGCAGGAAATGCCAGTTCAACCTCATCAGCGGCGCGGGCGCCTGGCACGGCTGGACAGGATCGTTCCTGGACTCAAGAGTCCAGATAGAATCGAGGGTGCGGGAATATGACCGACCAGGAGAGCGTCTGTACCTACGTGTCCAGGTGGGCTGGCACGACGACAGGCAAGGAGACGACGTGAACACCGAAAAGGCAATCCTCGCCGGCGGCTGCTTCTGGGGCATGGAGGAGTTGTTCCGCCGCCAGCCCGGCATCGTGTCCACGCGCGTCGGCTACAGCGGCGGCGACGTCCCGAACGCCACCTACCGCAACCACGGCACCCACGCGGAGTCCATCGAGGTCGTCTACGACACCGACAAGACCGACTTCCGCGCGCTGCTCGAGTTCTTCTTCCAGATCCACGACCCGTCGACGAAGAACCGCCAAGGTAACGACATCGGCATCAGCTACCGCTCGGCGATCTTCTACACCAGCGACGAGCAGAAGCGGGTCGCCGAGGACACCATCGCCGACGTCGACGCCTCGGGCCTGTGGCCCGGCACTGTCGTTACCGAGGTCACGGCGGCAGGCGACTTCTGGGAAGCTGAGCCTGAGCACCAGAACTACCTGCAGACCTACCCCAACGGATACACCTGCCACTTCCCCCGGCCCGGGTGGAAGCTTCCGAAGCGGGCGACGGCCTGACACCTCCGGCGCGCGGACCCCGGTCCGCGCGCCGGTCCGGGCCGAGGTGGCCCCTCCGAGCAATCTTTTGCGGACCAGACAGTCCAGGAAAACTCGTGCCACGACGATCCAGCAATAGTGGGTACGCCGTCCACCTAGCCGTCGGGACATGGACTCCGAGGTCCCATTCTCTCTAGATCATCTGGTGCGCTGGATAGACTTGACAGATGAGCGACGAGCAGCTGGCTGCGCCGACGAACAGGCGGCGGATCAGTCAACGGGGCATCGCGACGCGAGAGCGGATCCTCGAGGCAGCGAACCGGCTCATGCTCGTGCGCGGAGTGAACGCGACGACCCTCGACGACATCCGCGAGGCAAGCCAGACGAGCAAGTCTCAGCTCTACCACCACTTCGCCGACAAGCAGGAACTCGTGCGCGCCTTGGTCAAACATCGAGGCGCGCTCGTGCTTCAGCGTGAACGCGCGGGGCTCGAACGACTCAGATCGTTCTCAGGGCTGGTCCGGTGGCGTAACGCGCTGGTCCAGGCCAACTCGCTGAACAACGGCAAGTACGGGTGCGGCCTCGGGTCGATGACTCTGGAGCTGTCTGATCAAGATGAGCAGGCTCGATCGTCCCTGTCGGAGACGTTCGCGGCATGGGAAAAGCTGATCAGTGATGGTCTGCACCGGATGCGCGACAGCGGCCTACTGCGCCAGGACGCCGACCCGGAGAAATTGGCCACGGGATTGATGGCCGCTCTGCAGGGCGGCTACCTGCTGGCGAACGCCGCACACGACGTCGCTCCCATGGAAGTCGCTCTGGACATGGCGCTGGAACACATCAGATCGTTCCTGGTGCCGCCGTCCGAGGACCCGACGCGCTAGGGCCCCGCTGTGCACCGAAAGGGCCGGCGAGTGATTCCCGCCGACCCCTCCCGGCACTGTCACTTTCCGTACAGCTCGAATTCGTAGAGCGAGAACCCGTACGAGGTGGCCCGCTTGACCCCGTACACCCGCACGTAGCGGGCGGTGACCGGGGCGAAGGTGGCGTTGTCGACGCCGCCGTTGCCGGCGGTAGTGGCGAACACCGGCGTCCATGAATTGCCGTCGCCGGAGACCTCGATCCGGTACGAGGTGGCGTGAGCGGACTCCCACCGCAGCACCGCCCGGTTGACGCTGCGGGCCGCGCCGAGGTCGACCCGGAGCCACTGGTTGTCGTTGTAGCTGCTCGCCCACCGGCTGCCGAGGCTGCCGTCGACCGCCTTGCCCGGGGTGTGGCCGGTCAGGAACTGTGTGCTCGACGCGGTGGCCGGGCGGCCCTGCGCCAGGTTGGTGACGTCGTCGCCCCGGCGCGCCGGGAACGAGACGACCTGCTGGTAGGTGGGGCGGTTCTGCCAGGCGATCACCGGGTGGGTGATGCCGCCGAGCCCGGACTGGGCGATCGAGTCGGCACACCACTGGTCGCCGGCACCGCAGGACTTGTCACCCGGGTAGACAGTGGTGACCGGCACCACGGCGGCCTGGCCGAGCGCGTCGAGCAGCGCCTGCCGGCACGCGGCGAGGTTGCCGTTGCCGCAGTACGCGCGGCCCAGCCCACCGGCCACCGGGTCGCCGAGCACGGTCCGCAGGTCCTTGTCGACGTAACCCCACCAGCCGTGCTGGAACGACGAGCCCTTGTGCGCCTGACCCTGCAACGCCCAGCTCACGGCGCCGTCGCGCCCCCCGTTCTGGCCGCCCGACGGCGCCTCGTTCACCTCGATGGCGTCGACCAGCGCGGCGTAGAGATCCGGCCCGAGGCCGGGGCGGAACTGCGCCGAGGCCAGCAGCGGCCACCAGGCGTCGAAGATCCGGATGGCGTCGGCGTGCTGGTAGACCTTCGAGCCGGGTGACGTCTCCACCCGGCGGGTCCCGGCCTGCTGCCAGGCGCGCAGCTTGCCCACCGCGTCGACCAGCGCCGGAGCGGTGACCGGCGTGCTGTCCAGCACCCGCAGCAGGTCGCCGAGGACCTGCTGGCCGCGCAGGTCGGTCACCGCCGCATCCGCCGTGATCGTGACGACGTCGGCGCGGCCGAGCTTGCGCTGGGCGATCGCGGCGCGCACCGGGCCGTCGAGCAGCTGAGCCCGGTGTACGGAGCCGAAGCTGAAGTTGCCGTCCGCCGCCCCGAAGTCCCGCGCCTGCTTGTTGTTCCAGCTGACGTAGTAGTCCTGGTTGACCGACTGCGGATGCGCCGACGCCGGGGTGTAGGTGGCGTCGTTGGTGTCCGGGTTCCAGCCGGCCCACTCGTACGCCGGGTCCGCCCTGGTGGGCAGGTTCGGGTCGGCGGTGGCCGGACGGACCGGGTTCGAGCCGGAGTTGTAGTACGCCGCCTCGGTCGAGTTGACGTAGAACCAGTTGAACGCGTACCCGACATCGGCCGCGGACGCCTGGAAGGCCGCGGCGCTGCCCATCGCCGACGGGTCGTTGAACGCCTGGAAGCCGATCGCCGAGTCAGCCTCGTGCCGGTAGGTCGAGCGCAGTTTGGTGAACGCCGTCGGCTGCCCGTTCACCAGGCCCCGGTGGGCCACCAGCCCGTACTTGGTGCGCAGCGCGCGCAGTGTGTACGAGCCGGCCGGGGTGGAGTCGGCCAGCGTCGGCGTCCAGGAGTTGCGCTGCTCCAGCGCCTCCATGGCGAGGCACTGCCCGTGGTAGAGGTAGCGGTTGGTGCGCAGCGTCGGGGCGCTGCCGTCGGTGGTGCACAGCGGCACCGCGTACGTGTCGGTGAGGTCCTGGGAGGCGGAGGTAGCGCTCCACGCGTAGTCCTGGCCCCGGCCGAGCAGCACGTAGAGGTTGAGCCCGGCGAACGCGGCGCCCCGAGCGCTGATGCCCGGGCCCTGCAACTCCTGGAGCATCAGCAACTGCGGCGCGAAGTAGCCGGTCTGCGGCCCGAACACGGCCACCGGGTTGCCGGTGGTGGTGTGCCGTCCGGAGACCACCACCGCGTTGGACATGCCGTGCGCGCGCAGGTTGGCCAGGCCGCCGAGCAGTTCCTTGGTGGCGGTGCTGGCGCCGGTGCGGGCGGCGGCCCCGCCGGTGGCGTCGTAGGCCAGGGGTTCGGCGACCACCGAGCCGGCGTCGGGGAGCACCGCGCTGGTCGCGCCGGGCGACGTCGCCCCGTACGGGAAGCTCTGCCCGTCGTGCAGGGTGAGCACGGCCTCCGGGTCGTTCTGCGAGCGGAAGGCCGCCCACACCCGGTCGCCCTCGGTCGCGCCGTACTTGGCGCGGGCGGCCACCCGGACCAGCGCGGACTGGATCTCGCTGCCGCCGCCCCCGCCGAAGAGTCCGCCGATCACGCCGGCGGTGGCGATCAAATCGGTCATGGTGAAGTGCTTCGGCTTACCGGCGCCGGCGAGCACGTACTCACCCGGGTAGTTGTCCTCGGCGATCGACCTGTCGATGTAGGCGTTGATGCCAGCGATGTAGTCGACCACGTCGGTGTAGAGCTGCTGGCCACGGGCGCCCTTGGTGCGCAGCGCGTCCACCTGGGCCTGGAGGTCCGCCTCGGTGTACGGCGAGTTGGCCCAGACGCTCTGCTCCAGCTCACGGTTGCCAGGGGCGCCGCCGGCGAACGAGGTGACGTTGCCGCGGCCGACGTGCCGCAGCAGGTCCATCACCCAGAGCCGGTCCTGTGCCCCGGCGTAGCCGGCGCCGAACATGGTGCCGGCGCGGGTGGTGCCGGTGACGTGCGGGACGCCGGTGGCCTTGTCCCGCACGATGGTGACGTCCGCGCGCGGTGAGACGGTGCTCTCCACCTGTGCGGCCGGGACACCGAACGAGGCGTCGTTGTAGAAGTGGGCGATCTGTTCGTCGGTCAGCCCGGCGTAGTTGTAGACCAGGTTCGCGTACTCGTCGAGCTGGTCGCTGGAGTGCGCCGGACGGGTGCCGAGCGCCTGGTGCGCCAGGATGGCGACCAGCGTGGCGTTGCCGTTCTGCCCAGGGGGCAGGATGTCGGCGCACTGGCCGAGGCAGTAGTCGTTGGCGGCGAACGTCGTGGCGGCCAGCGCCGGTGACGGCGGGGTCACCGTCAGGACGCTCGCGGTCAGGAGGGCTGCGGTGAACGCCGCGAGCCGGTTACGGACAGCGGGACGGGGCATGGCGATCCTCCGGGGACGCGGAGTCGGGCCGTTCGGTCACGCCCGGCTTCCGGTGCCGACGTCTCGCCCTCCGCGCCCGGGCGTTCCGCCAGGAGGTGAGAGTGACTCATATCTATCCTCGGGCAATGATCGACGCAGGACCCCCGCGCGGGATACCCGTCGTTCACCACGCGCCAATGCCGACGTTTCACCGCCTTTCGCCAGCGGCAACACTGTCACCCTGTGGGTTCCCGACACGATCACGGGTGGGAGGCCTCCAGCGTCGCCAGCGGCGCATCAGCCGCGACGCCGGCTCAGGCGGTTCGCTGCGCGGTGTTGCCACCGCGGAGGCTGTCCAACTCGGCGAGGTACATCGCCTGCATCCGGTAGTAGTGCCGGACCAGGAGCGCGACCTCCTCGACGCTGTAGCCCTCGACGAGCCGCTCCGCCCGCTCGGCGAACCGCTCGTACGGTCGCTGCAACTCGGCCATCCGCTCCGGCCGCAGGGCGACGATCAACCGCCGCCGGTCCGCCGGATCGCGCTCGGCCGTCACGTAGCCCGCCTGCTGGAGCCGGCGGAGCATGCTGGTCACGGCCCCGGTGGTGAGGTTGGTCCGCTCGGCGACCTGCCCAGCGCTGGCGGACCCGACGTCCGCCAGGTAATCGAGGCACTCCAGATCGCTCACGGTGAGACCCAGCCGCTCCGCGATGGCGTACCGGAACACCATGGACAGCCGCGACGTCTCCCGTCCGGCGCGCATGAGGTCGTCGATCACGGACGCACGGGCCGGCTGGTGGGACATGCCCGCAATCATCCCTCCGGGACGGTGACCCGGTGCAGCCGAGGTAGCACGCGGGTCAGCACCCAGTGGGGTGCGGCCGCTCCCCCGGTGAGGCGGCGCATCAGCCTGGCGGCGCTGTCGACGGCGCGGAAGGCGTAGGGCACCATCTCGTCCTGGTAGCTGGCTATCGCCGCCTCCACCGGCGTGCCGCTGGCCTGGGCCTCGACCAGCCTGCGGCCGAGCAGGGCGGCATCGCGCAGCGCGGTGTTGCCGCCGTGAGCGCCGAACGGCGGCATGACGTGCACGGCGTCGCCCATCATCGTCGCCCGGGGCACTGCCCACCGGCGCGGACGCTGGCCGGTGGCGAAGAGGTTGAGCACCGTGGCGTCCAGCTCGGCCGTGCCGACCAGCCGCCGGATGACCGTGTGGAAGTCCATGCTCATCCGGGAGGCCAGTCGCCACAGCGCCAGCAGGTCGCCCCGGATGCCCACGGGCACCTCCTCCTGCCGGAGCAACAGTCCCCACATGACGTAGTCGTCGCCGGTGGGCGCATAACTGCCCGGGGCCAGGCGCGCGAACGCCTCCGGCGGGCTCTCGCCGAACCGCATGGAGGTGAAGAAGAAGGCGCGGCCCGGCTGGTCGGCGATGGCCAGGACCCCGCTGGTACGCAGCGCGTCCGGGATGACGCTCTCGCCGTTGCGCCGCAGGGGTGACCGGCCGTAGATGCCCGCCATCGGGGTGTTCGCGGGGTCCGCGTCCGGCATGATCTGCGCGCGCAGCGCCGAGCCGACGCCGTCCGCGCCCACGACGACGGTTGCCGCCGCGGCCCCGCCGTCGGTGAACAGCAGCCGCGGCCGTGCCGGGTCGCCACTGTCCACCGCGACGGCGTCCTTGCCGTAGTGGATGCGCCCGTTCAGCCCGGACTGCAGGATCGACCGCAGGGTCAGCCGGTCGACCTGGCGGGTCGCGTGCGGCTCGTCCTTGAAGGTGATGGTGAACGCGTCCCGCAGCCGGCCGTCGGTGAAGCGTAGGTGCCCGCCGGGCTCGTCGCCGGTGGTCAGCGCCAGGTTGTACAGCGAGCGTGGCAGGCTCTCGCGCAGCGCCTCGATGCCGTACCGGTCGAGAATGATCCGGTAGCCCTGCCGCCGGACGAAGGGGCCCGAATCCCGCTCGTAGACGTGCACGTCGATGCCGGCGCGCATCAGGTACTGGGCGAGGCAGAGGCCGGAGAGGCCGGCGCCCGCGATCGCCACCGAGAAGTCCGTCGATGTCACCATGCGGTTTATCTTAATGACTAAGATGATTTCGGCAAGGCCGTCGCCGCGACGATGGCTGGACCGGTCAGCTTGGTCGATTAGTGTCGATGCATGACGCCAGTCCTTGCCGCCAGTGCCTTCGACTCGCTGCGCCTCGACGCCGTGCCCGACCAGGAGGCGCTGCGCCGGGCCTACGAACTTCCCAGTGACGCGGCCGTGCGGAAGCAGATGACCGAACTCACCGAGCAGACCCGGCGGTTGATCGGCTGTTCGTCGCTGGTCCTGGTCGCCACAGTCGACGCCACTGGCAACTGCGACGTCTCCCCGCGCGGCGGCCCCGCCGGCTTCGTCGCCGTCCTGGACGCACGAACGGTGGCAATACCGGACGCCACCGGCAACAAGCGTCTGGACAGTCTGCAGAACGTCGTCGCGACGGGGCGGGCCGGGCTGCTGTTCATCATTCCGGGGCGTACCACGACGCTCAGGGTGAACGGCCGGGCCTGCGTCTCCACTCGCCCCGAGCTGCTGTCGCAGCTGACCGCCGTGGGCAAGCCACCGGCCAGCGCGCTGGTGCTGGGGATCGATGAGGTCTACCCACACTGCCCCAAGGCGCTGTTGCGCAGCGGGGCCTGGAAGCCCGAGCAGTGGCTGCCGGCGGACGCCCAGCCGACCTCGGCCGAGGTGACGCTGGCCCAGCTACGAATGCCCGAGCTGACGATTGCCGACATCGAGAAGGCCGAGGCGGACTCGCTGAAGTACCGGTACGAATGACAGACATAGCTGAGTTTCGATGAAATTGGATTTACGCCTGGTGGGTTTCCGTGGGACTGCTCTAACCTCAAGACATGGCCTCGCGTCGATCTCTTCTTCGGGCGGTCCCGCTTGCGGCCGCTGCCCTTACCGCCGTCCCAGGTGATCTCCGTTGGACCGGCACGCCGTCCACCGCGACGAATGCGGTCCGCGTACCACCCGACCCGGCCACGATGCAGGCCGCCGCTACCGCCGTTCGCGGCTTCACGGCCGACCTCTACCGCACCGTGGCATCGACCCGGGCAGGCGACAATGTGGTGTGCGCGCCGTACTCGGTCGCGATCGCGCTCGCGATGACCAGGGCGGGCGCCGGCTCGACCACGGCAGGCGAGATGGACACTGTGCTCCACGCGCCGCATCCGCGCCCTCGCGCACTCGACAGCGGGCTCAACACCGTCGAGCAGGCGCTCGCCGGCCGCTACCAGGACGGCGACGGAGTCAAGCAACCCCGGCTGACCACGGCCAATGCGCTGTGGACACGACTCGATCTGTGTCTGCGGCCCCGGTTCCGGGACGCCCTGGCCGGCTACTACGGCGCCACGCCGCGACCGGTCGACTTCCGCGGCGCGCCGGAGGTGGCCCGCCAGGAGATCAACACCTGGGTGTCCGATCGGACCAACGCGAAGATTCCGGAGCTGTTGCAGTCCGACGCCGTGAGCCCCAACACCAGCCTGATACTGACCAACGCGATCTACCTCAAGGCGGCCTGGAAGTACCCGTTCACCGCGGCGGCAACGGCGGTAGGACCCTTCACAAGGGATGACGGAACCGTTGTCGACGTCCCGATGATGCGCGGGCCGTTCGACAGAATGGGCTACCTCGAGGGGGACGGGTGGCGCGCCGTCGACGTGCCGTACGCGGGCGACGGCCTTGCCATGGCCATCGTCATGCCGACCCGGGACGATCTCAGCGCTGTCGAGGCGAGCCTCGACGCGACCTGGCTGGGAGCGTTGCTGGCCGGGTTCCAGATCACCGACGTCGAACTGCGCCTGCCCCGGTGGACGTTCCGCCTGCCGGCCGAGCTGGGTGCCGCGCTGAGCAGCCTCGGCATGCCCACGGCATTCACGTCACAGGCCGACTTCACCCGCATGAGCACCGAGCCCGCCCTGTGCATCGACGACGTGGTGCACGAGACGTTCATCGGGGTGGACGAGAAGGGTACCGAGGCGGCAGCCGCATCGGCCGTCATCGTCCGACCGCCGTCGATCCCGCAAGGGCCGCAGTTCTTCGCCAACCGGCCATTCCTGTACGTCATCCACGACCGGCTCACCGGCGTACCACTGTTCCTCGGCCGCGTCCACGACCCGCTGGTCAACGGCCCAGCCTGACCCGACGACACCAGACGACATCGTCGGTGCGCGACGTCAATTGGCGCCGAGCAGGTCCCACCGGTTGCCGGCGATGTCGAGGAAGACCGCGACTCGGCCATAGGGCTCGGTCCGCGGCTCCCGGACGAAGGTGACATCGGCCTCGACCATCCGTCGATAAGCGGCGTCGAAGTCGTCGACGCGGAAGAAGAACCCGACTCGGCCGGCTACCTGGTTACCGATTGCGGCGCGCTGGTGTTCTCCGTCGCCGCGAGCGAGGAGGATCCCGGTCTGAGCGCCCGGCGGCCGAACGACCACCCACCGCTTGGCTCGACCGTCATTGGTCAGTGCTGGGGAGTCCTCGACGAGGTCGAAGCCGAGGACGTCGGTGAAGAACGCGATCGCGGGGTCGTACTCGTCGACAATCAGCGCAACCAAGTCGATCTGCACCACGGCAGCGTACCTGGGACGAGGTCCTGCTGGCCTGCGGCGAGAACGGCCGGTCGCACCTGCGGAACGAGCGCCTGGTTCATCCGCCGCAGGCTCGGCGGCAGTTGCGCGCACCCGAACCTCGTGGAAAAGCCGTCTCCTACCGTGACGCGCAGCGGTGGGCGCTCATCGTCGAGGCGTTGGGATACTCCCCCAGGGCCGGCAACCTCACCGACGTCCTTCACGTCTTCGGTAACTGTCTGACCGAGGGCGAACCGGGCTACGCCAGCGAGGACTTCCTCGACCGGATCGACAACTGGGACGAGATCGAGGACGTTGACCAGCCGGAGACTTATGACGGAGGGTCGATTGTGGTGCGAGGCCGGCGGATGTCCACGCGATGTGATGGCGGCTGCCCTCTGAGATCTGTCTCCCGCGGCCTTGGCGGACGCTCTGTGCCAGGAATGCGGTTGCGGCGCCCCGTAGGATTCCTGCCATGAGTTGCTTCGCCGCTTGGCGCACGCGCCACTGAGGGTCGGCTCGCCGCCGTTCCGGCCGCCGGCTGACCATCTGACGCCCGATTTGTTGGCTTTCAGAATCTCAGCTCGAGAGGCACTCTCATGCGTATCCGCTCGTTTCTGCAGCATGACCTGGCCCAGCTCACCGAACTGACCATCGAGACGTTCGGACCGTTCTACGAAGACTCCTTCCGCCCTCTCGTGGGCGAGGCCGTCTTCGCCAACCAGCACGGCAGGTGGCGCGACGACTACGTCGAGCAGGTTGCCGAGCTCCACGACCCCGCCAAGCACCGGTACGTCGCGGTCGCCGAGATCAACGGCGCCATCGCTGGCTACGTGGCCTGGACGGTCGAGCCTGAGCGCCGAAACGCCAGCGTCACCATCCTCGCCGTGTCCGCCTCGCATCGCCGGCTCGGCACGGGCACCGTGCTGTGCGAGCATGCGTTCGCCGCGATGCGGGACCTCGGCGCCGAGGTCGTCACGATCGGCACGGGCGGGGACGGATTCCATGCGCCCGCCCGAGCCCTGTACGAAGCACTGGGCTGCACGCCGCTGCCGGTGGCTGTCTACTACCGGCAACTCTGATCAGATCCGGGGCGGGTTGCGGCGACGCAGCCCGCCCTGGTCGGTCAACGGCGCACCCGATAGCGCAGGTGAAGCACCCGGTTGCCCTGAATCACCACGTCAGGATCCTCCAACAGGTGCTGCGCGCGGACCGACCCGAAGTAGCGCTTGCCGGACCCGAAAACCACGGGTACGACGTCCATGCGTACCTCGTCGACCAGGCCGGCGGCGAGCGCCTGGCCGCCGACGTCGCCAGCGGCGACCTCGACGACGCGGTCACCCGCGAGCTCCTGCGCCCTGGACACGGCTGCCGTGACGCCGTCGACGAAGTGA
Organism: Micromonospora sp. NBC_00362; assembly: GCF_026342155.1. Taxonomy (NCBI): domain Bacteria; kingdom Bacillati; phylum Actinomycetota; class Actinomycetes; order Micromonosporales; family Micromonosporaceae; genus Micromonospora; species Micromonospora sp. NBC_00362. Next base: position 18,178 of record NZ_JAPENH010000002.1, read on the forward strand.
AACGGCGCCTCGGGGTCCCAGCCCTCGGGCTTCGGCCGGTGCGTCACGACGACCACGTGGTCGATCCCGCTCGGAGGCTTTCCATCCCAGCCGTCCGTCATGTCGAAGACGTGGCGGCCGGCGATCGTCACCCCGATCTGGTCCCAGTACGGCCGGATGTAGTCGTGGGACGTCTGTGACACCTTCAACACGCCGCTCTCGTCCAATGGGACGTCGCCGCTGGTCAACCAGTCGAACAGGGGTCCGGGCTGGTCGTTCTCGTCCGCGATGAAGCCGTCCACCGACACTGAGCCGTACATGACGACGCCGCCCATGAGCGCGCTCCTCTGCTTGGGGATGCCCTCAGGTTAGAGTTTCGTGGGCTGTCGTTCTTGTAAGAAATCAATCGGTCGGCAGCGGCCAGCCATCCAGCACGTGGCCGGGATGTTCGCGCAGGAACCGCCGCCTGACCTCGACGTACCGGGTCGGTGTGAGCCCGGTGAAGGCCCGGAACTCGTGGCCGAAGTGGGCCTGGTCGAAGTAGCCGGCGCCACCGGCGAGGTCGGCCCAGTCGATCGGTTCGGCGGGGTTGATCGAGAGCACTGTGGCGGCGAAGCGGTAGGTGCGGGCCAACCGTTTCGGCGTGACGCCGATGAGCTCCTTGAATCGCTGTGCCAGGTGCGTGCTGCTGACACCGGCGGAAACCCTCAGGTCGTCGATCGCCACCGCCCCGCTGGTCGCGGCGATGATGCGGCTCGTATGTCGCACCAGCCCCAGGCCGGCCGCATCGCTCAGCCGTCGCATCAGCTCCCCCTCGAGCAGCGTCAGCATCTCGTGAGGTCCCTCGGCCGTGGCCAGCCGGTCTCGCAGCTCGGCAGTGGCGGGCCTCCCCCACACCTGCTCTACGGTCGCCGGCCGGTCACACAGCTCCGTCGCGGGCATCGGCAGGAACGGTGCCGGCCCCCACGGCTTGAAGTGCACGCCGACGGACCGGGTCCGGAGTGGGTAGCCGAATTCGAACGCGCGGGTGGGCGTGGTGACCACGCAGCCGTCGGCGTACTCGGCGGTCTCGATGTCGGTGCCGGCACGGATGCGAAACGGTGCGCCAAGGTTGACGATGAGGAACGCCGCCGGACTTGCCGGAAGCGTCAGCCGGGCGTACGGCGGCGCACCCTCCAGGTAGTAAAGGTCGTCGATCAGCCCGTCCAGTGGCGGTCGCGGCACTCGGGACACGTACTCCACGCCGACAGTATCGTCGACGTGGCCGCTGACCGGGCAGTCGCCGCTGGGTGAGGTGCTGGCGAGTCCTCCGGCCACCGAGATCGACGGGATCGCGTCGTGCTTGCCCGACGCACGGCAGGCGTACGGCGCCGGAGCTGTGCTACCGCTTCAGCCATGGCGCTGCCGGTTGGCAGGCGTCGACGGCTTGCGGTGGTGATGACTCGGACAGGCCGAGGGCTCCGAGGGTGGTGTCGAAGGTGGTTTGCCAGCCGTACTCCAGAAAGTCGGTGATCACCTTGCCGAGACGGCCGGGCTCGATCTCGGGTTACTCCTGCGGCGCGATCAGCCGGTCGTCGGTGACGTCGTGGACCGTGATCGCCTCCACCGGGCACGAGTCGGCGGCGTCGAGGATGACGTCGGCCGGGGCGACGACGTCAGCCAGCGGCGCGGACAGGCCGCCGACCAGGTGGAAGTGCTCGGGCGCGGTGCCGGCGCAGATGCTCGTGCCGATGCAACGGCGCGTGTCCACCCCGATTCGCCAGGCGGCACTCACCAGGCCACCGGCATGCCGAGCAGGCCCCGCACCAACATGCCCCGCTTCCACTCCAGCTCGGCTTCCGGTACGGCGAGCCGCAGTCCGGGCAGTCGAGTCACGACGGTGGCTACGGCGACCTGCAACTCCATGCGGGCCAACTGCGCGCCGACGCAGTGGTGGACGCCGTGCCCGAAACCCAGGTGCGGGTTCTGCTCGCGCTCGAGATCCAGCCGGTCCGGGTCGGCGAAGACAGTGCCGTCCCGATTCGCCGATGACAGTGAGCCGAGAACCGGCTCACCTGCCCGGACAAGCACCCCGCCGACCTCGACGTCCTCCTTGGCGTACCTGGCGAAGGAGGAGCCGACGCCGAGCGGCACGTACCGCAGCAGTTCCTCGACCGCGGCCGGCACCAGCGACGGGTCGGCCCGCAGCCGAGCGAGCTGGTCCGGATTGTGCAGCAGGACGTAGACGAAGTTGGGGATCTGGGTCACAGTGGTCTCGTGGCCGGCCGCGAGCAGCCCTCCGGCCAGCTCCACCAGCTCGGTCTCGCTGAGCCGATCCTGATTCTCGTCGCGGGCCCGCACCAACGCGCCGAGCAGGTCGTCGATCCCCGGCTCGCGGCGGCGCTCGGCGACCAGACCACCGATGTAGCCCCAGAGGTTGTTCAGGTACTCCTGGATCGTTTCCATGGGCAGCGAGGTGGTCGAGACGATCGCTTCGGACCAGATGTGGAAGCGGTCGCGGTCGGCGTACGGGACCCCGAGCAGCTCGCAGATCACCTGGATCGGCAGCGGCGTGGCGACGTGCTCCACCAGGTCGGCCGGAGGACCGAGCCGGACCATGTCGTCGACCAGTTCGTCGGCGATCTCCTGGGTTCGGGGTCGCAGCGCCTCTACCCGACGTGCCGTGAACGCCTTCGCCACCAGCCGGCGCAGCCGAGTGTGATCGGGCGGGTCCAGGGTCAGCATGCCGCTGTTCTGCTGGCGTGGGGTGAGCCTGGGCTCGTCGCGGTGGACGGCCGGGGCGCGACCGAACCGCACGTCGCCGAGGACCGTACGGACGTCCTCGTACCGGGTGGCGAGCCACGCCTCCTCGCCGTAGGGGAGCTTGACCCGGGTCATCGGCTCGCTCTCGCGCAGCTCGCCGTAGGTCGGGTCGACGACGAGGCGGTCGGGCACACTGAACGGGTACGACCGGGCCGGCGGAACGGTTCGGCTATCGGTGGTCTGCGCGCTCTCCGTCATCCGAGTTCCCTTCGTCGAGACGGCGTGATCCTCAGGCCGGCACCTCGTTCGTAGCGGCGCCGGACTGCCAGCGTCCGGGACGCGCCGACAGCACACGTCAACGCTCAGTAGTCTGTCGATGTCGGATCGTAGCGGCAGATATCGATGATCGCCATGGAGGCCGGTCCGCCGCCGGGGTGCGGCAGCAAAGCCACACCCCGGCAGGGACATTCATCGGAACTGGCCCCGGATCAGCAGCCGAGCCGCTTGCTCGAAAGGGCGACGTCGTCGATCCAGAGGTCGAACTCGCCCGGTGTCGTGCCGCCCTGGTAGAGCTGCCAGCCGATCTTCACCGTGTCGACGGTCGGCAGGACGAAGGGAACGTCGTTGCCACCGTGGTCGCTCGTGGAGGCTGTCAACTCCGGGTTCGCCACGCCATCGATCCATACAGCGACGCGGTTGTCCGCCGGGTCGATCTTCCACTCGAAGCACTGCCAGGTGTCCTCGACGACCGGGGCGGACTCCCGCCAGTTGGTCCAGTCGCCGGTCGGACCGCCGTCGGCGCCGATTCCCCAGAAGGTCCCGGGGACCGTTGGCGCGTACTGCCCACCGATCGGACGGACGACCTCCGTGCTGCCGGTGCCGGTCGCTTCCACCAGCGTGAAGTGCGCCCAGTCCGGTGCCGTGGGGAAGGCGTCGACGCGCAGGCGCATGCGGCCGTAGAAGCGGTTGCCCGGCGCGGCGAAGTCGTCGACGCGCAGGAAGGCGCGTCCGTTGTCAACGGTGTGGACGTGCAGCACCTGGTTGCCACGACGGGCACGTTCGACGGTGAGCGTGCCGTTCCGGGTGTCGACACCCCAGTTCAACGTGCTGGGCCCCCCGAGAGGCAGTCGCTCGAAGTCCTCACAGAAGAGCAGGCCACGGGGGCACGAGGGCGGGGAGGCCCCCGCCGCCCCGGCCGGAACGCTGCCGACCGCGGCGCCGAGGATCAGGGCGGCGCTGAACACCGCCAGAACACTGCGCATTGTCATCCTCCAAGACGGCTGGTCGCCGACCCCAGGGGCCGGGCCAGCAGGAACTGTCCGGCCATGCGACGCTGGGTGCTCCCGCCTGCCCCGTTGCGGCGCGGTTGCCTCCGCGCTGCGGCGATCCGAGCCATTCCGGCACGCCGCATCAGCTACAGCCACATTGATGAACGTCATCATATGTGACGAGGTTGGCTTCGGTCGGCCGGCAGCGTACCGCCCTGCGGCATTGACTCGGAGACGGGAAGACGTAACGCTGTGGAAGCGCTCCCATCGTCGAGCTCCTCTGCGAAAGGAATGCTCGTGCGTCCCACCACAGCTCTACTTCCGGTCGTGCTCGCCACGGCCCTCGGCGGTCTGGTCCTGCCGGAGCCGGCCCTGGCCGCAGCCGGCCCGGCACTGGCCGTGGACACCACTGCCGCCCGGCACCAGATCAGCCCGTACGTCTACGGCATGAACTTCGCCGACCAGGCCCTCGCCCGCGACCTGCGGTTGCCGGTGCACCGCTACGGCGGCAACGCCACCACCCGCTACAACTTCCGTGCCGACACCACCAATCGCGCGTCGGACTGGTACTTCGAGAACATCCCCAACGACAACCCGAGTCCGGCCGACCTCCCGAGAGGCTCGGAGTCCGACCGGTTCGTGCAGCAGAACAAGGCCATCGGCGCCGCCACGGTCATGACGATTCCGATGCTCGGCTGGATCGCCAAGGATCGGTCGCGGGCGTGTGGCTTCAGCGTCGCCAAGTACGGCCCGCAGCAGTCCACCGACCAGTGGGCACCGGACTGCGGCAACGGCATCAAGCCGGACGGCTCACCGGTCACCGGCAACGACCCGGAGGACACCAGCGTCGCGGTGGGTCCGGAGTACGCCACCGACTTCGTCAACCACCTCAAGGGGCAGTTTGGCGCTGCCGCCGACGGTGGGGTCCAGTTCTACAACCTGGACAACGAGCCGGACCTGTGGCACTCCACCCACCGCGACGTCCGCCCGACCGGGCTGGGCTACGACGAGCTACGCGACCGCACCTACGAGTACGCCGCCGCGATCAAGGCTGCCGACCCCGGCGCGAAGACGCTCGGCCCGGTCGGCTGGGGCCTGAACTCGATCCTCTATTCGGGACTCGACCAGGACACCTGCTCGCGCACCGGCTGCTGGTCTAACCCGCCGGACAAGGCCGCGCACGGCGGCCAGGACCTCGGCCCGTGGTACCTGGACCGGATGCGCGAGTACGAGCAGCAGCACGGCACACGCATCCTCGACTACTTCGACGTCCACCTCTACCCGCAGCAGTCGGGTGTTCTGGGCGAAGCGGCCGGCGACGCCGACACCCAGGCGCTGCGACTGCGCTCGACCCGCCAGCTCTGGGACCCGACCTATGTGGACGAGAGCTGGATCAACAGTCCGGTCCGGTACATCCCGCGCCTGCGCGAGTTGGTCGACCAGCACTACCCGGGCACGAAGATCGCGATGACCGAGTACAACTGGGGTGCCTTCGGGTCGCTCAACGGCGCGCTCGCCCAGGCTGACGTTCTCGGCATCTTCGGCCGCGAAGGGCTCGACCTGGCCACCCTCTGGACCGCACCCACGGCCGACCAGCCGGTGGCCAACGCCTTCCGCGTCTACCGCAACTACGACGGCAAGGGCGGCGCGTTCGGCGAGACTTCCGTCGGGGCGACCAGTGCCGACCAGGGCAAGCTGGCCGTGTACGCCGCCGAGCGCAGCGCCGACAAGGCGCTCACAGTGGTCGTCGTCAACAAGACCGGCGACGACCTGACCAGCCCGGTCGCCCTCGCCGGCGCCTCCGCCAGCACCGCCCAGGTCTACCGTTACAGCGGGGCGAACCTCGCCGGCGTCGTCCGGGAGGCCGACCTGCCGGTGACCGCCAGCGGCCTCACGGCCACGTTCCCGGCCAACTCGATCACCCACCTGGTGCTGCCGCGCAGCACCACGCCCGGCGACACCCAGGCGCCGACCGCCCCGGGTAAGCCGACCGCCGGCACGATCACCGGCGACACCGTCGCGCTGACCTGGACGCCGTCCACCGACGACACCGCCGTCACCGGCTACGACGTGCACCGGGTCGACGCCGCCGGCCCCGTTAAGGTGGGCAACGCCACCGGCACCACGTACACAGTGACCGGACTGACGCCGGACACCCCGTACACCTTCGTGGTGACCGCGCGGGACGCGGCGGGCAACGTCTCGGCGGCCTCCCCCGGCCTGACCGTACGGACCGCGCCCACCGCCCCGACCACCGTCTGCGCGGTCGGCTACACGGCGAACAGTTGGCCGGGCGGCTTCACCGCGACCGTGACGATCAAGAACACCGGCACCACCGCGATCAACGGCTGGAAACTCGCCTTCGATTTCCCCACCACCGGCCAGAAGGTCGGCCAGGGCTGGTCGGCCACCTGGAAACAGAACGGCACGAGCGTCACAGCGGACAGCATGAGTTGGAACGGCACACTCGCCCCCGGCGCGTCCACCAGCACTGGCTTCAACGGCACGTGGAGCGGCACCAACCCGGCACCGACCGCCTTCACCCTCAACGGTCAACGCTGCGGGTGAGCGAAGAGGCCCCACTCCGTACCTGACGGAGCAGGCCTGAGGGGTCCGGGGCGCAGCGGCGCCCCGGACTCCTCACTCCCGAGCGAGGGGGCCGGGGCGGGCGGGCTGCGCCTACAGGGCCGCCGTGGTCTTGCTCAGGAAACTGGCAAGTTGGCCATAGTCGACGTCTTGCCCATCCGTGATGTCGACAGTCTTGCGTTCACCGTTGCCCATCGACCGCAGGAATCCCTTGACCTCGGGGATGTCGGTCGCGTTGAAGACCATGAACGAGACCTTGGCCTTGGCTACCGCGATGACGGCGGCGTAATGGCCGTTCTTGAGGTAGTGCGGCTTGCCGTACTGAAGCCGCTCCTCGACACCTGGAACAGTTTCGTCGATCATCGCACGCAGCTTTTGGCACACGTCGATCTGCCACGGCTGCGTCTTGTTGATGTATTCGGTGACGTCGTCGTTCACGGTCATCCCCTTCATGGTGCTCAGTAGATATCGCGTGTGTGGTGGACGAGGGTGCGGTGCCGCCGCGCTCCCACCCTTCACCACCTGGGGGGCCTCGGGCTCCTGACCCGCCCGGCGAGCTCCTCCCCGGCCGGAGCGTAGGCCAGCAGGCCCACTCCGCGTTCGCCCACGGGCTGAGCCGCGAACCCAGGCATGCTCGCCCCGGCGACACTCGATGCACTGCGACAGTTCATGATCGGCGGCGCCAGGTAGGCGAGATCCACGCTCGAGACCCCACGTTCCCCGGTCGGTCCTCGCACCGCGAGATCATCAGCGAGTGCCCCTGAGTCGGAGTGTCCGACGAGCGATCAGCACGGCGGCGACCACTGCCGCGGCCCAGACGCTCACCCGCACCGGCCAGGCCATCGCGCTCTCCGGCGGCGGGGGCAGCAGCACCATCTGCAGCGCCGCACCGGCGGGCACAAGGAGGACAGCGAGCGTTCCGACCGGACCAGAGCGCTGGATCAACGCCCCGACAGTCCCGAGCGGAGGGCCGAGACACACGCTAGCGATCAGCCAGTACCGGGTCGCCACGTCCCACCAGATGCCGCCGTCGAAGATCACGTCCACGCCGTAGTACGCGATGGTGGCGGAGATCAGCGTGCACCCGCCCGCCAGGGCGCCGCGCAGCATCCCCGCCGCCAGTCGTACGCCTCGACTCACCAGCCAGCCCACCAGCACGGCCATCGCCGCCCAGGCCCATCCGGCGTCGAGGATGAGACTGGCGAACTCCGCGGCCTGTGACCAGCCGCCCCGCTCAGCACGCGCGGTGCCGACCTCGCCCAGCAGCACCGGCACATGGTTGACGATCGAGTCGACGGCACCCAGCGCCACACCGGCCGCCGGACCGACCACCACCCACCACAGCCCATCACGCCACGAGATCATCGCGATCATTGTGCCGGGACCAACGCTTGTCGTCGGGCCGATTCCAAGCCACGATCAGGTGGCCGCGCCGATCAGGCCCGATCTAGCGCCGTACGGTCGCTGGCCACTCCCGGCAGGCGGCCCTCGACGTCGCGACGGCCACCTGCCCCACAACCAGTAACGCGGCCGGCTGCTCCTGCCCAGCCTGGGTTAGGGCTGTTCGCGGCGCAGGGCCGAGGGGGTCAGTCGTCGTCCTTCTTCTTCTTGTCGCGGTTCAGGGCCAGGTCGAGCGCGAGCACGCTGCCGATGATGAGCAGAGGGTCGACGCCGGCGGTGACCTGCACGGCGTAGGTGTCCCGGATCGTCAGCCACCGCTTGGAGACCGAGGCCACCTCGGTGCCGCCGCGCTCGATCACGTACTCGTGGTCGAGCAGGTCACCCTTCATCTCCAGGTCATCAGGCCCCGGCACGTCGATGGTGAACTTGTCGCGGAACGGCGTGAGCAGCTTCTTACGGACCTCTGCGGCCTTCTCGCCGCCGATCCGGATCTCGTAGGTGGGACGGAGCGCCACCAGGTGCCGGTGCAGCGTGGCGACCTCATGGCCGGAGGCGTCTTCGATGACGACCTTGTTGCGGACGCTGAGCACCTTGCCGTCGACATGGAAGACCTTGGTGCCGTGCTCGTCGAGCACGTCGAAGTCGTCGCCGATCGAGAAGAACCGCTCCTTGATGACAAACATGATTCGATTCTCCCCCACCGCACGCGGAAGTGCCGGCCGAGCACGGCTGGCCGGTACCCCCACTCTCTGCCGCTGTCGTCGCGGTACCAACCCGGTCGGCGGGCCATGACGAGGGGACGGCCGGCGGCCGGGGCCCAGCACCAGATTGGACCGCCATGCCGCTGCGGGTCCACTCTGGCAAGCTGTCCCAGTGATGGTCGGTGATCTATTGGACGACAGGTATCAGGTCGAGAGCCGTCTCGGTACTGGTGGCATGTCGGCCGTCTGGCGGGCCTGGGACCGGGTCCTCGAACGCGCGGTGGCCGTCAAGGTCCTGGCCGGCGCGCAAGCTACCGCCCGAGGCGCACGGCAACGCATCCAGGCAGAGGCCCGGGCCGCGGCCGGCCTCTGGCACCCGCACGTGACGAGTGTGTACGACTATGGCGAGCACACCGATGCCGCCGGCCGCCAGGTCTCGTATGTGGTGATGGAACTGCTGCCCGGCCAGACCCTGTCCCAGCGGCTTGCCGCCGGTCCGCTGCCGCCTGCCGCCGCGATGCGGACGTGCGCACAGGTCGCCGAGGCGCTCGCCGCCGCGCACGACCGTAAGCTGGTGCACCGCGACATCAAGCCGTCCAACGTGATGCTGACACCGGCCGGTGTGAAGGTGGTCGATTTCGGTATCGCCACCACTGTCGGTCGGCCGGAGCTGGAGGCGGACGGGCGGCTGTTGGGCACCGCGGCCTACCTCGCACCCGAACGGCTCGCCGCTGGCACTGTTCTGCCCGCCTCCGACGTCTACGCGCTCGGACTGTTGCTGTACCGAACGCTGACCAACGAGCTGCCCTGGTCGGCGGAGACCCCCACGCAGATGTTGACCGCTCACGTGTACGTCGATCCGGCACCGCTGCCTGACATCGAGGGAGTGTCACCGGAGGTCCACCGTCTCCTCGACCGTTGCCTCGCCAGGGATCCCGCGGATCGGCCGGACGCCGCGGATGTGGCCACGACCCTGCACGGTTTGGCTGATGACGCCGAGCGGCGGGAGGAACAGGCGGCGCAGTCGGCATCCGTCTCCCCCGTGTCGGCCCCGACCATCGCCAGTTCCCCTCCCGGTCGGCGTCGCCGCATCCCCAACGCCGTGTTGATCCCCGTCCTCGTCGTGACGGCGGGGACCATTTCGCTCCTGCTCCCCCAGCTCATACCCGCCGATGGCAGATCCGGCGGGGTCGCCACGCGTGACGGTGCCACCCCGCCCAACGCCGCCTTCGACGTGTCTGCCACTGAGGCACCTGCTCCCCGGCAGACGTCCGCGGGGCCCGCACCAGTCTCACGACCAAGCCGTACGGTGACCGCTTCGGCTGGGCCGGCTGAGCCGACTGCCAGAGCTGGTTCCACGGCCGGCCCTGGCAGTAGAACGTCCCCCAGTGCCGAACAGCCGACGGGGCCGCCGAGTGCCGCGCCGGCACCGACCTCCCCAAAGCCAGGTACACCCATTCGGGCACTCGGTGGCGTGGTGACTGTGCTCTGCACCGGCGATCAGGCTCGCGTGGTCGACGTCGCTCCTGCCCCCGGGTACCGCCTCAAAAACTACAACCCCGGGCCCGTCAACGAGATCCAGGTGGTGCTGCTGTCCGCGGGCAACAGGAGCGAGATCAAGGCGCGGTGCGACGACGGCACGCCATTGCCGAAGATAAAGGAGAGCCGTCAGTGAGCGGACGGCCCGCGCTCACGTCCCCCACTGACACCTCGGTAACTGTATTGGCCCTCGAAACAGCCCCGAGCATGTCCGCTGGTCATGCTGCCGTACCGAAAACACCACGATCCCCGACAGGGTCTGGTTCAGGGCAGCGCGGTGACGAATTCCGCTGGCGTAGTGCGGAGTTGGGTGTCCCTGCTTGGCGGCGTGCCAAACATGCGGCGGTATTCACGGCTGAACTGGGAAGGGCTGTCGTAGCCGACGCTGAGGCCCACACCGGTGATGTCTGAGGGGCGGCTGGCGAGCAGGAGCCGAGCTTCTTGCAGGCGGATGCGTTTTTGGAACTGGATGGGGCTCATTCCTGTAACTGTGTGAAAGTTGCGGTGGAAGGCGGAAACGCTCATGCCAGCGATTTCCGCCAGGTCCTCCACACGAAACGCGGTGGCGTAGTTCTCCCGGATCTCATGCACAGCGCGGTTGATGTGGGCCAGTCCGCTGTCGGCGAGACCGAGCTGACGGATGGCGACGCCCTGCTCGCCACGCAGGAGATACCAAAGGATTTCCCGCTTCACCATGGGAGCGAGGATCTTGCGGTCTGCGGGCTGCTCCAGCAGCCGCAGCAGGCGCACGATGGCGTCCAGCAACGTAGGCGAAGCTGTGGAGACGGCGATGCCGGGTGATGCGGTGCGTGGGGTGGCCGACAGGTCTCGGGGGTCGGCTTCCAGGAGGAGTTCAGCAAGGGCTGAGGGAGCGAGAGTCATGCCGAAGCCGAGGGTGGGCTGCCCGGTGTCCAGGACATGGCCGGTGACGGGGAGGTCGGCGGAGGCGATCAGGTACTCACCGGGCCCATATTCGTAGAGGTGCTCGCCCAGGGCGAGTCGTTTGCCACCCTGGGCGATGACTGCGAGCACGGTCCCGGACATCCCGGCCGCCGAAGCATTCGGATGGTTGAACTTGCATACCTTGATGCCCTCGATCGCCGTGCTCATGTCGGGCCGCGCGTGCCGGTTGAGAAGCTCACGCATTTCGTCCAGGGCAGACATGATTCTATTCATGCACAAAACTCCACGAGGTGATGTCGGCTTGGCATGATTGGGCAGACATTCAGAGGTTCTGGCCTCCGGAGACTTCGATGTCCTGGGCGGTGATCCACCGGCCTTCCTCGGAGACCAACATGGCGATGACCATGCCGATGTCGTCGGGCTCACCGACGCGGCCGAGAGTGAAGGTCTTCGCCAGCTCCGGGATGATCTGCGGGTTCTTGCTGAACGCGTCGTCGGCGAAGCGGGTGACGGTGGCTCCCGGTGCGACCGAGTTCACGCGGATGCCGCGGGGACCGAACTCCTTGGCCATGTAACGGGTGAGCACCGCCACGGCGCCCTTGAGAGCCGCGTAGACGGAGTATCCCGGCGCGGTCACCTGGGGCAGCGTGGAGTTGCTGGTCAGGTTGACGATGGCGCCGCCGTCGGCGAGGAGCGGCAGCAGGGCCTGGGTGAGAAAGAAGGGCCCCTTGAACAGGCCGTCGGTGAGCCGGTCGAATTCCTCTTCGCGGGTGTCCTCGATCATCGCCATGCCGGCGAATCCGGCGTTGTTGACCAGGTGATCGAAGGAGTACCGCTGGAAGGTATCGCGCAGCACCTCGGCAACGGTCTGCCGGAAGATGGTGAATCCCGCCGTATCGCCGAGATCCAGGTGGAGCGCCACGGCAACGCCGCCCTGCTGCTCGATCCGCGCGACAGTGTCCTTGGCACCCTGTTCGTTGGAGCTGTAGGTCAGGATGACGCCGGAACCACGCCGGGCGATCTGCAGGGCCGCGCTCTGGCCGATGCCGGAGCTTGCACCGGTGACGACGGCTACCTTCATGATGTGCCTCCTGGGCCTGAGGATTCGTCGGAATCCGTGCGAAGTGTGTCCCTTCCAGGAGAGCGCTGTGCCGAGCCCGCGAAAAGAACGATCCTCTTCGCCTCATGCCCAATCCTCTTGGATGGCCGGGCATGGACCGCGTCGGCCGTGCCCGCCACTGCCCGCGCAGAATCGTGCAAGGATCCGTCAGGATGCCCCTAGCAGCCCTTCCGGCGTAACGGTTGACTTGCCCCAAAGCCATTTCCGTAAGGCACGAGTGAGGCAGCCGACCATGACCGACACCGCGGACAGCAGCTACGACGTGGGCGCGGTCAGGCGCGCTCTGGCAATCGGCCCGGGCTCGCCGCGCGAGGCACGCACCATCGACATCACCACCCTGGGCCGGCGCACCGGCCGCCCGAGGCGCATCGAGATCTGGTACCACCAGGTCGACGGCCGTTGGTACCTCAGCGGGATGCCGGTGCCCCGAAGCTGGCACGCCAACCTGTCGGCGCACCCGCACTTCACCTTCCACCTCAAGAACGGCGTCCGGGCAGACCTGCCGGCCACCGCTGTGCCGGTCAAGGATCCCGCAGTGCGCCACCGCGTACTGTCTGCGGTCGTCGCCCTGCAGGACGAGCCCGGTTTGCGTGTGCGCGTCACCCAACGCCAGCGCCTGGAGGATTGGCTCGAGCACAGCCCGCTGATCGAGATCATTTTCGACGACGAACGGCTGAGCCCCCGCTGAGCTGACCACCCGGGCGACATGGAGGGGGATTTCCCAGGCAGGCGGTCAGGAAGTGCAGAACGACGCCGGCTTGGTCAGGCCGAGGTCCTCGCAGTCCCATCCGGTGCCCTGGTCCTGGAATCGCCAGCCCGTGCCGACCGTGTAATGGAACAGGTAGATGACGCCGCTGGCGTCCGGACGCTGCACGTCGGCGGCCGCCCACGTCTCGACGCACTCCACTCCCCTGGAGGCGAAAGACCAGCCCGTCGGCAGCTCGACCAGGGTACCGAGGGTCTGCGTCGACGGGCAGGTGGGATTTTGAGGTCCGTCACTGGTCTGGGTGGATCCGGGTGGCGTCGGAGGGTCGGGCCGGTGGCGGGTGGCGAAGGCGACCGTGCCGCCGATGGCGAACACCACCGCCGCGGCCGCTGCGCCGGTGGTGAGCGCTGTGCGCCGTTGTGACTGCCGCGACTTGCGCAGGGCGCGCTCGTACATGTCGGCGGTGCCGCCGTGCTCGCTCAGATCGGACATTGCCTGACGCAGGGGCCCGAGGTTGTCGGTCATCAGGCCTCCTCCATCACGGCCGAGAGCAGCTCGGGTGCTATCTCCCGCATGCGGGCCAGCGCCTTGCTGGTCTGGCTCTTGATCGTGCCGACTGAGCATTGCAGCAGATCCGCGGTCTCGGCCTCGCTGCGGTCCTCGAAGAACCGCGCCACCAGCACGGCCCGTTGCCGCTGGGTGAGTTGGGCGAGGGCCTGGTGCAGGGCAAGCTTGAGATCGGTACGGCGAGCATGGTCGCTGCCGGGCTGAACCACGTCGGCCAGTTCGCCGGGCAGGGACTCGGCTACCTTGCGGCGCCGCCACCAACTCACGTGCTGGTGGTACATGGCTGTGCGGGTGTACGCCTCGAAGTGCCCGGGATCATTCAGCCGGCGGCGGCCCCGATGCGTGCGGGCCAGCGCATCCTGCACCAGGTCCTCGGCGAGGTGCCGGTCGCCGGTCAGCAGGAACGCCGTCCGCAGCAACGCCGGGGAGCGGGTCCGCACGAACTCACAGAAAAGATCGTCTATGGAGTCCGCCATGCCGCGCTCGTCCCCCCACGTACCCCAAAGTCCTTCAGGCAGCGGCGGCGTCGATGCGGCCGGTTGACTGTGGCGCACACCATAGCTGGCGTGCGCCACAGCAAACGACTGAGGTCACCTCGTCAGGAGATGCAGAACGGCGCCGGCTCGGTGAGGCCGAGATCTTTGCAGTCATATCCGGTGCCGTCGCCGTAGTACTTCCATCCCGTGCCGGTCACGAAGTGGAACAGGTAGACGCCGTCACCAGCCTTCGGGCCCTGCGGGTCAGCTCCCGCCCAGTCCTTGACGCACTCGACACCGCCGAACGTCCAGCCCTTCGGAAGCTCGACAAGGGTCTGCAGAGTCGTCGCCGAAGGGCACTTGGCACTCGTGGCCGCGCCGGTCACCGGCTTGGCCGTCGTCGTCACCGGATCCGAGATGCAGAACGGCGCCGACTCGCTGAGGCCCAGATCCTTGCAGTCCCATCCGCTGCCCTGGTCGTAGTACTTCCAGCCCGTGCCGGTCACGAAGCGGAACAGGTAGACGCCGTCACCGGCGGTCGGGCCCTGCGGATCGGCAGCCGCCCAGTCCTTGAAGCACTTCACTGTCGCGAGAGATGAGCCCTTCGGCAGTTCGACCAACGTCTGGAGGGTCGTCGCCGTGGGACAGTCGGCCGCCGGGGCAGCCGCAGCGGACGACGCGCTGGGGGTGCCAGTGGCCGCAGCGGCCGACGTCGCAGCAGATGCGGTCGGCCCAGGCCCAGGAGCCGGTGAGGAGCTACAGGCGGACAGTCCGAGAAGGACAGCGGCAACGGGCAGCAGCAAACGAGGACGTGCAGACATTTCCGGGCCCCTATGGCTCGTGGTGATCGTCGCTTACATCCGGGTACATGCGATCCACCGCCCGCAGGTTGCCGCCGACCAGAAAAATTCGTCGAGATCTCGCTGGAGCGCCCTGATACCTGGCCGCCGCCAGGCGGACCGATCAGAGCGGTGTGGGCGCGCCAGTCCTGAGGACTCGCGTGAACGCTGCGCTGTGTCGCATCACGCGTGCCGGATCCCTGGGGTGAATGCAGGCACTGGCCACAGCACTGCGGGTCAGACCTGGACACCCGCCCATACTGTGCCGTCTATGGGTGACCTGAGGGCGGACTTCGCCGAATGTGGCGTGTTCTTTCGAGACACCAACCTGCCGAGCGCGGTGCTGGCGAAGTACCGACCCGGCTTGTTTCTTCGGGAGCCGACGTTCTGCGACGCCTCGGGGCGACCGGGTGGTTTCGTCGCCCGGCATCGTTATCTGATCTTCTCCGCGAATGCACGGACGCTTCCGCTGATGCTTGCCGATTGGGGCCTGTGTCTGTGGCCGAGGGACCGGCTGTTCAAGATTCTCGACAGGGTGACCGACGGCGTCCGTACACAGATCACCCTGCTGGAGGTCCCGGACCGCCATATCGCGGTGTTCTCGGACGAGGAGCCCAACGGCATCGAGGCCGCGTACGCCGCGCATGGTCGGGAGCTGTTCGACCAGCTTCGGCTGGCAGCTGTGGTACCCGAGCTGGACACCGACCGGTGGCGAGAGCGGCTGGTGTACCCGGTGGGTGTCGACGACGAAGCCGGCTACTTCCCGCTCTACAAGCCCGCGGAGTACACCGACGGCGCACCCCTTGCTCAAATGGCGCACGCGGTTCGGTATCAGGCGCAGCGCCTCCTGGAGGCCGGTGCGTTCGGCGATGCGCAGGCGCAGCTTCGCTCGAGCGTCGAGCCGCTGCGGCCGTTCGCCTCCCGGTTGCCTGAGGCGCTGGCGGGTCTGCTGGCGGTGCGCGCGGAGCTGCACGCGCAGTTGGGCGACGGCAACGCGGCGGAGGCCGACCTGCACGAGGCGTTCAGGTTGTGCAAGCAGCTCGACAACGATCGGCTACCGGTAGCTGCCATCCTGTCCCGCCTTGGCCATCTCTATCAAAGCGCCGGCCAACTCGACGCTGCTGAGAAGCACTACCTGCACGCGCTGGCGATCAAACGACGAGTGGCTGGGGATCGCAGCGCGGAGGTGGTCCCGACGCTCGTGTCTGTCGCCGTCCTGCACGAGCAGCGCGGCGAGTACGCGCGGGCGCAGGAACTACTCGATGACGCACGCGCCATCGCGCGGGAACGTGGTTGGGACGACGACCCGGTGATGCTGAGCAACCTTGCACGGCTGCAGCAGGCGCAGGGCCGATTTGACGACGCATCCGACAACTATCGGGCTGCGCTGGCGGCAACCCGCCCCTCCGCGATCGGGGGGCACCAACACACAGCGCTTTTGGGCAATCTGGCCGAGCTGCACGCGGCGCACGGCGACGCGGACGAGGCCCTGCGGCTGCTGACCGAGGTACTCGACCGGCAGCGCGAGATGTTCGCCGAGCTCAGTGCCTACGGCTCGCAGGAGCAGCTTGTGCAACTGCTGAGGGCGTCACGGGTCCGCGTCGGGCAGTACGTCGCGCTGGTGATGTCACGGTTCACGGACTCACCGGAGTGTGTCCGCCGGCTGGCGGATCTGGTGGTGGACCGCAAAGGGTTGGGTATTGATTCGTTCGCGCAGCGGCGTGCCGCGGCCGCTGCGGATCCTGATCTGCGGGCGCGACTTGATCAGTTGGCTCAGCTACGCCGGTGGGTAGCCGAGCAGCAGCTCGCAGGCGCCGGCCAGAACAGCGAGGCAGGCTTCCACCGAGAGCTCCGTCGGGCTCGCCAGGAGTGTGAGGTGTTGGAGGCGGAACTGGCGCGGGACCTGCCGGGATTCGATACGGGCCGCCTTGCCCGACGGATGGACAGTGCGACGGTGGCGAGGGCGACGCCAGCCGGCGCGGCGTCGGTGGAGCTGCTGCGGTACGGCGACTTCGACTTCGCCGCCATTCGAAGTCGGGGCGAGCAGCAGTGGCGGCCCGCACGGTACCTCGCTGTCGTCCTGCGACCCGAGCGGCCCGATGAGCCGGTGCTGGTCGACCTTGGGGTGGCCACGGCAGTGGACGAGCTTGTCGCGGCCGTGCGGGCCCAGGTCACCGGCCGACGCGACCAACCCATCGGGGCGCGGCAGTCGATCAGCCCTGAGGCTGCGCCCCGGGACGCGTCGCAGCGCCTCCGGGCCGTCGTGTTCGACCCGTTGTGCGCTGCGGTCGGCGGCACCCGCCGGTTGTTGATCGCACCGGACGGCGACCTGCTGCGGCTGCCATTCGAGATGCTGGCGACCACTGACGGCCGGCAGGTGATCGACGACTACACCATCTCCTACCTGACCGCGACACGGGACCTGCTCCGGCTTGGCGCACCGGCCCGACGGTCGTCTACGCCGCCGCTGGTGGTGGCCGGCCCCGACTACGACCTCGGTTCACCCGGCGGGCTGGGTGGGCCCCTGGCACCCCTGCCAGGGGCCGTCGAAGAGGGCAAACGCGTCGGCAGGCTGCTAGGTGTACTCCCCAGACTCGCCGGTGAGGCGACGAAACCGGCTGTTCAGGACACTCACGCACCGGTGGTCCTACACATCGCCACGCACGGTTTCGCCCTCAAGCGCCAACCGCCCCTGGCACCGCACGAGATCGCCGTCGGCATGACCATCCGCTTGGCTGGCCCGGATCAGATGTCGCTCGTGCTCGACGGTGTCCTCGCCACTCCGGGTCCGTTGGTGGCCGCCGACGAAGACTTCGCCCGCATGGCCGGCAGCCGGTTGGCGAACCCGCTGTTGCGATCCGCGCTCGCGATGGCCGGCGCGAACACATGGCTGAGCGGCGGCGAGCCACCCGACGGTGCCGGCAACGGCATCCTCACGGCGTTGGAGGTGACCGACCTGGATCTGAACGGCACGGAGCTTGTGGTGTTGTCCGCGTGCGACACCGGTCTGGGCGAGGTGGAACCCGGCGAAGGCGTCTTCGGCCTACGCCGTTCTTTCGTGCTGGCCGGCGCCCGCACCCTCGTGATGAGTCTGTGGAAGGTCCCGGACGAGCAGACGGTACAGCTCATGGCGGACTTCTATCAGCTTCTGAGAGAGGGGCAGCCCCGCGCCGAGGCGCTGCGCCAGGCACAGTTGCGCACCCGCGAGCGGCACCCCGAGCCCCGTTACTGGGCGGCGTTCATCTGCCAGGGCGACGGCGGTACCCTGTCGACATTGGCCTCACCCGCACCGGATCTGGAGCCTGAGCGTTGACCGACCGCGGCGCATTCCCGATCGACGACTTCTGTCCCGAGTGTGAGCTCACCCGTGGCAGGCACGAGACGTGGTGCTCCGCCCACTACGCAGGCGATGCCGGCATGCCACCCGAGGGCGACTCTGGTCCTGCGACGCCGGTGTGCGCCGATCCGCCGCCTGCCGACACCGAGTAGGCCCGCCATGTCGAACGGACCTCGCTGGCTGGTGCGCTACCCCTTGGGCACTACCGACGCCTTCCGGTCCATGGGCACCGTCGCCGCGCCGCTGCTGGCCGGGTTCGCCCTCGCCACGCTCGCGGTGCTGCTCACTAGCGATGTGAAAGTGCGCCTCGCCGGACCTGCCACGTTCGCGCTCGCCCTCGCCGCGGCCATGTTCGTCTTCTGTGTGCAGTTCACCGTCGCCGGGCTGCTGTATTCCGCTTCCCCCGCCGAACGCTCCGGCTGGCAGCCCACCGCCGACGACACGGACGTGGCGGAGCGGATGCGGCGAGTGCAGCGCAGGGACTACCTCCTACAGGGGAAGTACCTCTTCCGCGCCCGGCTGACCTACGACGTGGGAATCGTCAGCCTGCTCGCCGCGCTCCTGGCCTTGGTCACCCCCCAAGACTGGCTGTCCTGGCGCGGCGCCGCGTTCGCGGTGGTCGCGGCGGCCCTGACGGTCGAGTTCGTCTGGGTGATCGCCGGTCGCACCCGCTACGCACCTGGCTGGCTTCTCCCCTCCTACCGCCACACCCGCCAGTAGCTTCTGGTGCGGTCGAAGACGGCAAGAGTCGGCTGACGTTCCCACCTGGCACAGACCGGAGTGTGGCATCCCCCAGACCGGCTGGGATGCACCGATTCCGGGTCCACCAGTGGCGGTACCCGAGGTCGGCATCATCGCCCAGCACCCCCGGAGCCAGGCGTCCAGCCGTGTCCAGCCGTGTCCAGTCGCGTCCAACATCGCACTCGCGGCCCCCTCCCGATTGCGAGGATTGCCGTCCCGGTCCGGGCCGTCCGGCTCCTGACCTGGCCGACCAGTCCCCTCGTGATGGGAGCGGTGAATGTCAGAACCTGTTGTCAGCCACCCGCGTACGACAAGACCAAGCCGCAGGTCCCTGCTCGCGATGGCGCTCGCCGTCGTGGCGTCGGTGGCCTTCGTTCCGACGGCCGCAGCGGCCGGGCCGGTAGACCGACAGGCCCGACCCGGGGGCGCGGCGGATCCGGTCCGCACCGATGGTCGGGCAGCCCTGGCTTCCGTCGGCGGCGTCGCCAGGGACCGGGCGGGCGGGGCGGCGGACATGGCCCAGGCGATCGCCGCACAGCGGGGTATCAGCCGCGATGCCGCCGAGAAGCTGATCAGCGCCGAGAGCGCCAATGTGCGACTCGCCAACCAGTTGACCGCCGAGCTGGGTGCCAGCTCGGGTGGCGCGTACCTGTCCGATGGCGACCTCGTCGTCGCGGTCACTGACGCCGCGGCTGCCGCGAAGGTGACGGCCGCCGGTGCGAAGGCGCGCGTCGTCGCTCGTGGCGAGCGGCAACTCCAGTCCATCCAGCGGGCGCTGGAGGCCGCGGCGAGTGAGCCGAACACGACCTGGGGGGTGGACCCGGCGACCAACCAGGTGGTGGTGAGCCTGCCGGCGTCGGGGGTGAAGAACGCCGTGCAACGCTCGGTGGCGCGCAAGTTCGGCGCGGCGGTGCGGTTCGAGACCAGCGCCGGCCAGATCCAGCCGAACGTCGGGATCTCCAGTGGGGACTCGTTGGGCGGCTGCTCGGCCGGGTTCACCGCCACCGACTACACCTTCAACTACATCATCACGGCCGGCCACTGCACTCAGGGCTACCCGCACTGGACACTGCCCAACGGGCAGGACGTCGGGCCGTCGTTGGAGAGCAACTATCCGGAGAACGACTACGGCCTCATCTGGATGAACGGTTCGTCGGTCTGGGCGACCGGCGTCATCAACCTGTGGAACAACACAAGCCGCAGCATCCACGGTTGGGCGACGGCCGTGAGTGGGCTGTCGGTCTGCAACTCGGGCAGGACCACCGGATTCCGGTGCGGCTCGGTGCTCAAGACCAACGTGACGGTCAACGGCGCCGGCGGCACCGTACGGCAGATGGTCGAGACCAACATCTGCACCCTCGGCGGCGACAGCGGTGGGCCGCTCTTCGCCACCAACACCGCGTACGGGCTGAACTCGCACGCCAACCGGAACGGCAGCCAGTGCAACTCGACGCCGCGCACCTGGCATCAGCCGGTGGGAGAGGCGATCAACGCGTACCAGGTCGTCATCTATGGCGCGCCGTGACGAGCGGCGACGAGCGAAGGAGACAGGGATGAGAACCGCATTCACCAGAGCCGTACGCCTCACCGCCGCGGCCGTGATGGCGACGGCGGTGGCCCTGACCGTGGCCGTCGGCCCCGCTCAGGCGGACCTCTGGCAGCACACCGACGGGTTCGAGGGGAATCCGGCAGCGGTGTGGGAGTTCCATCGATCCGGCGCCGGGAGCGGAGCCTTCGAGTTGGGCACGGGAACGGCCCGGTCTGGTTCGAACAACGCCATTCTCACGACCTCGACCGGTGGCTGGTCCGGGGTGGGCAAGCTGCTCACAGTGGGGCCGCGTACGGCCGGGCACTCCACGACCTGTGGCGGCGGGTTCTTCGTCCGGGCGGTCAGCGGGCCGGCGGTGCTCAACATCGAGGTGATCGATCCGGCGAGTTGGACCTACCTCGCGCTGCGGACCGTCCGGATCAGCGACACCACGTGGCGGCGGCATGACGTGGCCAGCTACGCGAACGGTCCAAACAAGGTGTTCGTCCGCGTCTCCCTGCTCGGTGGCAGCGGTGCGGTGCGGGTGGACGACTTTGCCTTCCAGTGCACCTTCTTCCGCGCCTGAACAGGTCGACCACAGCGGGGCCGGCGCTCTTGGCGCCGGCCCCGCGACGCCGGCCGCCCGGTCGTCGTCGTGGCGGCGGACGGTCGACGTTCGCTTCACGGTTGTGCCAGGGCCGTATCGGTGAAGCAGACACGTGACCAGGTTCCCCCACCCAAACGGGATGGACGGAGGATCATCTGCTACGGTAACCGCGTTGCAGTTTTGATTTCCGTAGACGTTTTTCAGCGCCTGATGGGTCATCTGAACCCACCCGGCGCTTTTTCGTTTTCGTGTCGTTTCGACGCGGGTGATCAACGCGGCGGCGTAAGGGTCCGCACAGTGCGGTCTCTAACAGCCTGCGAGGAGCAGACATGACTACAGGTACCGTGAAGTGGTTCAACGCCGACAAGGGCTTCGGCTTCATCAGCCCGGACGACGGCGGCGCCGACGTCTTCGCCCACTTCTCCGCGATCTCGGCGAGCGGCTTCCGCAGCCTCGACGAGAACCAGAAGGTGGAGTTCGACATCACCCAGGGCCAGAAGGGCCCGCAGGCGGAGAACATTCGCCCGCTCTGATCCACACTCTGCGAACGGCGGCCCGACTGATTCAGCGGGCCGCCGTTCGGCGTTTCATGCGATCACCACGGCAGACCACGCACGACTGCCGGCAGGACCGCCGGCATGTTGACTCCTGCCGGGCATCCTGCCTGTCTCCCGGCAGCGCACGTTGCTTGACTCAGCGGCATGACATCAATACGGAAAGCAATCACCCGCACGGTGGTCGTCGGGGCACTGGTCGGCGCGACCGCGCTCACCGGTCCCACCTCCGCGTACGCGGAGTCCGGCCAACCGGGGGCCGCCGGGGCCGCCAACTCCCTCCTGGACATCATCCCGGCGCAGGCCCTGGACCAGATGGTCGCCCAGGCCCCACTGGTTGACGCGGCCAATGTCATCCGCACCGCTGTGGAACGCTCGCCGGCACGCGGCTACGCCGGCATCGGCTTGGTCGACGACCACGTCACCCTGTGGTGGAAGGGTGCGCTACCCACCGACGTCGCCGCAGCCGTCACCGCCGCCCGCCGCAGCGCGCCGATCCAGGTAGCCAAGGCCACCTACTCCCGCGCCGAACTGCGCAAGGCGGCCGCCGCCCTCACCCCGGTAGTGAAGGCCGACCCGGCGGACGCCAGCCACTCGGTCCGACTGCGCACCGACGGCACCGGCATCGACATCGGCGTGGACTACACCGCGGGCGCCAAGCTGCCGAAGCTGCCGGCCACCAGCGTCCGTACCAGCCTCGTCCAACGTGACCGGATGGTCGAACGGTCACGGGCCAACGACTCCGCGCCGTTCGACGGCGGAGCGGGCATCGGGTTCACCACGCCCGGGTGTACCGCGGGCTTCGGCGTACGCAACGCGGACACCAACGCCGGTTACCTCCTCACCGCCGAGCACTGCGGAGCCATCGGCTCGCCCTGGCACGTGGGCTGGAACACGACCACCGGCACCGGCACGCTGGTCGGCTACGCGGTCGACAGCAACGACGACCACGACACGATGATCATTTCAACGTCCGCGCCCGGCGGCCATCTCTACGTCGGTGGTCAGCATGACGAGGTCCGCGCCCAGGTAATCGGCTGGACCGAGGTCTTCCCCGGCCAACTGCTGTGCCAGTCCGGGTACACCTCCGCGGGGGAGATCGGCGGTCCGGTCTGCAACCTGCGGGTCGACTTCCACTACGACGACATCGAGGACCTCGTCGAGGCCACCCAGCTCGACGGCGAGGAGGCCGCCCGGGGTGGGGACAGCGGCGGCCCGGTCTACTCCGTCAACGCCAACGGCACGGTGCTCGCCGCCGGCACCACCACCCGATCGGCCGGTCGGGGCTTCGGCTTCCAGGACTTCGCCACCGCCCGCGACGACTACGGCAACATCGTGCCGGCGACGCCGATCGCCAGCACCTGCCGCGTGTCCTTCGTCGTCACCAACTCGTGGAGCACCGGCTACAGCGCCAGCGTCACCGTCTACAACGACGGCCCGGCCACCAACGGCTGGTCGCTGGGCTTCGCCTTCCCGGGTGGACAACTCGTTCAGGGCCACTGGAACGGCGTCTTCCAGCAGACCGGCGCGGCGGTGACCGTCACCAACGAGAACCACAACGCCAGCATCCCGACCGGCGGCGCCGTCAACGTCGGCTTCACCGCTAACGGCTCCCCCGCCACCCCGGCGCCGTTCACCCTCAACGGCACCACCTGCAACTGACCCCTGTCCATGCACACCGGGCCCCGCCGCATTGCCGGCGGGGCCCGGTCCGTGTCCGGGATCAGGACTCGGCCAGTTCGCGTAACAGGGTGGCACGCAGGGTCCGCACCTCCGGTGCGTCCAGTTCGCCGCACCGGTCGAGCGCCCGCTGGCGCAGCAGGCGGGCGTCGGTGGCCCGGCCCGGAGTCGAGCCGGCCAGCGCCGCGAGCGCGGACAGAGTCTGCGCCTCCCACCACGGGCAGGACAGCGCGGCATACAGGGCCAGCGCCGACCGAAGCGCCTCGGCCGCCGCGTCGACCTCACCCAACGCCTGAAGCGCGAGCCCGTACCGGTGGATGGCGTTGGCCTCGCTGAACGTCGCGCCGCACCTGTGGAACACCCGCCGGGCGCGGGAGTACTCGGCGGCGGCGGCCCTCCACCGGCCCATCCCGGCCAGGTCCGCGCCGAGACTCATCATCGCCCCGGCCCGGGCCACCGCCGCGCCAGTAGGGCTGAGGCCGTTGCCCTGGACGTAGAACGTCAGCACGTCGCGGTGCAACTCGGCCGCTTCGGAGAACCGGCCGAGCGCGGCCAGCGCTCCGCCCAGCGCGCTCGCCGCGCTGTGCTCGCCGAGGGCGTACCCGATCTCGCGAAACAGGCTGACGGCCCGGCGGCAATGGTCGATGGCCGGCCCGCCGCGGCCGATCCGGATGAGGATGGCCGCGGTGTAGGTCAGCGCCCACGCCTCTTCCCGGCGGTCCCCGATCCGCCGAGCCAGTTCCAGCGCGCGGGCCAGGGCGGCCAGCCCGTCGGTGTTGCGGTCCCGGCAGAAGTACCGGGCCCAGCCCAGGAAGTTCAGCAGTACGGCCTCGTCGCGAGGGCTACCCGCGGCCCCGGCCGCGGCCACCCCCAGCGAGAAGATCTCGTCCCAGGAGTGCCGGTGACTGTTGGCGTCCGAGTACCAGTGCAGAGCCCTGGTGACGGCGACCACGTCGGCGTGCCGACCGCTCCGGGCCGCGTCGCGCAGCGCCGCCAGCCAGTTGCCGGACTCCCGATCCAACCAGTACGCCGCCGCCCGATCGTCGTCGAACGGGGAGTCGACCCGACAGGCGACGGGTTCGAACATCAAGCCGGCCTGCCGGGTACGCCGCAGCAGCCAGCCGACCATCTGATCGTGCGCCCCCGTCCGGCAGGCCTGTTGTTCCTCGGCGTCGAGGCGTTCCTGGGCGTAGAGCCGGACCAGGTCGTGGAACTGGTACCGGTCCCCCGTGGTCAGGAGGACACCGGCTTCGACCAATTCCTCCAGGGCCGCCGCTGCGGTCTCCTCGCCGGTGCCGGCCACGGCGGCGACCAGCGCGGGTTCGAAGTCGGTGCCGGGAATCAGCGAGGCCCGCCGGAACACGCGCGCGGTCATCGGGTCCAGCTGCCGGTAGGAGACCTCGAACGCCGACCGGACGCCCAGGTCTCCAGCGGTCAGCATGGTGAGCCGTCGACGCTGGTCGCGGAGCAGGTCCACCAGCCAACCGACCGACCATTGGGGTCGGCTGGCGAGGCGGTTGCCGGCGATCCGGACGGCCAGCGGCAGCCGGCCGCAGAGTTTGACGAGTTGATCGACCGCGGCCGGCTCGGCGGCGATCCGGTCGGCACCCACGATCGCCCCGAGCAGCAGTCGACCGGCCGTCGGGGCGAGCAGGTCGAGCGGCAGGCGGACCGCACCGGCAAGACCCGTCAGCGGACGCCGGCAGGTGACCAGTGCGAGGCATCCCCGCCCGGCCGGCAGCAGTGGGCGTATCTGTGCCTCAGTCGCGGCGTTGTCCAGGACCACCAGCAGCGAGCGGTCCCGGGTGAGGGTGCGAAAGAGACCACCGCGCTCAGCGGTTGACACCGGCACCCGGCTGTCCGGGACCCCGAGCGACCGCAGCAATCCGGCCAGCGCCTCGGCCGGGTCGACCGGGCCGTCCGGCGAGGCGCCCTGCAGGTCGACGAAGAGCTGTCCGCCGGCGAAGGCCGGGCTGAGTCGATGTCCAGCGGCGACGGCGAGGCTGGTCTTGCCGATCCCGGGCGGCCCGTGCAGCACCACCACCGAGGCGGTGTCCGGTCGCCCCGCGGTGATGTCGGCGGCCAGCGCCGTGAGCTGTTCCAGGATCCCCGCCCGCCCGGCCAGGTCCGGAACGGCGGCGGGCAGTTCCCCGGGTACGACCACCGCCGGGCGGTCGTGTGGCACCTCCGCGCGGTGGCTGAGCACCGGCGCGTGATCGTGCGGCACCTCCGCGCGGTCGTCCGGCACCGCGAGACGGTCGTCCGGCACCGCGACGCGGTCGTCCGGCACCGCCGCTCGGTCGTGCGGCTGCCGCTCGGCCCGGGCCAGGGCGACGAAACGGTCGCGGTCCGCCCCGGCCAGCCGCAGGGCGTCGGCGAGCAGCACAACCGTCCGTCGTTGCGGGCTGCGCACCCGGCCGCGCTCCATCTCCCGGATGCCGCGGACACTGGAACCGGCCGCCTCGGCAAGCTCCTCCTGGGTCAGCCGCCGCTCCAGGCGGAGGGTCCTGAGGAGGCCGCCGAACTGGTCACGCCGCACCTGACTCCTGGGCATGCTCCCCCAACCACCCAACGCCCACAATCACGTAACGTGCATCGATGCTCGCATGTGCGTGACGAGTTGCGGGCGACTGTGCAGCGAGTGTGAGTATCACCATGGCGAATCCTCGACGAGTCACCGCAATCCCGGTGGCGATCGGCGGGCCATAACCCCGCAGATCGCGCACGCCATGGCAACCGCCGCGCCCATCCGGGCCGCCGCGTGGAAGCGGCACCGGTGACGGGCGGATGACGGGTCGACCCTGGCCGGGGGCAGCCTCGACCCGGCCGGGGCGGTGAGGATGACGTCGACGGGTCGGTTGGGCTTCGAGGACCTCGGCGCGGCGGGTGGTGAGGAAGTCCCGCGGCATCAACCACCGGGAAGGACGGGACGCCCTCGCCCGCGTCCGCCACCGGAGCCAGAAATGGGGTGTTCTCGTACAACAACCTAGACCAGGGCGTTTATCACCGGTCGCGCTGCCTGCCAGCTGGTGTTGCCAGGAAAGTGCGCGCAGCAAAGAAGTAGCCTGATCGGCCGGGGCGACACCCGGCGCTCCCGAGGGGTACCAGCAGTACGCGCCTTGACAGAGACTCGCAGCGCCGCCACGGCTGTGGTGAGTGCGGGCAGGTCAGCATCACGTCACCGGAGGACATCATCTTCACCGTCAACGCCATCGCCGCGCCTTCTGCCACCGAACCGCTCGTGCGCACCACTATCGAGCGGCGGGACCTGGGCCCGCACGATGTTCTCATCGAGATCCGCTACGCCGGCATCTGCCACTCCGACATCCACACCGTGCGCGGCGACTGGGGCAGCGTTCCCTACCCGCTCACCGTCGGCCACGAAATCGTCGGCCGGATCACCGAGATCGGCGCCGACGTCACCCGCCACGCGGTCGGCGACCGCGCTGGTGTCGGCTGCATGGTCAACTCGTGTCGCGAGTGCGAGAACTGCCGCACCGGAAACGAGCAGTACTGCCTCAAGGGCAACACCCAGACGTACGCGGGCGTCGACCGGGACGGCACCGTGACCCAGGGCGGGTACTCGACCCACGTCGTCGTGAACGAGGACTTCGTACTGCGGGTGCCGGACAGCATCCCGTACGAGGCGGCCGCGCCGATGCTGTGCGCGGGCATCACCACGTACTCGCCGTTGGCGCACTGGAACGCCGGTCCCGGCAAGAAGGTCGCCGTGGTGGGCCTGGGCGGTCTGGGTCACATGGCCGTCAAGATCGCCGCGGCGATGGGTGCCGAGGTGACAGTGCTGTCCCAGACGCTGTCCAAGAAGGACGATGGCCTGCGCTTCGGCGCCGAGCACTACTACGCCACCAAGGACCCGGCGACGTTCGAGGTGCTCAAGAACAGCTTCGACCTGATCATCAACACGGTCAGCGCACCGATCGACATGGCCAGCTACCTCGGTCTGCTGCGTCTGGACGGCACGCTGGTCAGCGTGGGTGCCCCGCCGGAGCCGCTACCGGTGCCCGTCTTCGCGTTGTTCGGCAACCGACGTTCGTTCGCCGGCTCCAGCATCGGCAGCATCGCCGAGACGCAGGAGATGCTGGACTTCTGCGCCGAGCGCGGCATCGCTCCCGAGGTCGAGGTCATCGGCGCCGAGGCGGTCAACGACGCGTACGAGCGGGTGCTCGCCTCGGACGTGCGGTACCGGTTCGTCATCGACATCGACACCCTGCGCTGATCTTCTCCGAAGTGCCAGGGTCCGCCGAACGGCGGGCCCTGGCGCGCAGCCGGGCCGGGGCGACCGGTGGCCGGCGCTGATCCACCTTTGACGTCATCGACGCGCGGCGTCGTCTGGCGACGCGGTCGGCGAGGATGCCGATGGGCCGCCGAGGCGCAGAGCGCGCATCGGCGGCCCACCGTCTCAGCCGTTGTCGATCAGGCTCGCGATCTCGTTGTAGATCAGGTGCGCCTTCGCGCCCTGGTTGGACGGACAACCGCCGAGGTGGTGCAGGGCGATCACCCGGTGGCTGGCGTTCAGCACGGGTGAACCCGAATTGCCGCCGGAGGTGTCACAGCTGTAACTGATGTTCCAGGTGTTGTAATTCGCGTTCCGGACGGCGCAGGTCGCGCCGTTCTGGGTGTCCTCGTAGATCGACAGCCGCTTCGCGGTGCCGTCGCCGTGCCCGGGGACATAGATCCGGGTCCCGTTGCTGGTGGCGGTAGTTGCCAGGTACAGCGTGCCGAACCCCTGGATGGCGGCGAAGTTGTTGACCGAGAACAGGGTGTAATCCAGCTGGTTGGAGCCGCCGCTGCTCACCCTGTAGAGGGTGGCACCGCTGACCTTGGTGCCGGCGCCGGGATTCGCGCCGCCGCAGGTGGCGCACTGGTAGTTGAACTGCATCTCGCTGCCGCTCACGGCGGACTGCGTCGAGAAGCAGTGCTTGTTCGTCAGCATCCGGTTGGTGTTGCCGACCCGCCAGGTGGTGCACAGTCCACCGCCGCTGATCAGCAGCCGCGCCACCGCCCTGCCGCGGGCGTACTCGGTGGGGTGGCTGTTCTGGTAGCAGACCACGTCCCGGCGGGCGTCGGTGCTGCACACGGACTGGGTGGAGAAGTTGTGCGCGGCGATTTCCGTGCGGTCGTATCCGCGCCAGAACCGGTCGATGGTGGCGGCGCTGCCACGTGAGGGGCGGCTGCTGTGCAGTGTCACCACTGCCGTGTCGCCCTCCACCGACATCGCCCAGAAACCCGGCTGCCCGTCGGTGGTGTAGTCCGAACCGGTCGCCCGGTTCAGGTGGCGGTCGTACCGGTAGCTCTCCTTGCCGTCGCGGCTCGACACTGTGACGTAGTCGCCTTCGGCCAGTCGCAGTGCGCTGAAGTGCACCTTGACGTAGGTGGCACCGGGGTGCTGGATGATCTGTGTCCCGCCGTTCGGGGCGTAGGACAGGGAGCTGTCGACGGTGCGGAGTTCACCGATCGTGGTCACACCCTCTGCCGAGAACTGGTTCGATTCCGGTGCTCGTTCGGATTGTGGCGCGAGAGGGGCAACCGAGTACGCCTCGGCGGCGGGTACCGACAGTAGGCTCAGCCCGAGTGTGCAGGCGGCGAGCGCGACCGCCCCCGTTCGTAAGCGGCGCAGGGCATGTTTCATCTGTCGCTCCTTCTCAGGAATCAGCACCGAGACGTGCCTTCGGTCTTCCTACCTGAATTCACGCAAGACATGTAATCCCATCTATGTCATAACTGCCTGCCGCGTCGCTTCGTCCGCCTCGTCTCCGGATGACAGTCCTGACGGGCAGTGGCGCCCTGCGCCACCGCATCCCGGCCCGATGACTGCTCCGCACGTCGAGGACGAAGGCCGGTGAGGCCACTACCATGCGAGCGTGGCTCACGTTGCCCAGGTCCGCAGGCCGTACCCGCTGCTCGTCGCCGCGGCGGTCCTGTTGGCGCTCGGCGCGGCAGCGGCCTGGGGGGTCGGCGACACGCTGGGGCTGAGCCACTCCCCCGCCGCCGTGCCGCGCGAGGACGCCCTCGCCGCGCCGGCGCGGACGCCGGCACCGGTCCCGCCGTTGGCGTCCCTCGTCGTGCCCGACGAGCTTCGTGTCAGGAAGGCCGCGACCGCCGTCGCCGACGCTGTCGTCTTCCGCGGCCTGCCCCGGCCGGCGCTCGTCCCGGCCACGTCGAGCCCGGCCGGGTCCGCGACGGCCGCGCGCGCCGGCACGGCGCCGGATCTGTCGGCGGTGAGCACGCTGCGGGCGGGCGTGCTGGCCGCCCTCAGCGGGACGCCCGAGTCCTACCGGCTCGACGTGCGCGGCACCGAGTTGACCGTCCAGGGTGGCGACGTCGCGGGCGTGGCGGCCGGAATGTACCGGTTGGCCGACCGGATCCGCTCCGGTGCCGAGGTGCTCCCCACGGCGGACACGGGTCGGGTGGTCATCCCCCGGCTCGGCCTGCGGCTGACCGACGCGGGTTCGGTGGGGCGCGAGCCCGACCCGGCCGTCTTCGCCGCCGGCGACGACTATGGCCTGAACACCGACGTGGTCGGGTCGGCGGTGCTGCCCCGCGCGCCGTGGGTGGACGCTGGCGCGGTGGCCCGCATCGACGCGCAGTTTCGACAGTTCGTCGATCACTCGGTGGCGCAGGGATTCAACGGAATCGTCGTGCCCGGCTTCCTGGAGTACGTCACGTTCACGAAGGTCGGCGACGGGCGCGCGGTCTACCCGCCCGGCGACTCGCACGTCGAGCGCGCGCGGGCGATGGTCGCGGCGTTCGGCCCCGTCTTCCGGTACGCCGAGGACCTGGGCGTGCGGGTCTTTCTGCTGACCGACATGCTCGCGGTGTCGCCCCCGCTGGAGGCATACCTGACGCGGACCGTCGGCGGCCTGGACGTGGCCGACCCTCGGCTGTGGGCGGTCTACCAGGCCGGTCTGGCCGAGCTGTTCGAGAGCATGCCGTTCGTCGACGGCCTGATGGTCCGCGTCGGCGAGGGCGGCGAGGTGTACGCCGCACCCGGCTGGGACTACTCGTCAAAGCTCGCGGTCACGACGGAAGCGTCGGTGCGCGCGATGCTGCGGGCGCTGCTGGACACCGCGGGCACAGCCGGGAAGGAGATCATCTTCCGCACCTGGACGGTGGGCGTCGGCGCCGTCGGCGACCTGCACACCAACCCGGTGTCGTACGCGCAGGTCCTCGGCGGGCTCGACGAACCGCATCTGATCGTCTCCACCAAGTACACCCTGGGCGACTTCTACAGCCACCTACCGCTGAACACCACACTGCTGGGCGGCGGGCACCGCCGCATCGTGGAGTTCCAGGCCCGGCGCGAGTTCGAGGCGTTCGGCTCGCTGCCCAACGACCTCGGCCCGCTGCACCGCCAGGCGCTGCGCGCATTCCTTGCCGCCAACCCGAACGTCGAGGGTGTCTGGAACTGGACCCAGGACGGCGGGCCGTTGCGCGCCGGGCCCATGTCGCTGTACCTGCGCGCAGGATTCTGGCAGCTCTACGACCTCAACACGTACGCCGTCGGCCGCCTGGCCTGGGACCCGCACGCCGACCCGGCGCAGCTCACGGCGGACTGGGCGTACCGCACGTTCTCCGACGACCCGGGCACCGTCGCCGCGATCGGGCAGGCCATGGCGCTGTCCCGGCAGGCGGTCACCAAGGGCCTCTACATCGGTCCGTACGCCGACCGGTCGGTGCGGGCGCTCGGGCTGGAACCGCCGCCCATGATGTGGATCTTCGAGTGGGACATCCCGACCGGCGATTCCGCCGCGCTGGACAGCATCTACGCGGTGACCGGCGGCCGCGTCGACGAGGCGATCGAGGAGGGTACGCAGGCCGTCGTGCTGGCCCGGCGCATGCGCGACCTGGTCGCCGCGACCGAACCGGCGACCTGGCGCGACGCCGAACTGCGCGGGCGCTTCGCCGCGACTCTCGACTACCAGGTCGACCTGTTCGAGACGCTGAGCGCGTACCGGACCATGGTGCTGCGGCACGCGCAGTGGCTGGACACAGGTGCCCCGGCTGCCCACCGTGACTGGCGGCTGGCCGCTGCGGAGTACCACGACGCGCGCGACGCGCACCGGCAGCGCTACGGCGCCGACCTGGACCTGCCCGCGTACAACTTCACCGCCGCCGACCTCGGGGCGCTGCGCGCCAACCGGGACCCGGCGATGGCCTGGGCGGCCCGGGCGCTGCTCGGGTCGATCCTGCTGGTGGTGCTGCTCGGCCTGTCCGGGCGCGGGTTCGGCGCAGCCGCCGCGCGCGGGTTGCTGCTCGGCGCGCTCCGGCCGTGGCGGGTCGCCGCGCTGCCGACGCCCGTGACGCGGGCGGACCGGGTGTTGGTGTGGTTGGTCCCGGCCGTGGTGCTGGTGGCGAGCCGGCTCGTGTTGACCTGGTTCGCCGCGCCGGCACACCTGCTGGTCACCCTCGGTGGGTGGGCGCTGTTCGCCCTCGTCGTACGCCTCGTGGTCGGTCGCCGGGATCCGTTTCACCTGTGGGCCGTGGTCGGCGGCGTCGCGCTGCTGCGCAGCGTGCTGCTGCTGGCGGCGCTCGCCGGGCGAGGACCGGGCGGTTACTGGTTCGCCTTCTGGACCGCGCCGAGTCTGCGCGCGGCGTACGTCACCGTCGCGTTCGCGGCGTTCTGCTGGCTGTTCGTGGCCGTCGCGGTGCTCCTGCGGGACCGGTACGGCCTGCGCCGCCGAAGCGCCGTCGGGCTGACCCTCACCGCCGTGGGTGTGCCCCTCGGCGTGCTGTCCGCCCTGATGTCGGTAGTGGGCCTGGAACGCGCGCTGACGGTGTGGAATGACCAGCTCGCGCTGCTGCCCTGGGGCCTGTCCCGCATCCTCGGTATCACCGTCCACCTGGGCATCCCCGCTCAACTCCCCGCATACACCGCCGCCGCCGGAATCGCCTTGGTCGCCGGCGGCCTGCTCCTGTCACTCGGCCGCCGCCGGCAAGCCGCCTGAGCGCCCAACCCAACCAGCAGGCCAACCGCCGCAGACGAGGCATCCGTGGCGGCCGACCCGGCGTCTCGAGCGCCCTGGGCGTCGACATCGACGGTCAGGCTGGTCTCGCGCTCGTTCACCGACTGGTCTACTGCCTGTTTCACAAGAACTGGCCGCCCTTATGAAACAGGCCTTAGGCCGGCTCGCGCACACCACCGGCGTTTCCACCGTCGTCCGGCATCGGTTCGGCCGGGGCTTCTGGCAGTTCGTTCGGCGCGTCGGGCAGGAGGACCCCCGCGTCGTCGGGCACCGGTTCGCGCGGGTCGATGGGCGGATACTGTTCCGGGTCGAGATCGGGTCCAGTCATCAGGCGAGTATCCGTCGTCTTCCGAGCTGCCGCTCGTCGGGCCGCGAGCTTCAAGGTCGATCACTACATCGTCAAGAGCGCCCGTGGCGTCATCCTGACCCACAGCCACACGAGGGGTTCACCCGCCTTGCGGCAGATCCGGACGTGTCGGATCGTTACGGGCGGTGCGGGTGCCCGGTAGGTTTGCCCGCATGTCACCGATCCCGACGACGCTGTTACCCGAAACCCGACGTGCGCTGGTCCACCGGCTGGCGACTGGTCAGGTAGCGGGTCGGGCGCCGTCGGTCGTCGCTGCCGTGGTACGCGATGGCCATCCTGTGTGGATGGACGGGTGGGGAACGGTGGACGGCAGGGTGCCGGATGGCAACCTCCAATACCGGATCGGATCGATCACCAAGACTTTCCTGGCCGTGCTGGTGCTGCGACTGCGCGACGAGGGGCGACTCGCGCTCACCGACCCGCTGGCCGAGCACCTGCCCGGCACGGCTGCGGGCCAGGCCACTGTCGGCGCGCTGCTGGCGCACACCGCCGGGCTGATCTCTGAGGCGCCCGGCCCATGGTGGGAACGAACCCCGGGCACGCTGCGACCCGACCTGGCCGACGTGCTGGGCAGCGATCCGCAGGTGCATCCGCCCGGACAGCGCTTCCACTACTCCAACCCCGGCTACGCGCTGCTCGGCGCGCTGGTGCAGCGGGTTCGGGGTCAGGCGTGGGGCGAGGTGCTGCGGCGCGAGGTGCTGGAGCCGCTCGCGATGACCCGCACCACCCTGCTGCCGGTCGCGCCACATGCCACCGGCTGGGCGGTGCATCCCTGGGCCGATGTGCTCCTTGCGGAGCCCGCCGTGGACACCGTTCTGATGGCGCCTGCCGGACAGCTGTGGTCGACCGCAACGGACCTGGCCAGGTTCGCCGCGTTCCTCATCGACGGCGACGACCGGGTGCTCCATCCGGACACCGTCGCGCAGATGCGCAACCCGGCGAGCCCGCCGGAGGCGACGGACTCAGACAGTGGCTACGGGCTCGGCATGCAGTTGCTGCGCCGCGACGGCCGACTGTTGGCCGGGCACACCGGCTCGATGCCGGGCTTCGTCGCGACCGTGTGGGTCAGCCCCGACGACGCGCTGGGCGCGGTCGTCATGGGAAACGTGACCGCCGGCCTCTCCGCCGGCACCCTCGCCGCTGATCTACTGCAGACGGTCGCCGAGCGGGAGCCGCGGATCCCTGCGCCGTGGCGACCGCTGCCCTCAGTTGACCCACAGCTACTGGACCTCGCCGGCCCGTGGTACTGGGGGCCGGCACCTTATGTGCTGCGCCCGCAGGCTGATGGCTTCGTGGAGTTGGCCCCGCTGTCCGGCGGGCGCGGCACCCGCCTGCGCCCCACCGGCGACGGCGTCTGGGAGGGGATCAACGGCTACTTCGCTGGCGAACGGCTGCGGGTGCGACGCGACGCGGCTGGCGCCGTCAGCCACCTCGATCTTGGCACCTTCATCTTCACGCGGCAGCCCTACGACCCTGCGGCGCCACTGCCCGGCGGTATCGACCCCGCTGGCTGGCAGGCCGGCTGACCTCCTCAGCTCCCCACCTGCCCCCAGCCGGTTGGCAAGTGCGTTCTGAGTCATCAACCGATCGGACGACCGACGGCGATGATCGGCTATTTCCATGTGCGATGGACACCGTGCGACGCCTAGGAAGGAGGCATGACCAACGAGGTGACCGTTCCCCTGCTGCCGTGCGCATCCATCGACGACATCGAAACCTTCTACGGAGTTCTCGGTTTCCGCACCACCTACAAGCAACGCAAGCCCTACTCGTGTGTGGGGGTGCAACGAGAAGACCTGCGTCTGCAGTTCTTCGAGATCGCCGGATTTGACCCGGAGCAGTCCTATGGCTCGTGTCTCGTACTCACCGCGGACATCGAGGGACTACATCGGGCATTCGCGGCCGGCATGCGCGCCGCGTACGGCAAGGTACTGGTGTCCGGAACGCCGCGGATGACCCGGCCCAGGGCACGGAAGAACGCCGACGGGTTGGGCGGATTCAGCGTCATCGACCCGGGCGGCAACTGGATCCGCGTCTTTCGGGACGCCGCCACCGCGCCCGTGCCGGCCGCCGGGCCGGCCGGGCGACTCGCCAAGGCCCTCGCGAATGCTGTCGTGCAGGCCGACTCCAGGGGAAGCGTCGGACAGGCCATTCGGATCCTCGACAGCGCGTTGGCCCGTCCGAAAGCCGACGACGACCCTGTCGAGCAGCTAGAGGTCCTGGTCTACCGCGCCGAACTCGCGATGGTGCTGCACGATCCAAAGACCGCGGTCGAGATGCTGGACCGCGCCCGGTCCGTCACGCTCACGGAAGACGAATCCGTCAGGGCGGCGTCCGCGTTCGACAACGCCGACGAACTCGCAGCAGCACTGCGGTGACTCACCAAACGAGCGCCTCCCCCTCGACCCCGACAAACGGCCGTAGCGCGACCGCATCAGCGTCGACACCCCCGCCGGGGCCCGCTGTTTGGCAGGATGCCTCAGTTATCGGTACGCCAGTCCGATACACCTCGTGACGTGAGGGGATGCTCGGAAGGTAGTAGCCCGAACGCCAGCCCGGGCGGCGTACGCGCCGCAGCCGCCGGGAGTACTCTCACCTCAGGTGCGCCGGGAAGTCTGGTCGGCAGTCATGTCGTGCTGCGGCTCTGGAGGCTCCGATGGGCGTTTCTGCCCTGCGCACCGACCATCTGTCCAAGCGTTACGGGCGACTGCTCGCCCTCGATGACCTCACTCTCGACGTCGCGGCGGGCGAGGTGTTCGGGTTTCTCGGCCCCAACGGCGCCGGAAAGTCAACGACGATCCGGCTGCTGCTCGGCCTTGCCCGACCCACCTCCGGACGGGCGTGGATCTTCGACACCGACGCCGGCGACGTCGCCGCGGCCCACCGCAGGCTCGCCTATGTGCCTGCGGATGTGGCGCTGTGGTCACGGATGACCGGCGCCGAGGTGCTGGACCTGCTCGCCCGCATCGGCCCCGGCACGGACACCGCCTACCGCGACGAGCTCATCCAACGATTCGCGCTGGACGTGTCCAAACCTGCTGGCACCTACTCGACGGGCAACCGGCAGAAGGTCGCTCTGATCGCGGCGT
Organism: Micromonospora sp. NBC_00362; assembly: GCF_026342155.1. Classification (NCBI taxonomy): domain Bacteria; kingdom Bacillati; phylum Actinomycetota; class Actinomycetes; order Micromonosporales; family Micromonosporaceae; genus Micromonospora; species Micromonospora sp. NBC_00362. The sequence goes on from NZ_JAPENH010000002.1 coordinate 53,892, forward strand.
TCGCCACCCGGGCGCCTCTGCTGGTGCTCGACGAGCCAACCAGCGGCCTGGACCCATTCATGGAACTGCAGTTCCGGCAGGCGGTCGACGTGGCCCGCGACAATGGGCAGACGGTGTTCCTCAGCTCGCATCAGCTTGCCGAGGTCGAGGCCGTCTGCGATCGCGTCGGCATCCTGCGCGCCGGTGAGCTGGTGGAGGTGGCCTCCGTCGCGCAGCTGCGCCGACTGCACCACACCGAGGTGGTCGCGACGTTCACCGGGGCGCCACCGGACCTCGCCGGTGTCCACGGCGTCCACGGCCTGCACACCGACGGTGCCGCGTCCGTGCGGTTCACCCTGAGCGGCTCCCCCGCCGCGGCGCTGCGCGCCCTGGCCGACGCTGACGTGACAACGATCGTCGTCCGGGAGCAGAGCCTGGAGGAGATCTTCCTCGCCTACTACGGGCAGAACGCCCGATGATCGCGACCACGGCAGCAACCCGCCCGCAGTGGGTACTGAGAGGGCTCGCAGTGCGCCAGGTGCGCCGTGGCGCCCTGGTCGTAACCGCTGTGTGCGCGGGAATGTCCGCCCTGGTGGTGGTCGGCTACCGCAGCGAGGCGCTGGATCCGGCGGCCTTGGCGGCGCTGGCCCGCAACCCCGCGATCCGCACCCTGTTCGGCGAACCGGTCGCGCTCGACCAGGCGGGCGGGTTCACCGTGTGGCGCACGGGCACCGTCCTGGCCGTCCTGCTCGGTGTGTGGGCGATGCTCGCCGCCACCCGGATCACCCGAGGCGAGGAGGACGCTGGCCGGTGGAGTCTGTTGCTGTCCGGCCGCATCACCCTCGCCGATGCTGTCCGCCAGCACCTCGGTGTGCTGGCCGTCGTTCCGGTCCTCGTGGGAGCGGCGACCGCCGCGGCGATGATCGCTGCGGGCGTGGACGCCACCGGTTCGTTGTTGCACGGCACCGGCCTCGCTGCCGCCGGGCTCTTCTTCGTCGCCGTCGGCGGCGTCACCGCGCAGCTGTTCGTCAGCCGGTCGGCGGCCAACGGTGTCGCGGCGGCCGTCCTGGTCGTCGGGCTGCTCATGCGGATGGTCGGCGACGGTATGCCCGCGCTGGCCTGGCTTCGATGGCTGTCCCCGTTCGGGCTCTTGGCGCTGACCCGCCCGTTCGACAGCAATCGAGGGCTGCCGGTGTCGGTGCTGACGTTCACCGCAGTGCTGCTACTGGCCGTCGCCGGTCGGCTCGCGGCTCGGCGTGACGTCGGCGCGGCGATTCTTGCTACGGCCGGCAGCCGGCGGGCGCGTACCGCGTTGCTCGGGTCGGTGCCCGCCTTCGCCGTACGGCGCACCCTGCGGCCGCTCGCCGCCTGGTCGGCCGGAATCGGCGCGTATTTCCTGCTCCTGGGCCTGATTGCCCGGTCCATGACCGAATTCCTGGCCGCCAACCCCGAGTTCGCGACCATGGCGGCCCAGGCTGGTTTTCCGGCCCTCGGCACGGTGGAGGGTTATGCGGCCACCCTGTACGCGCTGCTTGCCGTTCCGGTCGGGGTGTTCGTCGCCGTGCGGTTCGCCGCCGTCGCTGCCGACGAGAATGCTCGGCGTCTCACACTGCTGCTGGCCGCACCGGTAGCCCGGGTACGGCTGTTGGCCGCCGAAGCGGCCGTCGCTGGCTGCGCAGCGCTGACCCTGACAACGGTGGCGGGTGTCGCCATGTGGGCCGGCACGGCCAGTGTCAGTGCCGGCCTCGGAGTCGGCGACGCGCTCACCGGCGCCTGGAACGTCGTGCCGGTTGTGCTGCTGTGTCTGGGAGCTGCCGTCCTGGCGCTCGGATGGGCGCCGCGCGCCGTCGCGGCGATCGGTGCAATGCCGGCCGCGGGTGGATTCCTGTGGCAGGTCCTTGCCGACAGCATCGACGCGCCCTCCTGGATCCGCGCGCTGTCCCCGTTCGCGCACCTGGCCGCGGTGCCGGCCACCGCACCGGCATGGCCACCAGCGTTGGTGATGGTCGGCATCGCCGCGGCCGGCATGGTCGCCGGCACATTCGGCTACCGCCGCCGTGACCTGTGTGCCTGAGCGGGTCGCCGTCGCAACCGCTGTTCACCGCTCCAACGGGCCCAGCCGATTGTTGACGTCGTGCACTCCCGGAGTGCCCCAGGCGCGGGCGTGGCCTCAGTGCGCACATCAGCGCACGTGAGCCGTGCCGGCTGGCCGTGCCCGTCCCTCCCGCAGGGCGGGGGTGCGGCTAGCGGATCGCCGACGCCGAAGGGGGTGGCGCGGTCGCCGTCATCGCTCACTGGCGCCGCTATCCTTGATCGAGTACGACCTGTACGCATATGTCCGCTAGCTGAGGGGGAACCGTGCGCTATCAGATCGACCTCGCTCGCCTGCGGGACGTGCTCGACGGACCGTGGGCCGCAGTCCGCAACGCGCACCGGGAGCACCTCGACGCACGCTTCCTCCCGGTCTACGGCGAGACCGGTGACCAGGCACGGGAGCGGATCACCCGGCTACTCAGCGAACTCCCCGCCGAGCTGGGTATGGCCTCGGCCTTCCCCACCGAGTACGGCGGCAGCTCCGACGTCGGCGGCTCGATCATCGCCAGCGAGATGCTGGCGCAGGTCGACCTGTCACTGATGGTCAAGGCCGGAGTGCAGTGGGGCCTGTTCGGCGGCGCGGTCGCGGCCCTCGGCACCCGCCGCCACCATGACGCCTATCTCCGGGACATCGTCTCGGGCACGATCTTCGGCTGCTTCGCCATGACCGAGACCGGGCACGGCTCCGACGTCCAGCAACTGCGCACCACCTGCACGTACGACCCGCAGACGCAAACTTTCGACCTGCACACCCCGCACGACGCTGCCCGCAAGGACTACATCGGCAACGCCGCCCGGGACGGACGGATGGCGGTGGTCTTCGCGCAGCTGATCACGAACGGCCAGCGGCACGGCGTACACGCGTGGTTGGTGCCGATCCGCGACGCGCAGGGCAACGCGCTGCCTGGCGTGCGCATCGGCGACGCCGGGCCCAAGGCCGGCCTGCTCGGCGTGGACAACGGGCGGCTCACCTTCGACCACGTACAGGTGCCGAGGGACATGCTGCTGGACCGCTACGGTCAGGTCGCACCGGACGGGACGTACTCCAGCCCGATCGAGAACGACTCCCGACGCTTCTTCACGATGCTCGGCACCCTGGTCCGCGGCCGGGTGAGCGTCGGCGGCGCCGCGTCGGCGGCCACCAAGTCGGCGCTGACGATCGCGGTGCGCTACGGCGACATCCGCCGCCAGTTCGGCACACCCGACGCCGACCGGGAGGTGCTGCTCAACGACTACCTGGCCCACCAGCGCAAGCTGCTGCCCGCCCTCGCCACCACGTACGCGCTGCACTTCGCCCAGACCGAGTTGGTAGCCGCGCTCAGTGAGGTGCAGGGCGGCGACGGGCCGGTCGACGAACACCAGCAGCGGGAGTTGGAGTCCCGGGCCGCCGGTCTCAAGGCCGCGCAGACCTGGCATGCGACCCGCACCATCCAGATGTGCCGCGAGGCGTGCGGCGGCGCCGGCTACCTGGCCGAGAACCGGCTACCCGGCCTCAAGGCCGACACCGACGTCTTCACCACCTTCGAGGGCGACAACACGGTGCTGTTGCAGTTGGTGGCCAAGGGACTGCTCACTGGCTACCGGGACGAGTTCGGCTCGCTGGACGGCTGGGGGCGTGCCTCCTTCGTCGCCGAGCAGGTCCGGGAGATGGTGCTCGAACGCACCGCCGCGCGGTCGCTCATCGAGCGGCTGATCAGCGCCGTACCCGGTCGCGACGACGAAGTCGCCGTCACCGATCGAGGCTGGCAGCTCAAGGTTTTCGAGGACCGCGAGAGGCACCTCCTCGACGGCGCGGTCCGCCGCCTGCGCAACGGCGCGGCCACCAAGAAGGACCGCCCCTTCGACATCTTCAACGACGTCCAGGACCACGTCCTGACCGTCGCCGCCGCGCACATCGACCGGATCACCCTGGAGGGGTTCGTCGCCGGCATCGAAGACACCGCCGATCCGGCGGTCCGGGCGCTGCTCTCCCGGGTCTGTGACCTGTACGCGCTCAGCGTCATCGAGGCGAACAAGGGCTGGTTCCTGGAGCACGGCCGGCTGACGCCGGCGCGGGCCAAGGCCATCACGGGCGTGGTCAACGCACTGCTCAAGGAGCTACGCCCGCACCTGCGAACGCTCGTGGACGGTTTCGCCATCCCGGACGCCTGGCTGCACTGCGCGATCCTGAGCGAGGAACCCGGCCGGCAGGACACGATGGCCACTCATGACGCCGCCGGACACCCGCCCGGGCTTGACCTCACGCGCGCTTGAGCTTGCCGGCTGGGCCCTGACGTTCCCCGGTCAGGTGGGCCGGCGCTGTATTGCCGCGGGCGTGCAGGTTGATCCCGGCCGCGGGTCGGACGGGGCTCACGCCAATCGGGCTGCGGCTCCGCGAGGGCCACCACGGTGAAGGGGACGCCCTCGCGGAGCCGCGGTTTGCTCCGATCCGAGCCCGCTATGCCTCGTGCACGGTCATCGGCAACCCGCCGCGAACCCGCAGCGACAGCATCGGCTCGGGCACCACCCGGTATCCCGGCACCTTGGCCAGCCGCAGTTCCCGCGCGACCATCGCGACCACGAACGCCGCCTCCATCATCCCCAGGTTGTTGCCGACGCAGAACCGCGGGCCGGCGCCGAACGGGATGTAGGCGTACCGGGGTCGCGAGGCCGTGCCGTCCTTGTCGAACCGCTCCGGGCGGAACCGTTCCGGCTCCGGCCAGAACTCCGGGTTACGGTGCAGTGTGTACGGGCAGATCAGCACATCGACCCCGGCTGGCACGTCGTACCCGCCGATGGTGTCCGCCTTCTGCGGTATGCGGGAGAGCATCCACACCGGCGGGTACAGACGCATCGCCTCCTCGATCACCGTCGCCGTGTAACGCAGGCGGTGCAGGTCGTCGAACGTCGGCTGTCGGTCTCCGAGCACCGACAGCGCCTCCGCCCGCAGCCGCTCCCAGACGGCCGGGTTCTCGTCGAGGAGATGGAACGTCCAGCTCAGGGTGCTGGCCGTCGTCTCGTGGCCGGCCAGGCAGAGCGTGACCAGTTCATCGCGCAACCGCCGCTGCCCGACCGCGGCGTCGGGCTCGGCGTTAGTCGACTGGATCAGCCGGCTCAGGGCGTCGTCGCCGTCGAGCCGGCCGCCGCGCGCATCGACCAACTCGTTGACAACCGTCTGCAGGTGACGACGGGCCCGGCGGAACCGCACCTGGTGCGGCAGCGGCACCCACATCGGCACCGCGCTCATCGTGACCATCTCGAACATCGCCTGGTCCTGCATCGCCTCGAAGGACCCGCCGACGTCGCCGAGCCCGCCGAGATCCGCGTCGAGCAGGGTACGGCCGAGCACACCGAGGGTGAGCCCGGTGGCGGCGCCCGCGATGTCGACCGGACCCCGCCCGACGTGGCCACGCAACCGGTCCACGAACCGACCGGCCTCCTCGGCCACCACGTCGGCCTGCCGGGCGATCCGTTTGGGCTGGAACACCGGCTGGATGACCCGTCGCTGCTTGCGCCACAGATCGCCCTCGCTGGTGAGCAGCCCGTCGCCGAGGGCCCGCTTGGCCTGGGCCAGCCCGACGCCCTTGTGGTAGTTGTCCGGGTTGTCGGCGAGCACGTGCTTGGCGTGGTTGGGGTGGTTGAAGAAGAAGAGAACCTTCGGGCCGATCGCGATGCGGGCCGCGTCACCGAAGGCGTCGGCTGCCGACGACATCAGCCCGAGCCGGTCCCGTCCGAGCTTCCACAACAGCTTCGGCGCCGCCCAGAACGGTGGTCCGGGCGGCCGCCGCCGCGACGCGGTGAGTGTCATGTCGCCGCCTCGCTCGGCTCCGGCACCGACGCCGGCTCGGTCATGCCACGGAACTGCCCGTTGACGAAGACCAACACGTCACCGCTGCTCTCCCAGCGCAGCGACACCACGCTGCTCAGGAAGATCGTGTGATCACCACCGTCGTACGTCCGCCAGACCCGGCACTCGAAGTGAGCCACCGCGTCGTCGATCAGCGGGGCGCCGGTGACGGTGCCCGGCGTCCACTCGACCGAGCCGAACTGCGCCAACCCCAGTGGCCGCCACCGATCGGCGAAGTGGCGTGCCACCTTCTCCTGCCGGTGCCCGAGAACCGAGATGCCAAGGGTGCCGGCCTCGGTGAGGATCTGATGCATGATCGCGTCGCGGCTGACACAGACCAGCACGAGCGGCGGGTCCAGCGAGACCGACGCGAACGAGTTTGCCGTCATGCCGTGTGGTGTGGCGCCGCCGACCGTTACGACGGTGACGCCTGTCGCGAACGTCCCGAATGCCCGCCGCAACAGCTTTGATCCGGCCACCTCGCTCGGAGTGAGCAGTTCGCCGCTCATCTCGCCTCCCCGTGTGCGTACGGTTCGAGTGCACGAGCCAACGCCTCCGGCACCCGCGCCGGCAGTGTCCGGTTGTTGGGGCCGCGCATGCACGCGACCCGTTGCCGACCTCGGGCGACGAGCGTCTCGCCGCCGTCCGGGTCGAGCCGCACGTAGTCGAAGCCGAACTCGATCTGGGTCTGCGCCAGTTCCACGAGCCGCATCCGGACCGAGAGGTCGTCGAACGCCGTGATCTCGGCGAAGAACTCGCAGTCGACCTTGAGAGTGAAGAGCTTGAGGTCGTCCTGCAGGTCGGCCAGCACGTCCGGTGCCCGTTGCTTGAGGAACATCTCCCGGCACCGCCCCTGCCAGCGCAGGTAGTTGACGTAGTAGACGTTGCCGACGAGGTTGGTCTCCTCGAAGCCGACCGTGTGCGGGTACTCGAAGTACTTGCTCATCGAAGCGACCACCCGTCGGTGAGCACCGCGACGACGACCGGGTCGGCGTGGTCGCGCAGCCGGGTCACGAGCACGGCGATCCGCAGCGTGCCGGAGGCCAGGGTGAGCCAGCCGTGGGGACCGACAGCGCTCAGCGTGAGCGGCGTCTGCACCGGCAGTCCGACCTTGCGGAGGCACTCGATCGCCGTCCAGACCCGGGTGCTCGCGGTGTCGATGTCCTCGTCGGTGTCCTTCGTGAGCTGGCCGACCAGGCCGTCGTGCGGGCCGAGCAACGCCGACCAGGTCTCCGCGTCGCGCTCGGAGACCGCCTCGATGTCGCAGCTCAGCACCCCCCGACCACCGACGCAGACGGTCACACCGGCGCCGTGTGCCGCCGAGACGACCCGGTCGTCGTCGACCTCCGGCCGGCCGTCGGGCCGGTAGCGCACCTCGACCGGGCGGCCGAACACCCGTCCGGCCGCGAGGCCGGTCATGGCGCGTCGGGGCGAGTCGTCCGAGCCGTGAGGCTCGACCGCCACCGCGACCCGGGCGCCGAGCAGGTCGTCGAGCGACCGTTCGAGGTACGGGCCGAGCAGCGGCGCCGCCCACGGGCCGCGCCCGTCGCCCTTGCGCACCGCCTGCAGGCGCAGGCCCTCCCACCGTTCCACCACCTCGCCGCCCGGCGTGCGGACCGCGATGTCGTAGAGGTAGGTGTCGCCGTCGCGGCTGCGCTCGGTCGCCGTGAACCGGGCCTCGCCCTTGTCGGCGAGGACCGGGCCAGCGGCGTGTACGCGTTCGATGCCGGCCGGCAGGAGCGTCGCGTGCGGTACGCAGACCTGCAGACCGTGCATGAGCGCGTCCCGCATTCCGGGGTCACCGAGCAGCAGGTCGCCGCCGAGGAAGCTGGCGAACCAGTCGTCGGTCGCGACCGCCGACACGTCCACGTCGACGTGCCGTGCCGCCGCGCGGTGGTAGCCGCGCAGCCGCTGGAACCGTTGTCCCTGGAAGAGGATGCCCCCGTACAGGTCCGTGGCCGGGTCGAGGGGCACCAGCGGCAGGCCGGCTCCGGTCTCGTCCGGTGGGCCGTCGAGCTCTTCGCGGTCGCCGAAGCGCAGCCGCGCGCGGAAGTGGTCGACAGCGAAGCCGGTGTCGCCGGCCCGGATGGCGACGTCGACGTCTCCGTCGCCGGTCACCACGGCCGCGATCCGGATCGTGGCGCTGCCGTCGACAGGTACCACGATCGGCCGGAGGAACTCGACGTCCTCCATCGCCGGCACGTCCGCGCGCCCGGTGAGCGCGGTGGCGGTCTGCGCCATGGCCTCCATGCCGAACACCGCCGGGAACAGCAGGTTGCCGTCGAGCAGGTGGTCGGCCAGATACAGGTCGGTACCGGCGTTGAGTTCGACCTCGGTCACCAGTTCGACACCGTGGTAGTGCACCAGCGGCGTGCCGACGAACCGCAGCAGCGGCAGCGTCGGCGTCTCCCGACGCACAGTGTCGATGCCCTCGGTGCGGCCACTGATCACCACCACCGGCGGGGCGTCGGGGTCGGCGATCAGGCGACGCATCAGGCGTACGCCCTCGTCGGGTGAGATCGGGACGATCCCGTCCCGCTGCAGACCCTCCACGACCGAGAGCCGCTCGCCCATACCCACGCCGGACCAGACCGACCACTCCAGGCAGAGCGTCCGGCATTCGGGGTACGCCGCCGCGAAGTCCGCGGTGATCTCGGCCAGCCAGTCGTTGGCGGTCGCGTAGTGCGCCTCACCGCGCAGGCCCGCCCGGCCGATGATGCTGCCGAAGGTGACGAGCATCCGCAGCGCGCCGGGCTCGATGGCGTCGAGGACGGCGCGCAGCCCGTCGATCTTCGGGGCGAACGTCGCCCGGAAGGCCGCCGCGTCCAGGTTGGCCAGCGTCGCCGGCTCGTTGCGGCCGGCACCGTGCAGAACCGCCGTCACCGGGCCCAGCTTCTGGCGTACGCCGTCGACCGCGGTCCTGACCTGCGCCGGGTCGGTGACGTCGGCGCGGGCGTAGTGCAGGCGCACCCCGGCGGCCGTCATCCGGTCGAGGTTGGCGGCCAACTCCGCGTCGGTCGCCGGGTCGCTGCGACCGAGCACGGCCAACGCCGCGCCGGTGTCCTGCGCGACGGCGAGTGCGCACTCGGCGGTGATGCCCTTGCCACCGCCGGTCACGAGCAGCACGTCCGACGCGTCGAGTGGCATGATCTCCCGGACCGGTCGCACCGGCATCGCCCGCAGGGTGGGCACCCGCCGCACGCCGTCGGCGTCGTAGCGCACCTCGTGGAACCGCCCGGTGGCGGCCACCTCCGCGACCAGCAACGCCGGGTCGTCGAAGTTGGCGGGTACGCGAACGATGGTGGTCCGGATCCGGGGCATCTCCAACCGCAGCGACTTGGCCAGCCCGGCGGCGCCCCGACCACGCTGCACGACCACGAACCGGTCGCGCTGCTTGTCGGCGATGGCCGCCTTGGCCCCGTCCAGTGCGAGCGCCAGGTCGGCCTCGGTGCAGTCGGCCGGCAGACAGACCAGAACCCCGCCACCGACGCCGCCGTGCTCCAACGCCTGCCGCAGAGACTCGGCGAGCGAGTCGCCGTCTCGCGACCAGCGCCGCCAGGGGCCGTTTGCCTCCACCTCCACGCGCGGCGGCAGCGGCAGGGCGTCGAGGTCGACCGAGAACGCCCGGGACCAGGCGGCCGCACCGGCCACAGTGGCCGCCGTCAATGCGCCACCGTCCCCGGCGGAGCCGGCCAGGTCCTCCAACGCCTGGGCCAGCTCCTCGACAGTGGCGACCGCGAAGTTCGTCGGCGTCTGGGCGCTCGGCACCGACAGCAGTTGGGCGGCCTGGTTGACCACCTGTCCCACAGTGATCGAGCTGAGGTGCAGATCGTCGAGGAGGTGGCTCTCACCGCGTACCATCTCGATCGGAAGCTCGGCGCGGTCGGCCACCAACCGGCGCAGCAGGTGCAGCGGCGGCTCGGAGGCGTCCGTGTCGGCCTCGATCTTCTTCGCCTCGACGGCCCGCCGCACGGGCTGCACCGTCAGCGGCGGCGCGGCCTCGCAGGGGCTCGCGAAGAAGCTGAACTTCGCCCCGAGTTGCAGCGGCCGGGTCAGGCGACCCTGGAACAGCCCGTCGTCGACCCGGAACGCGCCGACGACGTACGCGGCACCGACGGCGTTGAGCAGACCGGCGACCGACTCGTCATCGGTGTCGAGGGACACCGACGGCACGTCCGTCGCCGCGGTCGCCAACACTCCCAACACCCGACCGGGGCCGACCTCGATGAACAGGTCGAGGTCCTTCGCCGCGAAGGCCACCGCCTGAGTGAACAGCACCGGGTCGGTGATCTGGCGGCGCAGCAGGGCCGGCACGTCGGTGTCGGCCGGGAGGACGTCGCCGGTCACCGTCGACACCACCCGGCGCGACAGCGGGTCGAACTGCTCATCGGTCAACCGGTCGCCGAACGCGTCGGCGGCCGGTGCCACCAGCGGTGAGTGGAAGGCGTGCGAGACGCGCAGCCGGGTGGTGGCGAAGCTCGCTTCGCCGGCGCGGCGGCAGGCCTCCTCGATCCCTTCGGCAGTGCCGGCGATCACCGTCTGTTGTGGGCCGTTGAAGCCACCGATGACGACCGGGAGGTCGGCCAGCAGGGGCCGGACCGCCTCGGGTGCCGCCGCGATGCTCGCCATCGTCCCCGACGAGCTGTGCTCGGCCATCGTCTGGCCGCGGACCATCGCGGTACGAAGCAGGGCGTCCTCGTCGAACGCGCCCGCCCAGTGCAGGGCGGTGATCTCGCCGAGGCTGTGCCCCACAGCGGTGGTCGCCTCGATGCCGAGCGCCGACAGCACGCGCAGGCCCGCCAGCGAGCCGGTGACGATCCGGGGCTGGGCCACCGTCGTGGCGACCATGTCGCCCGAGGTGGGCAGGGCCGCCTTGGTGTAGACCTCGTCGACGTCGGTGAACCGGCGGCGCAGGGCACCGCCACTCGTCCCCCGCCCCGAGCCCTGCCCGGGGAAGAGATAGCCGATCCGGCCCGGACCGCCGACGTGGCCGAGGAAGCAGCGCTCGTCGGCGCTGACCAGGCTCGTCTCGCCGGCGTCCAGTACGGCGCAGAGTCGTTGCAGCCGCGCGACAGCGTCGGCCGGTGACGAGACCACGACGGCCGCCCGGTAGGGCAGGTCGCGCAACTCCCCGTGCAGCGTCGCGGCCAGGTCGCCCAGCTGGGCGTACGCGACGCCGTCGACGAACTCGACGAGCCTGTCCAGCCGCTCCCGCAGCTTCTCCCGGGAGGCGGCGTCGATCAGCAGCAGCTCGACGTCCTGGCCGGAGGAGGCCAGCCGGCTGGTCCGGCTGTCGAACCCGCGCCGACGTCGGGAGGGGCCGCCCTCGAGCACGATGTGCGTGTTGATCCCGCCGAAGCCCATCGCCGTGACCCCGGCCCGGACGTTCGGCAGGTCGGGCCACGGCTCCGCCTTGCGCAGCGCGCGCAGCGCCGGGTCGTTGTCGTCGGCCAGGATCTCGTGCGGCATGACGCAGCCGATGGCCGGGGGCAGCACCTGGTGGTGCACGGCCAGCGCCGCCTTGATCAGGCCGGCGACACCGGCGGCGGCCTTGGTGTGCCCGATCATGCCCTTGATCGAACCGATTGCGGCCGGAGCGGCGGTCGGGTCGGCGGAACGACGGGCGAGGGACAGCGCTGTCAACTCAGTGGCGTCACCGACCCGCGTACCCGTGCCGTGTCCTTCGAAGAGGCCTACCGTCTCGATCCCGAAGCCGGCGCGCTCGTACGCTCGGTCGAGCGCGAGTCGGTAGCCGCTGACCTCGGGTCGGGTCATCCCGCCCTTGCCGTCGGAGGAGATCCCCCACCCGGCGATGGTGGCGTAGATGCGGTGGCCGGCGGCGCGGGCGTCGTCCTCGCGCATCAGGACGACCATTCCGCAGCCCTCGCCCGGCCAGAAGCCGTTCGACCCACGGTCGTAGACGCGCATCTCACCGGTCGCCAGCGCGCCGGTCTTCGCGAACCCGATGATCTCGAAGGGGTCGATCGACAGGTCGACACCACCGGCGACGGCCACGTCGACGTCACCGTCGATGAGGGTCTTGCTGGCGGTAGCGACCGACAGCAGCGACGACGAACAGGCGCCGTCGACGGTGTAGCCGCCACCCTTGAGGTCGAAGTGGTTGCAGATCCGGCCCGCGATGGTGTTGGAGAGCCCGCCGGCCAGAGTGTCCTCGTCGACCTCGGGGAAGGGACTCTTGAAGGTCGCCTCGAACGAGTCGAGGAAGGTCATCAGGTGGTCGTCGTCCCAGTCCTGGTCCTTGAGCGCCGCGGCGACCATGCGCCGGACGAAGGGCCAGCGCAGCCGCAGCTGATTCGCGCGGGTGAACTCGCCGGTCAGGGTGTTGCCGACCACCACGCCGGTACGGTCCCGGGGCAGTCCCTCGGCCATCGGGAAGCCGGCGTCGGCCAGGGCCATCGCGGCCATGTCGAGGGCGAGCCAGTGGGTCAGGTCCGTCGAGCGGTAGGTGCTCCCGGCGACCTTGTAGGCGATCCGGTCGAACTCGTACCCCTCGATGACGGCGGCGTTGCGGGCGTAGAACTTGTCGGGCGTGTTCGGGTCCGGGTCCCAGTAGTCCTCGAGCCGCATCCGCTCGTCGGGGAGACGGCGGAACGCGCGCCGCCCGGCGAGGGCGTTCTCCCACAGTTCCCGGGGTGACGTGGCGTCCGGATAGCGGCACGCCATGCCGACTATCGCTACACGAGTCATGCGGGGACGACCTCCTTGCCGGTGTGTTCCTTGCCGTTGCCGTTGCCGGTGCTCGCTGGCACCGGCATCGCGGCCGTGCCGATGCTGGGCGCCCGGTCCGCCTTGGACTTCTCGATGAGGTGCAGGGTCCAGTGGAAGCCGCCGCGGATGAGGCAGACGGCGGCGGTGGCGAAGAAGATGCCGTACGCGATACCGAAGCCGGTGAGCAGGCCGTAGACCACGGCCACGCTGGCACCGAACGCCACCTGCGCGGCCGGCGCCGACGGTGAGGTGCCCGGGTCGGTGACCATGTAGTTGGTGAACAGCACGAACGCGACGCCGGTCATCATGCCCAGGGCCGCCGGGATCGACGTGTCGAGCAGCACCCCACGCACGATCGCCTGCAGAGCGAACGCGGACAGCCAGCCCATGATCAGCCACATCCGACCGGTCAGCTTGCCGTTGATCATCGTGCCGCCGACGATGATGATCGCCGGGATCAGCCAGTCCCAGAAGCCCGAGATGTACTCGGTGAAGTGGTAGGGCGGTGCGACGCTGGCCCAGGGGAAGACCATCAGGATCACCGCGATGCCGAAGTTCGACGGGTTCATGTAATGGCGCATCCGGCCCCGGATGGGGGCCTGCAGGACCCACTTGGCGCCGATGGCGACCGCGACACCGAAGAGCATCGTCCAGAGCTGGTCGTTGACGTAGATCAGCATGTTGAGCGCGAGGCTCGTAATGTGCGCCGGGTAGAGGAACTCGATCAGCCCGCGTAGCCCTCGGCCGCTGAATCGCGGGGCTCGGCCCTCGACGCGGGCACCGATGGCCTCCAGGGCGATCTCGATCGTGTAGCCGGCGAAGATCGCGATGAGGGGCCAGGTCCAGGGCTGTTCGAAGCCGAGGACCGTGAAGCCGAGGATGTTGAAGACGGTGATCGAGATAGCGAAGTTGCGAAGTGCGATGTTGACTTTCGGGTCGTGACGTGGCGGGGTTACGGTACTGATTGCCATGTCGCTCACCTCTCCTGGGCCTGGGCGCCGAGCTCGAGCGAGTGCCAGCCCGGGGTCATCGAAAGCTCCTGTTGATGCGACTGGCCGGTGCGATCACGCCAGTTCAGCTCGACCCGCACCGGACCGGTCACGTCCTTGCCAAGTCCGATGTGGACTTCGCTGCTGCGCTTGCCGGAGTGGCCGCTGCCGCCGTCGACACGGCCGAGCAGCACCCGACCGTCCGCGGTCGTGACCTTGACCTGGGCGCCGACGACTGGCGAACCAGCGGTCCCGGTCGCGGCCGTCGCGCCGGCCGGGGCGGGATGGGTCAGGCGGAGGCCGAGGAAGGCACCGGGGTTCGGGCTCTGGTTGTGGTAGAAGACCGGCTCGTCCCACTGCCTGGCGACCGCGAAGTCGAGCCGTCCGTCGCCGTCGGCGTCGCCGGTCGCGATGCCGCGGGTCGGCACCGGCGCGTCGAGACCCAACCGCGGCGCGATGTCCACGTAACGGCCACTGTCGGACTTGACGAAGAAGTGCAACCGCTGGCTGCCGCCGATGTCGTCGCCGGGGCGCACGTGCGGCCACCAGGTCGTGTTGGTGAGCAGGTTGTCATTGGACATCGCGAGTTCCTGCAGCTGTGGCCACCTGTTGACCTCGCCCTTGACGAAGCCGGTCGTCTGCGCCACGACCAGGTCGCCGCTGTTGTTGAAGTCCGCCATCTTCACGTCCCAGCCCCACCCGGACCAGGCGAGCCCGAGCGGCGCGCTCTCGTCCTTGAACGGGGCGGTGCCGTCGTCGAGGTGGGTGCGAAGGTCCTTCTGGTCCTTTGCGGAATTGACGAAGGCGAAATGGCTCTCCTCCAGGCCGAAGGTGGTGGCGATGTTGCTGACGTACATGTCGTAGAGGCCGTCGCCGTCCAGGTCGCCGAAGTCGACGCCCATGCCCTTGAACGAGTCGGCGCCCACCCGCTTCGACTTGGGGACGAGCGGGTCACGGACGGCCTTGACCGGAGCGAAATCGATGTTGCCGGGGGTCGACCTGTTGTAGAGCATCCGGTCGGGGCCGAAGTCGTGGGCCACGTAGAGCTCCGGCCGAAGGTCCCCGTCGACGTCGTTGGCGGCCGCAGCGAGGGCCCAGCCCTTCGACGCGGCCCGCGGGAGAACGTCGCTGACCAGTTCGAAGGTCGCCGTCGGCTCGGCGCCGGCGGTGGCGCCGGTGCACCGGAAGAAGTAGTCCTCGCCGCCGTTGAACGCCTGCGACATCGAGTGGTTCATCGCGACACCGTCCTTCTTGGTGTCGTCGAGGACCGGGCCGTGCGGGAAGTAGTTGCCGACAAAGATGTCGACGTGGCCGTCGCCGTCGAAGTCGTCGACCGCGACGGTGTTGGTGTTCCACTGCGGGCCGTCGTAGCGGTCACCGGGCGACTGGGGCAACACCTCGACCGGTCGGAAGGTGTTCATCGTCAGGCCGACCGCGCCGGCCTTGGCGAGGTAGAGGATCGGCGTACGTCCCCAGAGGTAGACCAGCACGTCGGTGCGGCCGTCCTCGTTGAAGTCGCCGGGGACGCACCCCATCGGCGCCATCGTGTCGCTCATCGGCAGCGGTGCCGGATCGAGCGCGAACGGCGCGTAGCGGGGGGTGCCGGGGCGGGGCACGGGGGTGACCACCACCTGGTCGATGCGGGGATCGGTGATGCACAGGTCGTTGGGCAGCCCGTCCCCGTCGAGATCGTTCATCGCGACGCCCGAGCCGACCGACGAGATCCACGCATTGATGTCCTGGTACTTCTGGTTGACCTTGCGGACGGTCTGCTGCGGGTAGCCCCCCGGCATCGCGATCGAGGCCGGCTGGAACGCGAACCCGCTCGCGGTCCGCGCCAGCTCGGATGCCGAGGCGGAGGGCAACCGCCCCAGTTGGAAGAGCAGGGCGACCAGGGCCAGCGCCACGATTGCGGGTAGCCGCCGATGCAGCCATGAACCCTTCTGCGACATCTACTTGACCTCCGATTGTGACGGACGGGTGCGGGGCCGGGAATCCCATTACCATCGGTTTGGTAATGGCATTTCACCGATGCCTGGACGGCTCCACGGAACGGGCATCAGCACCGATAGCCGCGAGCGCGAGTTTCCAGTTCCGACCCCTCGAACAGGGAGTTTGGCGACGGCCTATCACCACACATCCCGACTCACCGATTTCGGTGAACGCGCTGGATAGAGCGTCGCAGGGGCCATTAACGATGTCTTCTTCGTCTGTGCTGGGCGCTTCTTCCTTCGTGCGGTGCGCCCAATACCCGGGCATACGCCAGTATTTCTTGGGCACCGGCCCGGGCGATAATTGTGATCTCTTGGCCGACTACCGAAGGTGTCGTCGGCCGACCGCCAGCGCGGTGGCGAAGCTGGCCCAGGCGACCGTCTCGACCAACACGGCGTCGCCCTCGTGCCAGGCCCGGAACTCCGCGATGGTCTCCTCGTCGACCTGGTACGACGCGAAGGCCGCCAGCAGGGCGAGCCGACCCGCGGACCGGTCGGGCTCCGGCAGGTCGACGATCGCCCGCTCGCACCACTCGCGACTCAGTCCGGTGTCGACGCCCTGCCAGGTGTCGAGGTGCGCGGCGACGAGCGCGCGCACCCGCGGCGGGACCGACCGCTCCCCGGCAGCGGTGAAGGCCGCGTTGGCGCGAGCTACCGCACCCGCCACCGCCTCGCTACCCACCGCCCAGCCCGCCTCCGGCGGCAGGTCGGCCGCGGGTAGCAGGGGCAGTGAGCGACCGGCCGGGTGCTCCTCGCGCAGAATGGGGTGCAGCAACCGGCTGACGCCGCGCTTCATCCTCCGTTTGGCCCGGGAGCCGAGCTGCGGCGGCAGCAGGAAACTCGACAGGAAGACGTTGACCATGCGGCCCAGGTAGTGGAACGCCACCACGACGCCCACCAACTCGGCGCGCTCCGCCGGAGTGAGCGTCAGGTCGAACGCCGGGAAAGCCGCCGGTTGGTGGGCGACCCGCGCCCAGCCGGCGAGCGTACGCACCCGCGGATCCACTATGTCCTCGACCCGGTCGGCGACGATCGCCTCGGCGTCGTGCTCGGTCGACAGGTCGTACATCCCGGTGCTGTGCATGTCGACGCAGTAGGGGCAGATGTTGGCCACCGACACCGCCGACGCCACCGCCTCCTTGGCCAGCCGGTCGACGGCCCCACCGGTCATCAACGGCTCGCGCATCAGCATCCAGTAGGCGGCGAGTGTCCGCGGGGCCGGCGAGTGCAGCAGCAGTGGCGGTACGACCAGGCGCATCTCGTCGGTGGCCTGCCGGTAGACCTCGGCCACCAGACCGTCGGCCGCGGTGGGTGCGACAGGCGTCACGTACTTGACCTGGCGCTGAACGACCGACGAGACGACGCGGGCGGCGACCATGGTTACCTCCGTTGAGGGTGTGGACGTCGCACTAGCATCACGCCGGTTACGCCGCCGGCCCCACTCCGAGCGTGCCGACCCGCAGCGCCGCCTTCATCGCCGCCCAGGAGGTGACCTCGATCAGCTCCCGGTCGCCAGCTCCCGTCGCCCGCAGCGCGTCGAAGTCGGCGTCGATCGACTGGTAGGAGCCGAACGCCGCCAGCAGGGCCAACCGGCCGGCGGCTTGGTCGGCCGGCGCGAGCGCAGAGATCCCCTCGCTCAACCAGCCACGGTTGGCCCCGGGAGGCCGCCCGTCCCACGCGTCCAGCCGATCGGTGACCAGCGACCGCACCGGGCCGGGCACCGAACGCAGGCCCGCGCGGTCGGCGGCGGCGCCGGCCCGCGCGAACGCGTCGCCGATGCTCGGGCTGCCGACGGCCCACTCCGGCACCGCTGTCGCCGGCGCGGCGGGTAGCAGCGCCAGCGCCGCCCCCGGCTCGGGCCCGCTGCCGCGCAGATCCATCAACCTCCCGAACACCTTCCGGACCGTCGTCCGTGCGGCGCCGGGCAGCCGCGGCGGGAACGGCGACTCGGGGAGGAACAGGTTGACCATGCGGTTGATGTAGTGGAACACCACCGCCACGCCCAGCACCTCGGGGACCGCCGGGGCCCGCACCGGGACCGCCGCGGCGACGTGCCCGCTGTCGCGTGCCCAGCCCGCGACCGCCCGCAGGCCCGGATCGACGAGTTGGTGCAGGTTGCCCGAGGCGATCTGCGCCGACTCCCGCCCGCGAGCCAGGCCGTGCATGGTCGAGCTGTGCACGTCGACGCAGTAGGGACAGGCGTTGCCGATGGACACGGCGGTCGCCACCGCTTCCTTCGTTCCTCGGTCGACGGCACCCCTCGCGACGAGCGTCTCCCGCAGGATCATCCAGCACGCGGCGAGTGGCTCGGGGGCCGGTGAGTGCAGGGCAACCGGCGGGGCGAGCATTCCGAAGTCGCGTTCGACCTGCTCGTACACAGTGGCCACCAGCCCTTTGGCCACGGCGATCGGCACCGGCGTGACGTGCCGTACCGTCCCCGCGGCCCGGCGGGTGCCTCGAATCATGATCATGCCCACGACGCTCTCCCTTCGACCGCAAGCCCAAGGATGTCGATGCCGACCGGCCGGGGCCGTCTCCGAACTTGCGGTATCGGGTGGATCCGCCCGCGCACCAGGTGGTGGCCGCAGAAAATCGGCCGGCTCGCCCTGGGCCGGGTCGCGGCACAAGAGCACGTCGAAAGAAATCCTTCCGTCACCCATTGACTACCGTAAGCGCCGGGCCACGCTCACCAACGAATGGAGTGTCCATGTCCGCTGTTGCGGCCCCACCGAGGTCGGGCTTCCTCGCGTCCCTCAACGGCCGGCACCACCGAGCCGCCCTGAACACCTTCATGGTGATCGTGATCGCGCACTGGGCCGAACACCTCGTGCAGGCGTACCAGATCTTCGTGCTCGACATGCCCCGACCCGCGTCGCGTGGCGTGCTCGGACAGTTCTGGCCGTGGCTGGTCACCTCGGAGTACCTGCACTACGGCTACGCCATCGTGATGCTCGTCGGCCTCTTCCTGCTCCGGCCGGGCTTCGTCGGTCGGGCTCGCACCTGGTGGACGATCGCTCTCGCCATCCAGTTCTGGCACCACATCGAGCACCTGCTGCTCCTCATCCAGGTGCAGGCCGGCTTCAACCTCTTCGGCGCCGCGGTGCCGACCAGCGTCCTGCAGCTCGTCATGCCCCGCGTCGAGTTGCACCTGTTCTACAACTCGGTCGTCTTCATCCCGATGCTGGTCGCGGTCTACTACCACCTGCGGCCGAGCCGGGTCGAAGTCGAGGCGATGCGGTGCAGCTGCGCGCCGCGTCCCGTAGCGTCGCTGGCCTGACGTGGTCCGCCGAGGTGGGGCGCTGCTGCTCATCGTCCTCCTGCTGTCGAGCGTCGCGTCGTCGGCCTCCGCCGACGGCGGTCTGATCACCAGCGACCCTGCCGCGGGTGCCGCCGTCTCGGCGGCGCCCGCGGCCGTCGCGCTCACGTTCTCCGACGCGCCGGACCTGACGCTCTCCCACGTCGCCGTGCTCGACGACGCGGGCAACCCGATCCAGTCGGGCGACGCGCGACAGGGCCCGGAGCGCACGGTGACCGTGCCGATCACCGTCGTTCGTCCCGGCAACCTGACGGTCGCCTTCCACATGGCACTCGCCAACGGGGGCGAGGCCACCGGAAGCCTGCGGTTCAGCGTGGGCACCGGGGTGGCACCTCCGGCGCCGTCCGAGGTCGTCCGGCAGGCCACCGCCGACGCGCTCGCCGCGCACCAACACTCGATCGACCCGATGAGCGCCTTCCTGCTCTTCGTCGACGGCCTGGCCGTGGTGGTCGTGCTGGCACTGCTGTACCTCCGCCGGCCGTACCAGGCCGCGTCCGACGCGCCCGACCCGCGTCCGTGATCCTTCCGGCGGCGCCGACGACCAGCCCACGAGGCCACCGGCTGATCGCCGCCCCGCGATGGGTGATCGGCGGCTGACATCACAAGCAACAAGGGGCCCCGCCGGACGGCGGGGCCCCTTGTTGCAGGTCAGCTGCCGAAGTTGGCAGCCATGGCCGCCGCGATGCGCTCGCGCCAGACCGCGAACGCCGGGGTCTCCCCGTCGGCGGGCAGGTCGACAAGCGCCTCGTCGGTGACCTTCGAGGCGCTGGCCGGCGACATGCCGCAGAGCAGCTCGGTCGCCAGCTCGGTGTGAGGCTGGACGAGGTCGGCCTTGACCCGGGACGCCGCCGCGAAGGCGACGCCCTGCATGAGCTGAGGGCGGTACGGGCCGGCCAGGTCCCGCAAACGGCGCAGTTCGGTGTCCGACGCGCCGCCCGCGTACCCCGCGGCGAGGCCGGTGCCCGCCCACAGGTCGGGTCGCCGCGCCACGGGGAAGCGGTTGAGCAGGCCGGCCACCGTCTCGGGGTCGGTGCCGCCGACGAACCACGACGCCCGGCCGATGCCCTGGTCGATGGCGTTGTTGGCGTACGCGTGGCCCGGCCACGGGAAGCGTTCGTCGCGGAACTGCTGGTGCACGTAGCGTTTGGTGACGAAGTAGGCCTGGTGGAATCCGTAGCCGTCGAGGACCAGCCAGCGCAGCAGCGGGTCCGGGGCGTACAGGGTGGACCAGCGGAAACGGGGAAGCCTGGCCATGGCCCAGCCCACCCCGACGTAGACCATGTAGACGTGGTGTCGGGCCCGCCCGTCGAGGAAGTCGGCAACGTGCCGGG
Source organism: Micromonospora sp. NBC_00362 (assembly GCF_026342155.1). NCBI lineage: Bacteria > Bacillati > Actinomycetota > Actinomycetes > Micromonosporales > Micromonosporaceae > Micromonospora > Micromonospora sp. NBC_00362. Next base: position 74,147 of record NZ_JAPENH010000002.1, read on the forward strand.
TCCCTCCGCCGGGCAACCCGTCGCGCATCGCCAGGGCCATGGCGGCGCCCTCGTAGGCGAAGCCGCGATAGCCGGTCGGCACTTGTTCCAGCGACGGTTCGGCATCCGTGGGCCGCTTCGCCTCGGCCGCGGCCGCGTACCCGGCGAGGAATGTGCTGCCGACGGTCTCCAACCGCTCCCGCCCGGCGGCGGACTTCACGTGGAAGCCGCGGACGTCCATCCTGGTGGCCGCGACGTCGGGGGTCAGCACCCTGCGTCGCAGGCTGCGCCAAACGCTCATCGAACCCTCCTGTCCTCATCGTGAATGTTGGCGAGGCGGGCCCGGATCCGGTGGCGCCACACCTCGTAGTCGGGTTCCTCGGTGTCGGCGAAACCCACGGCCGCGACGTCGTCGGCCAGCGCCGCGGCCTTCTCGGCGGGCAGGCCGGCGAGGATGGTGACACCCGCCTCGCTGTGTTCGGGTAGGTAGCCGGCGAAGGTACGCGCCTTCGCGGCGAAGACCGAGCCCTGCCCGAGGTGGTCGCGGTGCGCACCGGCGGCGGTGCGGAGGTGCCGCAGCCCTTCGGGTGTGGTGCCGCCGGCGAACGTCGCGGCCAGACCGACCCCGCTCCACAGGTCGGCCTGCCGCTCCGGGGCGAACCGTTCGACGGCCGCCGTGACGTCGGCGGGTTCGCCGCCGTGGATGAACCACAGAGCACGACCGATTCCCTGGTCGACGGCGCGCGGGAAGTAGTCGGCGCGGCCGAGCCACGGGTACGGCGCCAGCCTGCGCTGCTGCCCCACCCACCGGTCGGTCTCGAAGTAGGCGCGGTCGAAGCCGTAGCCGTCGACAGCCAACCAGCTCATGGTCGGGTAGTAGGGGGTGCCGGTCAGGTCCGGTAGCACGTTTTTCCACAGTGGACGGGGCAGCCGGGCCATCGCGAAGCCGATCCCGATGTAGGTCAGGAAGGTGTGCGGCAGGCCGGGGCCGCTCAGCAGGTCCCGGGCCTGGTGGCGGCGCCCGCCCGGCATGGCGTCGCGGACCGTCAGTGCCATGGTGGCGCCCTCGTAGGCGAAGCCGCGCTGCTCCTGGTCGACCAGTTCCAGGCGTCGTTCCAGTTCCCACTGGTCACGCGCCTCGATACCCCACTCGAAGCCACAGATCACCGCCTGTGGGATCGCTTCCAGACGCTCGGTTGTCGGGCTCGGCCTGACCGGGAAGCCCCGGCCTTCGAACGTGACGTCGGTCAGCGACGGTGTCAGCGCCATCCGGCGGATCGCACCCAGCATCGGCATGTCGCTCGTACCTCCCAAGTTTTGTTCCATCGTGCGCGCGGGTGCCCCGGCGGTTCGTCTTCAGGCGTGCGCGGTCGACCGACGGCACGACGGAAGAACGGCACGGATCGCGACGGGAACACAATGTCCGCAGCGATGAATCTGCGGCCTGGAGGCATTTCGTGGAAGTTCCAGACAAGACCATCACGATCGAGGCTTTTGCCGACACGATCATTCCAGGAGAGAAACGCTGGCCGGACGATCGCGCGATCGCGGGCGCCGCAACCGGCGCCGGCGCGGTCGCGGCCGGCGCGCTCGCACTACTGGAGCTGCCCGCCGGAGGTCTGGCCGAAGCGCTCGATTCCCTCGCGGTGACCCTGAACGAGCACGCCGACGATTACGCGCACGAAACCGGGCTCAGCCTCGATGCGTCGGTGCCGTCGTTCGTGGCGCTGCCCTTCGACCACCGCACCGCTCTGGTGCGCATCCTTACCGACCCCGGCCATCCCGAGAAGCAGATGTGGGTGAGCCTTGCCCTCTTCTGCAACATGGCCTTTGACAGCGCGGCCCACATGAGCACGCCGACGGCCTTCGCGAGCGGCCATCCGGGGCTTCTCACCATCGGCTATTCCCAACCGAACGCCGACGGGGTCTACCGGTTTCCAGAGTTCAGCTACGGACGGCAGCTCGCCGACCACCATCCACAAACGACTGCGACGGGGAGCCCCGCATGACCGCTACGGAATCGACCGACATCCTCGTCATCGGCAGCGGGTTCGGCGGCGCGATCGCCGCCTATCACCTCGCCGCCGGTGGCGCCCGGGTGGTGGTGTTGGAGCGCGGGCCCTGGCTGCGCGCGGACGAGTTCGACCACGACTTCGAACTCGGTAAGTCGTACACCCGGATCTTCGACTTCGTCGTGGGCGACGGGATGAGCATCCTGGGCGGCAACTGCGTGGGTGGCGGCAGTGTCGTCTACTTCGCGACGATGCCACGCGCGCCTCGGTTCGTCTTCGACCGGCAGGGCAGCATCGGCCGCCGGATGTGGCCGGTGGCGATCAACCGCGACACGCTCGACCCGTGGTACGACCGGGTGGCGGAGGCGTTGCCGATCACCCAGCAGACCTGGGACCGCATCCCCTATGCCGGCGGGCTCTGGGGGGCGGCGTGCCGGCACGCCGGACGGACCGCCAACCCGGCGCCGGCGGCGATCGACGTGGACCTCTGCACGAACTGCAACTGGATGATGGCCGGCTGCCGGTTCGACGCCAAACGCTCACTGTTGCTCAATTACTTGCCGGCGGCTCTCGACCACGGTGCCGAAATCCGCCCGCTGCACGAGGTGCAGCATCTGTCCCGGAATTCCGACGGCGGCTACCGCGTGCATTACCGGATTGTTGACGGAGAGGACTACAGGATTCTCCACGAATCCGGCGAGATCGACGCGAAGATTGTCGTCGTCGCCGCCGGATCCGGCGCCACTCCAGTGATTCTTCAACGTTCGGAGCCACACCTCGGGAAAATGCCACACGCAGTCGGTCGGTATTTCTCGGGTAACGGCGAAAGGCTGAATACCGCAATTTTCGACGAAGAAAAGGTACGCGACGTGCTCGGCCTGAGCCGATCCGACGGACGCGCGTACTCCGCTTATCAGATCGGACGCGGCCCCACTGTCGCTTCCTGGGACAAGCTCGACGGCTCACTACCCGAATACGAACGTTTCTCCCTGGAGCAGCTCTACTTCCCGCCCGGGCTCGGCACGATTCTGGCGCAGGTTCCGGGCGCGACCGGGCCGAGCTGGTTCGGCCTGGAGAAGAAGGAGATGCTGCGCCAGTGGCAGTCGTGGTTGACGATCTTCACGATGTCGGAGGACGACAACGAGGGGGTCTTCGGGCCGCCGCCGGAGACCGGCAACGCGCATCGGCTGTCGCAGCAGATGCTCGGGGTGGGCTCGCTGCGCTACGAGCCGACGAAGAACACGTGGCGCGGATGGTCGCTGTCCGACGCCGAGGTAAAGGACATTCTCGAGCGGGACGGGCTGGCCCGGGTCGCTCCCTGGACCAACGACCTGGTCGGCGCGTACACCGTGCATCCGCTCGCCTCCTGCCGAATCGGCGACGACCCTGCGACCTCGGCCCTCGACGACCGACACGAATTGCGTGACCACCCGGGCATCTTCGTCACCGACGGCTCGGCGGTGCCCGGCGCCCTCACCGTCAACCCGGCCCTGACGATCGCGGCGCTGGCCGAGCGGGCGATGCCGGGAATCGTCGCCGCGGCTCGGGCGCGAGGGGTTCCGGTCAGCTACAACGGCACGTTGCCCGCCCCAGCCACGGCGCCCGCCGTCGCCGCTCCCGCGGGTTGATGCTCAGGGCGAACATTGACAATGCGGAAGATTGAACTTTACGCACCCTTTGAGCTGTCTCGACTCCTGGGCGTGTATTGGAGACTATCACTATCTACCACGGAGCCGCCCCTACTCCACGATTGCGCTCCGTATCCAAGCAAATCTGCAGTGTTGCGGCCGAGGGCGGGATCGACTAACGTCGACATGGATCTCGGTGGATCACCAACCGGACACCGGCGGTGACCGAGAGGCGTATCTCAGAAATTGATTTACGCCTTTGGTGAGACCGGCAAGCTGTTCTCACGAATTGCTGGGGAGGAATCGTGGGGGACGCGGTTGAGGAAGCAGCGAAGCGCGCAATTGAGACAATGCGCGAGAACCTCAGCGAGCAAATCACCGTAAGCGACATGGCCCGAGCGGCGATGTTCAGCAAATTCCACTTCACCAGGATATTCCAACGCGCAACCGGAGTGTCGCCAGGCCGTTTCCTGTCGGCACTCCGGTTGCAACGCGCGAAGGATCTACTGGTCTCGACGTCGCTCAACGTCGCGCACATCAGTGTGCGAGTCGGCTACAACAGTGTCGGAACGTTCAGCTCGCGTTTCAGCAAGAGCGTTGGAATGTCACCGACGGCGTACCGCAAGCTGGCCGGATACGCCCCGCACATTCCGGTGGCGCCCACGCCGGCCGCGGGCACACCATCGACAGCCAGCATCCACGGTCAGGTCCACGCGTCCAGCCAGGCCAGCCCGGGTCTCGTGTTCGTCGGTCTCTTCCCGGACCGCATACCCGAGGGCCGGCCGATCCGATGCACCATCCTGTCCGGTCCCGGGTTGTTCCACTTCACCGGCGTGCCGCCGGGCACCTGGTACCTCCTGTCCCAGTCGGTCACCGGCGATCCCACGGAGATCGCCACCGACCCGCACAGCCGTCCCATCTTCGTCGCCACCCACGGGCCACTTGCCATCGCCCACGACACCGTGCTCACGGTGGATGTCAACCTTCAGCCCGTGACGGCCCTGGACCCTCCGGTCCTGCTCGCTCTCCTCGACGCCCGCAAGGTGGCGCTCAGCGTCGTAGCCGCCCAGGAGAAGGCTCGGGCCGCCACCGTCCTCTCCGCACGCTTTCCGGCCCGGTCGGTCGACCGTCCGGCCGCCTGACCGGAATCACCCACCCGTGCCCGTGCCCCCCGCTTCCGGTGTGCACGGGCACGCGGTCGTGATTCAACGACACCGGCTCATCGAAGAGTGGTCGACATGACGGGTCTACCTGGGGGAACCGATGCGCATTTCCTATCTGAGCAAAGAGACGGGCCTACCCGTCGCCACAATCAAGTACTACCTCCGGGAACGGCTCCTTCCCCCTGGTAGACCCACCGGTCGCAACCAGGCCGACTACGACGACCGTCACCTGCGCCGCCTGCAACTCATCCGTGCGCTCACCCACGTCGGGAAGCTCGACCTGTCGACCGTCCGGCAACTACTCGCGAGCATCGAGGACCGCCAGCTTCCCCTGGCCGGGCTCTACGAGGTGACGCACTCACTCAGCGGCGGAGCCGCCAATCTGTCCGACGCCACCGCCGACGTCGACCAGTTCATCGACGAGCTGGGCTGGGCGGTGCACCCCGACGCGGCCGGCCGCGCCCAGCTCGCGCAGGTCGTCGCCGCCCTGCGCCGGCTCGGCTGCGACTGCAGCATCCAGTTCTTCGCGCCGTACGCGGCGATGACCGAGCAGCTCGTGGCACAGGAGATGGCCCTGCTGCCCGCCGACCACGCCGACGTCGATCGGGCGGCAGCGGTGGTTCGAGCGGTGCTGCTGGAGGTCGCCCTGACCGCTGTGCACCGGATGGCGCGCGAGCACTACGTCCACCAGTGGCTCGGCAAGGGCTCATCCGAGCACCCCGCTCGCGCGGAGGCCGCCGCGGACCGGGCGTGAGCCGCCGCGATCAGGGCGTGGGCCACCGCAGACCGGGCGTGAGCGGCTGCGGCGTGCGGTGAGCAGCCCGGGCAAGGGCTGACCGGGTGGAGCGGTGTGGTTGTCGTCGCCCACGACAAGGCCAGAGATCACGCGACGGTGCCCGGACACGGGCTGTCCTCCTGTCGAAGTCCCCGATCGGAATCAACTGTGGTTGTCGTGGCCATCCGAGCATGCCGCTAACAGCGGTGCGCAGTCTTCTTTGAGAATGCCGAGTTGGACGCGACCAACGCGCACTCCAGGAGAACGGAACGGCCTCTGCCAGCACTAGCCTCGGCAACGTCGGGATGCAACACCGACCGACCTCCTCGCCACCATCCAAGAATCGAGGACCAGCGATGACCACCAGTTCCTCCGCACCGTTGGTGACTGGCATCTCCGGCGCCGACCAAGTGGCCATAGCGGCGGTACCCGGCCGCCTGGTCAAAGCGTGGGCGGCTCAGGACGCGCAGGCGTTCGCGGACATCTTCGTCGACGACGGGTCGATGTTGCTACCGGGTGTCTACCGCCAGGGCAAGGACAACATTCGCGATTTCATGTCGACCGCGTTCGGTGGCCCGTTCAAGGGCACCCGGGTCACCGGCACGCCGGTGGAGATCAAGGCGCTGGCCCCGGGTGCGGTCGCGCTGATCACGGAGGGTGGTGTCATCCCGGCCGGCGAGACGACGCTGCCCGACCGGGCGGCCATCCGCGCGTCCTGGATTCTCGTCAACCACGACGGTGAGTGGCTGCTCGCCGTCTACCAGAACTGCCCCCGCGACCGCGTCGCCTGACCCGACCGGCACCCCGAACCGAACGACGCCGATGACTGCCAAGAGTCATCGGCGTCGTTCTCGGCCCCGGTCAGCCTCTGGGCGGATCGAACAGGGTGGGGAACTTCGCGGTCAGGGCCAGGTCGCCCTTGGTCTTGAGGCGACCGCGCATCACCAGCGCCACCGCGTGCGCGTTGCCCGTGACGAGGTTGAGGAAGTCGACCCCACCCAGCGAGAGCGTGAGATCGGGGTGTCGACCGTTGCCCGGTGTGCTGACGCAGGCACCGTCGGCGATGACCATCTCGTAGACGTCGACGCCGCCGTCGGGCCGGTCGCCGATCCGCCAGTGGATCACAGCGGTGAGCGCGCCGGCACGATCGGCGCGGAACACCTGGGGCATGTTGGTGAAGATCTCGTCGATGACGTCCGTCCGCCGCGGGCCGTGCATCAGCCGGCGCAGCTCGCCGTTGGGGGTCTGCTTGACGAACACCGCGAGCTCGCGCGGGCTCATCGTGGTGGGGTCGCTCATAGGGATTAGGTTGGCCGATCAGCCACCTGACGGACATCTCCGAGAGTGCGTTCAGTGGCGGATCCGCGCAGGTCGCGCACGTAGCGAGACGACGGCGCGGGGGTGACCGTCCAATGATTGATCCGACCTGCTCCACAGGCGCGCACCGCGCACCAACCGTCCGGCCGCGGGAACACCGGTGTCCCCTTGCGCGGCACGACATGAGCCCTGTAGCGGAAGGAAGAACCACATGACAGCACAGCCCGATGTGTTCGCCGATCTGGTCAGCGAGGGCGACGCGTTCGACACGCTGATCGCCGACCTGGACGACGCCGGTTGGCGCGCCGAGACGCCCGCCGTCGGCTGGACGGTGGCCCACCAGGTGGCCCACCTCTGTGCGGTGTTTCGCCTGGCGGGGCTCTCGGCGTCCGACCCGGACACGTTCAGCCGGTTCCTCTCCTCCATGAGCGGCAGCTTCGAGTCCAACGTCGCCGCCGCGATGGCCCCGTACCTCGCCGCCCCACCGCCGGCGCTGTTCGCCAAGTGGCAGGAGGAGCGGTCGGCCGCGGAGAAGGCGTTGGCGGCGCACGCGCCGACCGACATCGTGCCGTGGCTGGTCCGTCCGATGCCGGCCGCCATCCTGGCGGGCGCCGGCATGATGGAGTTGTTCGGCCACGGGCAGGACGTCGCCGACGCGCTCGGCGTCGAGCGCCGCCACACCGACCGGATCCGGCACCTGTGCGGGTTCGCCGCACGCACCTGGGACTTCGGTTACCTGGCCCGTGAGGAGGACGTTCCGGATGTGGAGTTCGGCTACACTCTCACCGCCCCGTCCGGCGCCACGTGGACGTTCGGCCCGCCGGACGCGGACCAGCGGATCAGCGGCCCAGCTGTCGACTTCTGTCTGCTGGTGACCCGCCGACGGCACCGCGACGACCTGCGCCTGAGCGCGGTCGGCCCGGACGCCGAGCACTGGCTGGACATCGCGCAGGCGTACCGGGGTCCGGCAGGATCGGGCCGCCAGCCCGGCCAGTTCGCCGCCGCGACGCGCTGACGACTGGGGGACGACGATGACGGCACCGACCCTGCGGGCGATCCGGGGCGCGATCCAGGTCGACCGGGACAGTCCGGACGTGGTCGGGGCCGGTACGCGGCTCCTGCTCGACGAGGTCGTCCGGCGCAACGAACTGGCGCCGGACGACCTCGTCAGCATCCTGTTCACCGCCACACCCGACCTGGTGAGCTGTTTCCCGGCGGTCGCCGCACGCCAGCTCGGTCTGCACGACGTACCCCTGTTGTGCGCCGCCGAGATCGACGTGCCCGGCGCGCTGCCCCGGGTCGTGCGGATGCTGGCCCACGTGCTGACCGCACGGCCGCGAGCGGCCGTGCGGCACGTCTATCTCGGAGGCGCCGAGGTGCTGCGCCCCGATCTGTCAGCGATGCAGCTCGCCGGCGTTCACGTCGAGACACTGCCCGGTGATGGCGCTGGCCAGGTCTGACGCGAGGAAGACGACGGCGTTTGCCACCTCGTCCGCCTCGGGCAGGCGACGCAGGTCGAGGCTCGCCGCCGTCTCGTCGTAGACCTGCTTCTCGGTGATGCCGCGCTCCTGGGCCAGGTAGGCGAAGTAGCCGCGGAGCCCGTCGGACCAGACGTAGTTGGGCATCACGGTGTTCACCCGTACGCCTGATGGGCCCAGCTCGGTCGAGAGGCTCTGCGCCAACGCGAGCAGACCGGCCTTCGACATCCGGTACGCGCCGAACGACGGCTTCGACTGCCGTACCACCATCGCGTTGATCATGACGATGGCGCCGTTGTGTTCGGTCAGCGTCGGGGCCAGCCGTTGGGTGACCCGCAGCGCCCCGAACACGTCGGTCTCCAGGCTCGCCCGCACGGCGTCGACGTCGATCGCTGTGAGGTCGGTGAAGGTCGGCACCGCGAACGCGTTGTACACCAACACGTCCACCCGCCCGAACGCCCGCAGCGCCGAGTCGGCCAGGGCGGCGACCGCGGCGTCGTCGGTCAGGTCGGTCGGCGCCGCGAGCGCCCGCCGGCCGAGCTGTTCGACCTCCTTGGCCACCTCGGCGAGGACCGACTCGTTACGTGCGGCCAGTACGACGTCGGCGCCGGCCCGGGCACAGGCGAGCGCGATCGCCCGCCCGAGCCCCGGCCCCACACCGGCGACCACTGCGACTTTGTCCTGCAACATCAGCGCTCCTCACGTCGAGAGATCGTTGCGCGCCCACCGCAGGTGATCGAAGGACGCGAGGTCCGGCACTGTCCAGCCGTCGATGTCGTACTCGCTCATGCACTCGTCGACGAACCGCTTGTAGCCGTCTATCTGCCCCGAGGCGAGTTGCGCGAAGTACATCTCGACCCGGGTGTTCTCGTGGTTGCCGGAGTAGTTGCGCTCGTAGAGCTCGTGCCGGCCGCCGAACTCGGTGCCGACCGCGTCCCACAGCAGCTTCATCAGCTTCACCCGCTCCATCGCGGTGCTGCCGTCGGAGCCCCGCATGTACTGGTCCAGGTATCCGCGGATCGCCGGGTTCTTGAAGTCGTCGGCGCTGGAGTTGAGGTAGATGAGCCCGCTGGCCACGTCCTGCATGATGATCTCGCGGACCCGGGGATAACCCACCTGCATGAACCACCGGTACGCCTGCCCGTACTCCGGGTTCGGCAGCACCGCCCCGTTCTTCCACGGCACGGGGTTACGCGCGGCGGCGTCGGACAGCGCCCAGAAGAGATTGCGCCAGGCCAGCACCTCACCCAGGCGGCTCTGCACCCCCCGGAAGTCCTTCGTGCCGGTCAGGTCCAGCGCCTTGGCCAGCAGGCCGGCGATGAATTCGAGTTTCACCGCCAGCCGGGTCATGCCGTGGAACGTGAACCGCTCGGTGAACCCCGAGCGCCCGCCGAACATCTGCACCTTGCCAAGGTCGCCGTAGACGAACACGTTCTCCCACGGGATCTCGACCTTGTCCAGGATGAGCACCGTGTCGTTCTCGTCCAGCCGTGACGACAGTGGGTAGTCGAACGGGCTGCCCATCACCGCTGCCGTCGCGGCGTATGACGGCCGGCAGATCAGCTTCATCCCGCGGGCGCCCATCGGCACGGTGGCGATCAGCGCGAACTCCCGTCGTTTGACAGGCATCCCGTGGTGCGAGATGAAGTTGAAGTGGGTCAGGGCGGACCCGGTCGCGACGACCTTCGCGCCGCTGACGATCAGGCCGGAGTCGGTTTCCCGCTCGACGTGGACGAACACGTCGCGTACCTCGTCGGGCGGCCGGTTGCGGTCTACCGGGGGGTGCACGACCGCGTGGTTCCAGAACTGCACCTGCTCCTGGGAGCGGCGGTACCAGGCCCGAGCGTTGTCCGCGTACTCGCCGTAGAAGTCGGCGTTCGCGCCGAGGGTGCCGAGGAAGGAGGCCTTGTAGTCCGGGCTGCGCCCCATCCAGCCGTAGCTCATCCGGGCCCACGCCGCGATGGCCTTCTGGTCGGCGACCAGGTCCTCGGCGCTGTGCGGCGTGGTGAAGAACCGGTGGGTGAAGCCCGTGCCGCCGCTGTCCACCGGTGCGGTGAGCACCGGTGCGGTGGCCGGGTCGTGGAGCGAGTCGTAGAGCCGCGCGGTCATGCGTACCGCGTTGGCGAACGCCGGGTGCGTCGTGACGTCCTTGACCCGGTCGCCGTAGAGGTAGATCTCGCGATCGTCACGCAGGCTCTCGATGTACTCGGCGCCGGTGTAGGGCCTGGTCACCGTAGTTCGCTCTGCTGAGCGCTCGCGGCAGCGGCGGCGAACTCGCCGCGGGACAGGGCGGCGGTGACGGTTTCCAGGTCGTCGGCCATGTAGCGGTCGCGGTCCAGGGTCGGCACCATCGAGCGGACGTGGTCGTAGGTGGCCTTGGCGACCGGGCTCAGGTCGCCGTACCGCTTGGAGATGTCGACGGCCTGCGCCGCGGCCAGGTACTCCAGGGCCAGGATGGTGTCGTTGTTGCGCAGCACCCGGCGGGCGTTGCGGGTGGAGATCAGCCCCATGCTGACCACGTCCTGGTTGTCGCCGTTGGACGGGACGCTCTGCGTGCTCGCCGGCCCGATGGTGCGGTTCTCCGCGATCAGGGCGGTCGCCGGGTACTGGGCGCCGGCGAAACCGCTGTTCAGGCCCGGATCACCGGTGACCAGGAACTCCGGCAGACCGTAGCTCAGGTGCCGGTTGAGCAGGCGGTTGGACTGCCGCTCGGAGAGCACGCCGAGCTGGGTCAGCGCGATCGTGAGGAAGTCCATGACGAACGCGACCGGCTGTCCGTGGAAGTTGGCGCCGTGGAAGATCTCCTCGCCCTCGAAGAAGAGCGGGTTGTCGTTCGCCGAGTTCAACTCGATGCCGATCTTGTTGATCGCGTGGTAGAGCGTGTCCCGCACGGAGCCCAGGATCTGCGGGATGGCCCGCAGTGAGTACGCCTTCTGCAGGTAGACCTTCGTCCGCGTGACGTCCTTGCCGGACTCCTTGCCGGCGGCCACCTCCTTGCGCAGCTGGCTGTGCTCCACAGTGGACAAACTGCCACGCATCAGCGTCCGCAGGTTGGCCGCCGTGTCGATCTGCCCCTGATGCGGTCGCGCGATGTCGTGCCCCTCGGGCTGGAACGGGCTCATCGAGCCCCGCAGCGCCTCGATCACCAGGGCGGTGACGATCTCCGCCTGGCGTACCTGCGTCATGGCCCGGTCAGCCACGAGCGCGCCGACACCGGTCATCGCCGACGTGCCGTTGATCAGCGCGAGCCCCTCCTTGAAACGCAGTTCCAACGGCTCGATGCCGTGCTTGCGCAACACCTGACCGGTGGGCACCTTGCCGGTGCCGTCGAGCACGTAGCCCTCGCCGATCACCGTGGACGCGATGTGCGACAGCGGCGCGAGGTCGCCGCTCGCGCCGAGCGAACCGATCTCCGGAATGGCCGGAGTGATGCCCAGGTTGAGGTAGAGCGCGAGCCGCTCCAGCAACTCGGGGCGTACCGCGGAGTGGCCCTTGGCCAGCGCGTTCAGCCGAGCGGTCACGATCGCCCGCGACTCGTCGCGGGCGAACAGCGGGCCGACGCCGGCGCTGTGGCTCCGCACCAGGTTGGTCTGGAGTTCGACCTCCTTGGAGGGGTCGACCAGCATGTAGATCATCTCGCCGTATCCGGTGGTCACCCCGTACACCGGGATGTCCTGACGCACGATGTCCTCGAACATCGCGCGGCTCTTGCCCGCTCGAGCGAGCGCCGACGGCGACACCTCGCAGGTGGTGTCGTCCTCGGCGATCCGCCGAATGCCCGGAATGTCGAGAGTGTCGCCGTCCAGCACGACAATGTTCTCGTTCGTTGTCACTGTCCTCACCTCATCACAGCCGTGGTGCCGGGTCGGGTCTGGTGGGCTCGCCGGGATGGGCGACGCCCGGTGCCTGCCGTCGTGGTCCGTCCTCGTCGCCGGCGACGCTGACAGCGTTGGCGAGGGTGCGGAGCGACGGGTTGGCGTAGAAGTCACGGATCGGCACATGCACGCCGAACCGTTCGGAGACGCGGTGGAGCAGAGCCGGGATCAGCGCGGAGCGTCCGCCGGCCGTGAAGAAGCTGTCGTCGAGGCCCGGTACGCCCGCGTCGACCACCTCGGCCCACAGGGCCGCGAGGATCTGCTCGGTGTCGGTCAGTGACGCCGTCGCCGCGGCCCGCGCCGGGCGCGACAGCTCCGGCAGTCGCCGCCGGTCGACCTTGCCCCCGATGTTGCGGGGAAGCCGGCCGTGCACGGTACGGAACACGACGGGGATCACCTTGCCGAGCCGCTGGCGCAGGTGGGCCCGCCACACCTCGGGCGAGCCCTCCCCGGCTCGGATCGGCACGACGTACGCGTCGAGGCGGTTGACCATCCCGTCCGGTCCACGGACCGCGACCACGCCGCACTCGCGTACCGAGGAGTGCGTCTGCAGCGCGGCCTCGACGTCGCCCAGTTCGAGACGCACGCCGTACACCTTGATCTGGAAATCCTCGCGGCCCCGGTATTCCAGGGCGCCGTCGAAGCGCCAACGGCCCAGATCACCCGTGCGGTAGGTGCGGATGTCGGACTGTCCACCGACCGGAGCGAACGCCGTGGACGGTTCGACAGCGCCGAGGTAGCCGGCGGCCACGAAGGGACTGCGGATGACGATGGCGCCGGTGACGCCCTGCGGACAGGGCCGCTCGTCGTCGTCGAGGACGAGCACCTGCCGGCCGGGAATCGCCCGTCCGATCGGCGTCGAACCATCCACCGGTCGGTCGATCGGCTGCCAGGTGGCCGCGATCGTCTCGGTCGGCCCGTAGAGATTCGCCAGGTGCACGTCGGGCAGGCTGCCGTGCAACCGGTTGACCAGCTCGCCCGGCAGCACCTCACCCATCAGCAGCAGGTGCCGCAGGGCGCGCATGGGCCGGTCCGCGCGGCTGGTGACCACCCGTAGCAGTTCGCGGGCGAAGCTCGGCACGGTCTGCAGGTGGGTGATCTCCCGGTTGGCCATCCAGTCGACGAGCCTCTCGCCGTGGATCCGGATGTCCGGCGCGGGCAGGCACAGCGTGCCGCCGCTGGTCAGCGTGGCGAACACCTCGCACAGGGCAGGGTCGTGGTCGGGTGCCACCCACTGCGCCACCCGGGCGCCGCCGCCCATCTCGAACTCCGCGCCGAGCCAGGTGACGAACTGGCCGAACGCCGAGTGCGGCTGGGCGATGCCCTTGGGCCGTCCGGTCGATCCGGAGGTGTAGGCGACGTAGGCGACCGCGTCAGCGTCGATCGTCGGCAGCGCCCCGGCCCCGGTCAGGGTCGCCACGTCGTGCACGGCGATGTCGAGTTCGATGCGAGCCCAGCGGGCCAGCTCGTCGCCGTCCGGGTCACCGGCGACCAGCAGACAGGCGGGACGCAGGTCGGCGAGCACGGCGCGACCGCGATCACCCACGTCCCCGGTGCCGAACCAGCACAGGTGTCCGCCGGCGACGAGCACCCCGAGCAACGCGGCGATCTGCTCCGGTCCGGAGGGGAGTCGCACCACCACCGGCCGTCCGCCCGCACCCCGCGCGAGCAGCGCGGCGGCGATTTCCCGGGCCCGCGACCACAGCCCGGCGTACGTGAGACCGCCGCTGTCGGTGAGCACCGCCAGGCGCTCCGGGTGGGTGTCGACGATCCGTCGCACCAGTTCGTGCACCGGCGCGTCGACAGGTGGTCCGTCGGCGATCCTGTCGTCACCGCCCAGCTCGTGGGCGGCGGGGATCGGCTGGTCCATCGGCAGGGCGGTCGCCGGCGTGTCCGGCGTGGCGACCCCGGCGGCGAGGACGGTCAGCACCTGGTTGGCGATCCGTTCGACGGATTCGTCGTCGAACAGCTCCGCGCGGTAGGCGAAGGTGCCGATCGTCGCCGGCCGGGTCGCCACCCGCAGTTCCAGGTCGGCGATCGTCGCCGGAGGGTCGATGTCCTGCCGGGTCGCCGTGGTGTGCGCCAGGCGCAGGGTGGAGTGCTCCTCGGCTGTCTCGTCGACAAGCACGTTGACCAGCGGGATCGTGCGCGGGTCCCGGGGTGCGCCGAGCAGTTCGACGAGACGGCCGAACGGCAGGTGCCGCTGGTCGGACAGCGCGTCGAGACGGCCGGCGACCTGGTCGACAAGCTCCCGGAAGGTCGGCGCGCCGGTCAGGTCGACGTCGATCAGGGCGAGGTTCTCGAACGGCCCGACCAGCCCGGTCGGCGTGGTCGCGAGCCGGGTGCCGACCCGGGTGCCGACCGCGATCCGGCGCTCGCCGCTGTAGCGCGCCAGGACCACCTCCAGGGCGGCGAGCACGACCGCCAGCGGAGCCGTGCCGGCGTCGAGCGCGAGCCGGTGTACGTCGGCGGCCAGTTCGACACCCCAGTCGAAGTGGTACACGCCGGCGCGCCAGTCGACGTCGGTGCCCCGGTGCCGGTCGGTGGGCAGCTCGACCGGCGCGAGCGGAGTGGACTCCCGCCACCATTTCTCGGCCCGTCGGACGGCGGCCTCGACCGCGCGTGCGGTGCGCACGTGCTCGGAGAACCGCGGTGCGGCATCCGCGCCGACCGGGCGCGCCGGTCTGTCACCCAGGGCCGCGGCATAGTGCCGACCCAGCTCGTCGATCAGGGTCGACATCGAGGTCTCGTCCGCGACGATCTGGTGCGCGACGAGCACCAGGCAGTGCCGCAGTGGGGCCAGTCGGGCCACGCCGAGCCGGGCCAGTGGGCCCCGGTCGAGGAGGAACGGGGCCGCCACCTCGGCGGCGAGGAACGCCTCGACCGTCGGTTGGCCGTGGCGTCCGCCGGTCGAGCAGTCCACCACGGACAGCACGGCGGGCAGGCTCTCGTCGAACACGGCGCGGCCGGATTCGGTGAAGCGGACGCGCAGGACCTCGTGCCGGTCGACAAGCGTCGTCCAGGCCGTCCGCAGCGCGGCGACCTCGAGCGGACCGGCGATCCGGTACGCCCGGTAGCGGTGCAGCGCCGGGGACCGGGGCGTCAGACGATCGAGGAACCAGAGGCCGTCCTGTGCCGCGGAGGTGGGAAGCACGCTCGTCGTGTCGTGAATGGACATCTGCGACCGCCCCCTTCTGCTCGGAAAAGTATGTCAATGCGGGGTTCCGGCCCTCAACTCCCGAATTGCGGTGTTGAAGGGGTTACGTTCTCGGCGCGCAGGCGCTACACGGCGAGCGACGCCAGGCTCTCGGCCCGGCTGGTGTCCTCCCAGGTGAACGTGGGCAACTGCCGACCAAAGTGCCCATACGCCGACGTCGCTCCATAGATCGGGCGGAGCAGGTCGAGGTCCCGGATGATGGCCGCCGGGCGCAGGTCGAACACCTCCGCCACTGCCTTCTCGATCCGCTCCGGCGCGACGGTCTCGGTGCCGAACGTCTCGATCGACAGGCTCACCGGCTCGGCCACGCCGATCGCGTACGCCACCTGGGTCTCGCACTTCCGGGCCAGACCGGCCGCGACGATGGTCTTCGCCACCCACCGCATCGCGTACGCCGCCGAGCGGTCCACCTTGGACGGATCCTTGCCGGAGAACGCGCCGCCACCATGGCGGGCGTACCCGCCGTAGGTGTCGACGATGATCTTCCGGCCGGTCAGTCCCGCGTCACCCATCGGGCCACCGATCTCGAATCGCCCAGTGGGGTTGACCAGCAGACGGAGGTTGTCCACGTCGAGGTCGAGCGGTTCCAGTTCCGGCAGCACGACGCTGTCCCGGACGTCCGGGCTCAGCATCGTCTCCAGCGAGATGCCGGAAGCGTGTTGAGCGGACACCACCACTGTGTCGACCCGCACCGGACGCCCGGCGTCGTACTCGATGGTGACCTGGGTCTTGCCGTCCGGCCACAGGTACGGCAGCAGGCCGTCCTTGCGCACGGCGGTAAGCCGACGGGACAACCGGTGGGCCAGCGCGATCGGCAGCGGCATCAGCTCCGGCGTCTGATCGCACGCGAAGCCGAACATCATTCCCTGGTCGCCCGCGCCTTGCGCCTCGCCCGCCTGGTCGACCCCGAGGGCGATGTCTCGCGACTGCGCGCCGATCGACACGCTGACACCGCAGGACGCTCCGTCGAAGCCCTTGTACGACGAGTCGTACCCGATGCCCAGGATCGTCTCCCGCACGATCGTCGGGATGTCGGTGTAGGCGCTGGTGGTCACCTCGCCCGCGACGTGCACCTGACCTGTGGTGATGAGCGTTTCGACGGCGACCCGGCTGTGCGGGTCCGTGGCCAGCAGCGCGTCGAGAATGCCGTCGCTGATCTGGTCGGCGATCTTGTCGGGGTGACCCTCGGTCACCGATTCGGACGTGAAGAGGTGGCGTCCCATGGCTTCCCCGTTTCGGGATGGTCGGATCACTTGATGGCGAGCGGGTTGATCGGCGAACCGACAGCGCGGGTGATCTTGAGCGGCGGCGCCGCGAAGAAGAACTCCCACACCCCGTCGGCTCGGCAGTCCTCGGTCAGCTCCTCGAAGTCGAGGATCTCGCCGAGCGTCAGGCCCATGTCCCGGATCAGCACCATGTGCACCGCCAGGAAGGCGCCCGGGTCCTCGCCCGGCAACGCCTCGACGGCCCAGTTGTCGGCGCAGACCGCCGCGACGTCGCGGTCCCGCAACCACTGGCAGCTGGCCAGCCCCAGGCCGGGCTCCCCGGCCATGAATCCGGCGTCCTGCCCCTGCTCGACGAACTTGCGCCGCCAACCGGTACGGACCAGCAGGATGTCTCCCGGACCGACGTCCACGCCGCCCTGCCGGGTGATGGCCGCGTCCAGATCGGCCGGGGTGATGACGTCTCCGGCCTCCAACCACGGAACGCCACGCACCGCGGGGATATCGAGCAGCACACCCCGACCGGCGATCCCCTTGCCCTGCCGGTCGATTCCGCAGCGGCCGGCGCCCTTGACGGTCAGCTCGTCGGCGGGAAAGCCGTTGTAGAACTGGCCGTCGTAGAAGACGTGGGCCAGCGCGTCCCACTGCGACGAGGCCTGGATCGGCATGAACAGGAAATCGTCGGCGTACCGGAAACCACCGGGAAACACCTGCTCCGCGCCGGTCTCCGACATCAGGTGTACGGGGTTGCTGCGGAAGCGGCCGTTCTGCGGCCCCTTGTCGTCCAGGTTGATCCCCAGGTCGAAGGTCCGTCCCGCGCGGATCAGTCGGCCGGCCGCGACCAGCCGCTCCGGTGTGATGAGGTTGATGGTGCCGCGCTCGTCGTCCGGGCCCCAGCGACCCCAGTTCCGCAGCCGCTCCCCCACCGCCCGGAAGTCGTCGACCCGGGGTTCGGTGTGGGTCACGAGCCGGCCCGTACGACGCGGGCGAACGCCCGCACGTCGCCGACGAACAGGTCGGGCTCCTCCAGGGCCGCGAAGTGGCCACCACGGTCGAACTCCGACCAGTGCGCCAGGGTCGGGAAGTCGCGCTCGACGAACCGGCGGATCGGTAGGAACACACCCTGCGGGAACACCGCGACGCCGAGCGGCTGCCGGATCGGGGCGTAGCGCACAGTGGGGTTCGAGATC
Organism: Micromonospora sp. NBC_00362; assembly: GCF_026342155.1. Taxonomy (NCBI): domain Bacteria; kingdom Bacillati; phylum Actinomycetota; class Actinomycetes; order Micromonosporales; family Micromonosporaceae; genus Micromonospora; species Micromonospora sp. NBC_00362. The sequence goes on from NZ_JAPENH010000002.1 coordinate 92,004, forward strand.
GGCAGGTAGTCGACGGTCTCGTAGTAGAACTGCGCCGACGAGCCGGCCGTGCCGGTGAACCAGAAGATCGAGACGATGGCCAGGATCCGGTCCCGTTCGACAGCGTCCTCGGGCACCTTGCCGGAGTCGGCCCAGTCCTTGAACTTCTCCACGATCCAGGCGAGCTGCCCGACCGGCGAGTCACTCAGGGCGTACGCGATGGTGTGCGGCCGCGTCGCCTGCAGCTTCATCGAACCGGCCAGCACGTCGAGGAAACGCTGCGAGCGGGCCAGGCGCCGCCGATCCTCGTCGTCGAGCACGTCCGAGCCGTCGCCCGCTGGCGTGGTCACCAGCGTGTTCAGGTGAAGACCCACGACGTGCTCCGCGTCGATCTGGGCCAACGCGTACGAGATGCCGGCGCCGAAGTCGCCGCCCTGCGCGAGATAGCGGTCGTAGCCGAGCCGGCTCATCAGCTCCGCCCAGGCCTTGGCGACAGTGAGGTTGTTCCAGCCGGGCGCCGGCATCGGCCCGGAGAACCCGAATCCCGGCATCGACGGGATCACCAGATGGAAGGCGTCGGCCGCGTCCCCGCCGTGCGCGACGGGGTCGGTCAGCGGGCCGATCACGTCGAGGAACTCGGTCACCGAGCCGGGCCAGCCGTGCGTGATGATCATCGGAGTGGCGTTCGGCTCCGGTGAGCGTACGTGCAGAAAGTGCACGGGCGAGCCGTTGATGGTGGTGACGAACTGTGGCACCTCGTTGATGCGCCGCTCCATCGCGCGCCAGTCGAACCCGTCGCACCAGTAGTCCGCGAGTTCGCGTAGGTAGTCGGCGGGCACGCCGCGGTCCCAGCCGGCGTCGAAGAGCACGGGCCAGCGGGTTTCCCGCAGTCGGCGGCGGAGATCGTCCACGTCCTCCTGAAGAATGTCCACGCGGAACCGTTCCATATCGGAAATCCCTTCGACGACGGGCGCAGCAATGTCCGCTACGACGGAAGTCAATATCACCTGCCCGAACCGGAACGGCGCACCTTCCATATTGCTCCGGTTCGACTCTTGCCCCGGCCGGGAGCAGCGCACTCCGGAAGATGCGTGACGGCAGCGGTGGTGCAAGGGTCATATGGGCGTCCGCCGTCAGTTCCGACGCGCATTTCACGGACTCCCCAACCCTTCGAGGAGGATCGATGTCGATCACCGACGCTCCGCCCCGCGCCGACCTCGTCCGCGCGGCCGCGGAGCTGGTGCCGTTGCTGGCCCGGCACGCCCAGTGGAGCGAGGACAATCGCCGACTGCACGACGAGGTAGTGGAGGCGTTGAGTGACGCGGGCATCCTGCGGATGCGGGTGCCCGAGAGGTTCGGCGGCTACGAGTCCGACACTCGCGCCGTCACCGAGGTCATCGCCGAACTGGCCCGCGGTGACGGCTCAGCCGCCTGGACCGTGGCGGTCTGGCACATCAGCAGCTTCGTCGCCGGCCTCTTCCCGGACTCGGTGCGGGAGGAGGTCTTCGCCGACCCGTCGGTCCGCATCAGTGGCATCCTCAGCCCGACCGCGATGGCCGTCCCGACCGAGGGCGGCTACCTGCTCAACGGCAAGTGGTCGTTCAACACCGGCGCGACGCAGAGCCAGTGGAACGCCAACGCCGCCGTGCGGCCCACCCCCGACGGGGGTTACGAACCGATCATGACCCTGATCCCGATGGCCGACCTGCAGATCGTCGACGACTGGCACACGTCGGGCCTGCGCGGCTCCGGCAGCGTCTCGACGGTCGCCGACGGCGTGTTCCTGCCCGAGGAGCGCGTCATGTCGATGGTCCCGATCATCATGGGTCAGCACCCGATGCAGCAGGACCCGAACACCACGATGTGGGGTGGCCCGTTCATGCCGGTGGCCTGCGCGACCGTCGGCGCGACGGCGCTGGGCCTGGCCCGCGCCGCCAAGGAGGCGTTCTTCGAGCGGCTCCCCGGCCGAAAGATCACCTATACCGACTACCCCGACCAGAGCCAGGCGCCGTTGACCCACCTCCAGGTGGCCGAGGCCGAAATCAAGATCGACCAGGCAGAGTTCCACGAGTACCGGGCCGCTGACCGGGTGGACCGCAAGGGCACGTCGGGCGAACAGTGGACGCTTGAGGAACGCGCCAAGGCGCGCCTCGACCTCGGCGCCACCTGCCAGGCGGCCAAGGACGCCGTCGACGTGCTCCGCACGGCGAGCGGAGGATCCTCGGTCTACCAGCATGTGCCGATCCAGCGGATCCAGCGCGACGTGCAGACGCTGAACCTGCACGCGATCATGCACCCCAACACCAACCTCGAACTGTACGGCCGGATTCTGTGCGGAATGGGGCCGAACACGCAGTACCTGTAACAGGGGCCCACCAGCCCGGCCGGGCCCGGATGCGTCAATCGCTCCGGGCCCGGCCGTCCGTTTGTCCGGGCTATTCGAATGCGCCCGACGAGAGCGCAATAGCGAAGAACACATTCGGCGATATCACCGACATCATATGCGGTGGGGGTCGCCGAATTCGCCGGCCGACCCGTGCGGCAACCATCAGCTCTTATCTCGGGAGGATTCCCATGCCGATCGACCCACCCGGCACGCTGACCGTCACCGATATCGAAAAGCAGGTCGAATCCATCTGGCGGGACGTTCTCAACGTACCCGCCGGCCAGACCGACGGAACGTTCTTCGAGCTGAACGGGCAGTCCATCTCCGCCGTGCGGATCGTCGCCCGCGTACAGGAGGAGATCGGCGTCCAGATGGACCTCGGTGACCTCTTCGAAGACCCCGACCTGGCCACTTTCACGCGCGACATCGTCGCGAAGGCCGAAGCCCGAGGAAGGTAGTCCGACCATGGTGGAGTTCGTCCGGGTGACGTCCGATACCCCCCTCGACGACGTGGTCACCGTGCTGGAGCGCGACGGCTGCATCATCATCGAGAACTTCGTCGACCAGAGCACGCTCGACGGCCTCTGGGAAGACCTGGGCCCGCTGCTCGACGGCACGCGCTACAGCAAGAGCGGGTACGACGGTCACCTGACCCGACGGGTCTCGTCGCTGTTCCGGCGTACCAGCCACCTGACCCCGATCTTCCTGCACCCGCTGTATCTGGGCGCGGCGCGGCAGATCATGGAGAAGCCGGTGCACATGTGGGTCGGTCAGGCCCGCATCGAGATGACGCCCAACATCCAGATCAGCGCGACCCAGGCCATCCAGATCGACCCGGGGCAGGGGCGTCAGCCGCTGCACCGCGACGACTCGCTGCACCTGCGGCGACACCCGGGCCCGACGACGCGGGTGCAGTTGATGCTCGCGCTGAGCGAGTTCACCCAGGAGAACGGCGCCACCCTCGTGATCCCAGGCAGCCATCACTGGGACGACGAGCGTGCCCCACGCTACAGCGAGGCGATCCCGGCAGCGATGCCCGCCGGGTCGGCGCTGCTCTGGCTGGGCGGCGTCTACCACGGCGGCGGCGGCAACGTCTCCACCGGGCCGCGGACCAGCCTCACCGTCTCCTACGACCTCGGCAACCTGCGGCAGGAGGAGAACCAGTTCCTGGCGGTGCCGCGCGACGTCGTCCTCACGCTCCCCGAGGAGGTCCAGCGCCTGCTCGGCTACGACCGTTGCCCGCCGGGCGTGGGCTGGTACGAGATGGAGGACCCCCACATCCTGCTCACCGACCCGGACGCCGACCCGGCGGTGCTCGAAAGCCCCGCACGGGCCTGAACGTGTCCGACGTGGTGGACGAAGCGGCCGCCCCGCCCGCTGTCGGTGGGGCGGCCGTCCTATTCGCACGATCAGAGATGCGTCCACCGGCAGACGGATGTGAGGGTCTGATGGTCGTCGCCCCAGCGGAGGGACCCACCCACATGACCGACATCCTGCCCGACGACCCGCGCTACGCCGCACTCGTCGAGGGTTACAACCACCGCTTCACCGGCCGCCCCGACCACGTCCGTCAGGTCCGCACCACCGCCGAGGTCGCCGCCGCCGTGCGGGAGGCCGTCGGCTCGGGGCGGCGGGTGGCGGTGCGCAGCGGCGGCCACTGCTTCGAGGACTTCTTCGCCAATCCCGAGATCCAGGTGCTGATCGACCTCGCGCCGATGAGCGCGGCGTCCTACGACGCGCAGCGGCGGGCAATCATGGTCGAGGCCGGCATCACCCTCGGGGCGCTCTACCCGATCCTGTACGACACCTGGGGCGTCACGATCCCCGGCGGCACCTGCTTCGAGGTCGGCGTCGGCGGCCACATCACCGGCGGCGGCTACGGTCACCTGTCCCGCCGCGACGGACTGGTCGTCGACCACCTGTACGCGGTGGAGGTGGTCGTCGTCGACGAGTCGGGCACCGTCGACGTGGTGGTCGCCACCCGGGAGCCCGACGACCCGCACCACGACCTGTGGTGGGCGACCGCGGGCGGCGGTGGCGGCAGCTTCGGTGTGGTCACCCGGTTCTGGCTGCGCAGCCCGGGAGTCGACTCCGACGACCCGTCGCGTCTGCTGCCCACGGCGCCCCGCCGGATCCGCCGTTGTGACGTGCTGTGGTCGTGGGACGGGATGACCGAGGACGCGCTGACCCGCCTGATCGCGAACTACTGCGGCTGGCTGGAGCGGCACAGCGCCGTCGACGCACCGGAGACCCAGCTGTGGAGCAACCTCATCGTCATGCACCGCTCGGCCGGCATCGTGGCGCTCACCGCTGTGGTCGACGACGCGGTCGAGGGCGCCGCCCGGATGCTCGACGACCAGCTCGCGGCGATCGGGGACGGCACCGGGCTGACCCCCCGCTCCGTCGACCGGGACGTGGTCGACTGGATGGCGAGCTGGATGCCCTCGTACAGCTGGCCCAGCGACCCGAAGGGGCGCTACAAGAACAAGGCCGGCTATCTGCGCCGGGGCTACACCGACAAGCAACTGGCCACGATCTTCCGCTACCTGGCCGACCCGGAGTACGCCAACCCGGCGGCCGGCATCGTGCTCACCGCGTTCGGCGGACAGGTGAACGCGGTGCCGTCGGACGCCACCGCCGCGGCACAGCGGGACAGCGTGGTGAAGGCGTCGTACAGCGCGGGCGCCTGGCAGTCACCCGACGACGACGCCGTCAACACCGCCTGGGTCCGCGCGTTCTACCGGGACGTCTACGCCGAGAGCGGCGGCGTCCCGGTGTCCGGCGACGTCAGTGACGGCTCCTACATCAGCTACCCCGACGTCGACCTGGCCGATCCGGAGTGGAACACCTCCGGCGCGCCCTGGCACACCCTCTACTTCAAGGACAACTATCCCCGCCTCCAGCGGGTCAAGCGCCGCTACGACCCCCGGGACGTCTTCCGGCACGGTCTGTCGGTGCGGCTGCCCGATTGAGCGGTCCACACCACCCAGGGAGCCACGATGGCAGGCGAGGTGTACTTCCCCCACGATCCGGCCTACGAGCACGCCACGACGGTGTTCAACCTGCACGGAGCACCCCGCCCGGCCGCCGCGCGCACCGTGCGCACCCTCGCTGAGCTGCGGGACGTGCTCGCGTACGCCCGGACGACATGCATGCCGGTGCGGGTGCACAGCACCGGCCACGGCGCCGCGGCGGCGCGGGAGATGAGCGGGTCGGTGCTGGTGCGTACCGAGATGGACGGTGCGGTGCAGATCGACCCGGTGCGCCGTACCGCGCTGATTCCCGCCGGCACCCGCTGGGGCGCCGTCGTCGACGCGGCGGCACCGTACGACCTGGCCGCGCCGCACGGCTCGTCGGCCGACGTCGGCGCGGTCGGCTACCTGCTGCGCGGCGGCGTCAGTGTCTACGGGCGGCTGGTCGGGCTCGCGGCCAACAGTGTGACGGCGGTCGACCTGGTCACCGCGGACGGTGAGCTGCACCGCGTCGACGCCGACCACGATCCGGAGCTGTTCTGGGCCCTGCGGGGCGGCGGCGGTGGGTTCGGGGTGGTGGTCGCGGTCGAGATGCGGCTGTTCCCGGCCCGGCCGGTGGTCACCGGCTCGGCGTACTGGCCGGTGGTGCACGCGGCGGAGCTGCTGAGGCGGTGGACCGGGTGGGCCGCTACCGCGCCGTGGGAGGTCACCAGCGCGTTCCAGGTGCTCAACCTGCCCGACGTACCCATGGTGCCGGTCGAGCTGAGAAGCGGAACGATGATCGGGGTGGCGGCGACCGAGGTGCGAGCCGACGACGCGCCGAGCGGGCTGACCGAGCTGTTGGACGAACTGCGCGCCGTGGCCGCCCCGGTGGTCGAGTCGTGGCTGCCGTGTACGCCGGCCGAGGTGGTCCGCGCTCAGCTCGGGCCGGACGAGCCGGTGCCGATCGTCGGCGACCATCTGCTGCTCGCGGACCTCGACGAGCGGGCGTCGGCCGCGTTCCTGGCGGCGACCGGCTCGGGATCGCCGCTGATCACGGCGGAGCTGCGGCAGCTCGGTGGGGCGTTGGCAGTGCCGGACCCTCGGGGTGGGGCGCTCGACCACTACGACGCCCGCTTCTCGTATCTGGGCAACGCGATCCCGGACGGCCCCGAGGCCACCGCGGCGATCGAGAAACACTGCGCTGTCGTCCGGGCGGCGCTGGCGCCCTGGGACACCGGCCGCACCGCGCCGACCTTCGTGGAGAGCTGGCAGCAGCCGCAGCGGCACCTCGACCCGGAGCAGATCGACCGGGCGGACCGCGTCCGCACCCGCGTCGATCCCACCGGCCTGTTCCGCCTCGACGCCAGCCCCGGTACGACGATGCTGCGCTAGGGCCTGCTTCATAAGGGCGGTCGAGCCGAGGCGGAGTCCGGGCGGCGATCCGGCAAGGCGCAGTTTCGTCCGGATACCGGTGTGGTATCCGGACGAAACCGCAACGCCGCCGGTCGTCGTTCGGGCCCGCCGCAGGCCGGCCAGTTCTCATGAAACAGGCCCTGGGGCCGACGGACCAACGGCGGTCGCCCGGGGGGATGGGCGGCCGCCGTTGGCGTATCGGGGTGTCCGGCCTAGACGGCACCGGTGGTCGGCACGGTCTCCGACGACGAGGCGGACGCAGGCGACGAGGCAGGCGCTGACGGGGCCGTCGGGTCGGACCCGGACGCCTGCGCGGCGGGCTTGTTCCGCAACGTCACCGCCACCAGCACGATCAGGGCGATGACCAGCAGCGCCTCGACGCCAGCCACCACGTTCATCGCGGTGGTGAACGCCTCACCAGCGACGTCACTGAGGGCGGTGGCCAGGTTGCCCGGCAGCGAGTCGGATGCGGCGGTCGCCGCGGCGACGTTCTCCCGGGACACGTCGGCAACCTCCGGGGGTACGTCGGTCAACGGCGCGTCGGCCATCCGGTCGCGGTAGACGGCGGCACCGATGCTGCCCAACAGCGCGAGGCCCAGCGTCGACCCGAACACGTTGCTGGTCTCGGAGAGCGACGCGGCGGAGCCGGCCTTCTCCGGGGCTACGGAGCTGACCACCATGCCGGTGCCCTGGGTGAACAGCGGACCGGTGCCGAGCGCGACGAGCGCGACCGCGACGACGATCGCGATCAGCCAACCGGAACTGCCGGCCTGGGTCAGCACCAGCATCGCCACCAGGGAGATGCCGAGCCCGATCATGATCGCGGTGGCCGGCTTGAGCGTCTTCATCAGCATCGGCGTGGCCATGCTGCCGATCGCGATGCCCAGACCGGTGGGCGCCTGCCAGAGGCCGGACGCGCCGGGCGAAAGGCCCTCGACGCTCTGGATGTACTGCGTGCTCATCAGGCTGACGCCGGCGAGCGCGGCCGAGGCGAACATCATCGTGACGAGGGTGCCGCTGAAGGCCGCGTTCCGGAACATCGTGAGGTCGATCAACGGGTGCTCCAGCCGGGATTGGCGGCGGATGAAGATCCAGCCGACCACCAGGCCGAACAGGATCGCGCCGCCCGCGACGGCCGGGTTGTCCGAGTCACTCGCGGCGAACTCCTTGACGCCATAGACCACCGGCAGGATCGCACCGAGCGACAGCACCACGCTGAACAGGTCGAACTTGCCCGCGTTGGGGTCGCGGTACTCGGGCAGCAGCACGAACCCGGTGGCCAGCAGCACGATCATGAACGGCACGCCGAGCAGGAACACCGAGCCCCACCAGAAGTGCTCGACCATCACGCCGCCGACGATCGGCCCGATCGCGGTGCCGCCGAAGAGCGCGGACGCCCAGATCGAGATCGCCACGCCCCGCTGCTTCTCGTTGCGGAACATGTTGGTGATCAGCGCCAGCGTCGACGGCGACAGGGTCGCGCCGGCGATGCCCAGCAGGGCCCGCGCGATGATCAGGGTGGTGCCGCTGTTGGCGTACGCGGCGAGCACCGAGGCCACCGTGAAGGCGACCGCGCCGATCATGAGCAGTCGACGGCGCCCGACCCGGTCACCGAGGGTGCCCATGGTGAGCAGGAAGCCGGCCAGCAGGAAGCCGTAGATGTCGATGATCCACAGCTGCTCCACGCTGGTGACGCCGAGGTCCGCGCTGAGATGCGGCAGCGCCAGGAACAGCGCTCCGATATCCATCGCCACCAGCATCGCCGGCAGTGCCAGCACCGCCAGCCCGATCCATTCCTTACGTCCCGCCAGGTCGTTCGCTGGCGCCGACGTGGAGTTATCCATCGTGTCGATCCCTTCTCGGCCTCATGAGCCTGCGACGGCGGTCTTCGACGCCCCGAGGCCCCTCTACCGCCATGTCGAAGCCGACGCGCGGTTTTCGACATGTCTTTCCGGCGTACCGACGTTCTGCCGCGAACAGATGCTCGGGACGACTTCCGTCGTGCGCAGTCGCTGCCGGCAGCGCGGCGTAGCACTCGCGGAGATGACCGCTCCCCGCATCGGCGGGCAACCTTTGGGCGACCCCAACGAGATGCCGGAGGACTGTTGCGTGAGGACGGACGCCGAGCCCATCAGCATCGACATCTGGCTGCCCAGCTACCCGGCCGTGCCCGACTACGTGGGCGGAATCCGGGCCCTGGCCGCGAGCTTCCACGACGCCCACCCCGACTACCGGATCCGGGTTCGTGAGTCGAGCTACAAGACGTTGCCCGCCGATGTGGACGCCGCGGCCAAACGCGGCGCCGCCCCGGCCCTCGTGCAGTACTTCCACACCTCCACGCAACTGGCCCGGGACATGCGCGATGTCAACGGCGCACCGCTGTTCCGGCCGGTCGCGACGACGCTCGCCGACCGCACCACAGTGCTCGGCGAGCCGGTGGTCACCGACGACATCGTGGCCCCGGCACGGGGGTACTACTCGGCGGACGGCCTGCTGCTCGCGGCTCCCCCGCTGGTCTCTACCACCCTGCTGTACGCCAACACCACGTTGCTCGCGGCGGCGGGAGTGACAGCGCTGCCGACCACCTGGGCCGAGGTGACGGCCGCCTGCAAGGCGGTCAGCGCGCACACCGGCGGGCCGGCGATCACCTGGCCCAACCACGGGTGGATCTTCCAGCAGGCTGTCGCCCAGCAGGGTGGCCTGCTCGCCGATCACGCCAACGGCCGCGACGGTCGCGCCGAGAAGGTCGACCTCGCCGTGCCGGAGATGGTGGCCTTCGCGCAGTGGTGGCGCGGTCTGTACCGCGACGGTCACTACCATTACACCGGCGGGCAGGCGTACGGCGAGAACACCGGCCGGGCCTGGCAGGAGAACTTCGCCGCCTTCGCCGAGCAGCGGGTGGCGTTCGTCCTCAGCTCCTCGGTCGAGGCGGAGTGGCTGATCCAGGCCGGCCGCGACCACGGCTTCACCGTCGAGGTCGGCCGGATGCCGCACAACGGCGAGGTCCGCTACGCGGGCAACATCGTCGGCGGTGACGCCATCTGGCTCACCGACAGCGTGCAGCCGGCGGTCCGGGACGGCGCGCTCGCGTTCCTGCAACACCTGCTCAACCCGCGGGCCGTCGCCGAGCGGCACAAGGCGACCTGGTTCATCCCGGTCACCACGACCGCCATCGACATGTTGGCCGGCGACGGCTGGTTCGACGAACGGCCACATCAGAGGGTCGCCATCGAGCAGCTGCTGGCGACCGACGGCTCACCTGCCGCGCGTGGGGCCGTACTCGGCGAGTTTCCCCGCATCCAGGGCCTGATGACGCACGCGATGGAAGACATCCTGCTGCACGACGCGGACCCGTCGGGCCGCTTCGCCCGCGCGTCCGAGCAGGCCCAGCATCTGCTCGACGACTACAACGCCGACTGCCTCGGCCTGCGGGCGGGTCCGCCCGGGCCGCGTCAGTTCGTCGTGGACTGACTCCGCCCATCATCTCGTGAGGAGCGCGCTCATGACCATCTCGCAGCAACCACCCCCGGCGACCGCTGATCTCCCGCTCTCCCTGCAGCAGGAGTTCCTGCTGCTGTTCGACACGGGCGAGACCACCGGCCCGTTCGGGCCGCATTACCTGATCGCCGACGGTTGGCGAGTGCACGGCCGGATAGATGTGGACATTCTCGATCTGGCGCTGGCGGACGTGATCGGGCAGCACGAGGCCCTCCGGACGTCGGTGCTGCGCGACGGTGAGCACGGGCAGCGGGTGTTGCCGGTGACCTCGCCGAAGGTGGACGTCCGCGACCTGCCGGGAATCGACCCCGCCGACCGCGAGCGCCGCGCCGAGGAGCTGATCAACGAGATCGAGGCCGGCACCCTCGACGTGCACGACCTGCCCCTGCTGCGGGCCACGCTGGGGCGCTTCGACGAGACGGACTCGGTGCTGGTCCTCACCACGCACCACTCGGCGGCCGACGCCTGGTCGATGCAGATCATCCTGCGTGACCTGGCTCGCTCGTACGCCCAGCGGGCCGCCGGGGAGACGCCCATCGCGGGCACGGCCCCGCAGTACCGCGAGTACATCGCCGCCCAGCAGGACGAGGCGGACGCTCCACCGCTGGCGGCGGCCCGTGACTACTGGCGGGACAAGCTGGCCGGTGGGCGGATCATGGTGACCGCGGCGGACCGGGAGTTGGCGGCCGACACCGTGCCGACGACCACCTGGCACCGCTTCGTCACCGACGCCGAGCTCCGGTCGACGACCACGGCCCTCGCGGCCGACACGCACACCTCACCGTTCATGGTGCTGTTGGCCGCCTTCTACGTGCTGGCGAGCCGCTGGACCGGCAGCACCGACCTGACCGTGCCGACGTTCACTCCCGGACGCGGGCACGGTCGCTTCCAGGAGACGGTCGGCTCGTTCTTCAACTTCGTTCCGCTGCGGACCGACCTGTCCGACGCCACCACCTTCCGCGACGTGGTCACCCGGACCCGCGCCACCTGCCTCGGCGCGTACTCCCACGAGGTGCCGCTGCTGCACGTCCTGCAGGAGGCGCCCGAGCTGATGGCGTCGGTCGGGCCCGGCGTCGTGCCCTGCCTCTTCCAGGTCATCCAGCCGCCGTTCGTGATGGAGCGCGAGCGGGTGGGCGACCTGGAGTACTCGGCGGTGTGGCGGCGGGTCATCTCCCAGCCGGTCGGTTCCGACATGCCCGACGGCATCCTCTGGTCGCTGCATCTCGGCCCGTCCGACGACATCGTCGGCGCGATCGGGTTCAGCGCCCACCTGTTCGATCAGAAGACGATCGACGACCTCGTCGACCGTTACCTGCACCTGCTGCGTGAGCTGCTGACCCGGCCGGACGCGGCACTGACCACGATTGGGGGAGGGCGGTGACAACGGGCCGGAAGGTGGGCGACCGTGTGGTCGTGCTCGGCGCCAGCCTCGGGGCGCTCCTCGCGGCGAAGGAACTCGCCGAGTCGTTCGACGACGTGGTGCTCGTCGACCGCGACGAGGTCGTGGACAACCCGACGTACCGGCGGGGGGTTCCGCACGGTCGGCACGCGCACGGGCTTGTCGCGAAGGGCCAGCAGATCTTCGAACGGCAGTTCCCCGGCCTGATGGCCGACCTGGTCAACGCCGGCGTCAAGCCCGGTGACTTCAACGGCGACATCCAGTGGATCTTCGGTGGGCAGCGGCTCAAGCCGTCGACCTCCGGGCTGCTCTCGGTGCCCGCCACCCGACCCGTGCTCGAATACCACCTGCGCAAACGGGTGCAGGCGATTCCCAACGTCCGGTTCCTGGAGAAGCGCGACGTCCTCGGGCTGGCGGTCACCGCGGACGGCGCGACAGTGACCGGCGCGCGGATCCAGGCGCAGACACCCGGCAGCGCTCCCGAGGTGCTCGACGCCGACCTGGTCATCGACGCCACCGGCCGGGGCTCGCGCACGCCGGCCTGGTTGGCGGAGCTGGGGTACGCGCGGCCCACCGAGGACAAGGTGAAGATCGACCTCGCCTACACGACGCGGCACTACCAGGCGCCGTACGACCCGTTCGGCAGCGACCTGGCGATCATCCCGGCGGCCACACCGGCGCAGCCACGCGGCGCCTTCTTCTACCGCCTGCCCGGCGACGACAACCGACTGGAGCTGTCGCTGACCGGCATTCTCGGCGACCACCCGCCCACCGACCCGGAGGGCTTCGGAGAGTTCGTCCGCTCGGTGCCGGTGCCCGAGATCGCCAAGGTGCTCGCCGACTGTGAGCCGCTCGACGACCCCGTGCAGTTCCGCTACCCGGCGAGCGTCCGACGCCGCTACGAGCACCTGACCCGATTCCCGGAGCGGTTCCTTGTGCTCGGCGACGCGGTGTGCAGCTTCAACCCGATCTACGCCCAGGGCATGACAGTGGCCGCCGTGGAGTCGGTGGTGCTCGGCGGCCTTCTGCGCCAGGGCGCGATCCCGCCCTGGCGGGAGTTCTTCCGTCAAATCGCCGCCGAGATCGACTCACCGTGGGACTTCTCGGCCAGCGCCGACCTCGGTTACGCGGGCGTTCAGGGCCGTCGCACCGCGAAGGTCCGCACGATCAACGCGTATGTCGCCCGGTATCAGCGGGCCGCCGTACACGACGCGGAACTGACCAACGGCTTCATCCGGGTGGCCGGGCTGATCGACCCGCCAACCAGCCTGCTCCGCCCCGACCGGATCATCCGTGTGCTGCGCAAGGCCGGTCGGCCCGTACCGCCGCCGGCGCCGACCCTGGCGGCTGCCCCGGTCAGCCGGCCACAACCCGAGAGGTAGGACGATGCGCCCGTACCAGATCGACGTTCCACCGTCCGACATCGACGATCTGCGCCGACGGATCGCCGCGACCCGGTGGCCGGACGAGATCCCCGACGTGGGGTGGAGCCGTGGCGTACCGGTCGGCTACCTGCGGGAGCTGGCCGAGTACTGGCACTCCGGTTACGACTGGGCGGCCACCCAGCGTCGGCTCAACGAGATACCGCAGTTCGTCACGGAGATCGACGGCGCCCAGGTGCACTTCCTGCATGTCCGCTCCCAGGTGCCGGGCGCCACGCCGCTGCTGCTCACGCACGGCTGGCCGAGCACCGGCTTCGAGTTCGTCGACATCATCGACGCGCTGGTCGACCCGGCCGCTCACGGTGGCGACGCGGCCGACGCGTTCCACGTCGTCGTCCCCACCATCCCGGGGTACGGCTTCTCCGGGCCGACCCGGCAGGCCGGCTGGGACACCGAGCGCGTGGCCCGGGCGTGGACCAGGCTGATGGCGGACCTCGGCTACGACAGGTACGTGGCCCAGGGCGGTGACTGGGGCTCACCGATCTCGCTGCGCGTGGGTCTGGCCGACCCGGAGCACGTACGCGGGGTGCACCTCAACATGTGCGTGACGTTCCCACCGCCGGACTTCACCGAGTTCGCCGAACTCAGCCCCGCCGACCAGGCGAAACTGGGCTTCGCGCTGGATTTCCAGCAGGACGGCATGGGCTGGCAGAAGATCCAGTCGACGCGACCGCAGACGCTGTCCTACGGGCTCACCGACTCCCCGGTCGGGCAGCTCGCCTGGATCGTGGAGAAGTTCAAGGAGTGGTCCGCCGCCGACAAGGCACCGGAGGACGCGATCAGCCGCGAGCACATCCTCACCACGGTCACGATCTTCTGGTTGACGGCGACCGCGGGGTCGAGCGCGCAGCTCTACTTCGAGTCCACGCACCGCGACGCCGACTTCGCGCGGACCTGGGGTGGCCCCTGGCCGCTGGCCATGCCGGTCGGCGTGGCGGCGTTCCCGGAGGACGCGGTACGACCGGTGCGGCGCTTCGCGGAGGGCATCCTGCCGACGCTCGCGCACTGGTCGGAGTACGACCGGGGCGGTCACTTCCCCGCCCTTGAGCAGCCGACTCTCCTGGTCACCGACCTGCGGACGTTCGTCCGTGGGCTGCCGAACTGACTAGCGGCGTCGGCGAGGGCGCGGGCCGGGCCACAGCGCGGTGGCCCGGCCCGCAGCCCCACCTCACATCTCGGTTCCGCCGATGTCCATGATGGGCCGGACCTCCATGGCGCCGCCCTCACTGGCGTCCGGCCACCGGGCCGCGATGTCGATCGCGCGCTGCTCGCTGTCGGTCTCGACGATCAGGTAGCCGGCCAGGTGCTCCTTGGCCTCGACGAACGGGCCGTCGGTGGTCACCGGGACGCCGGCGGCGACGCGGACGACCTTCGACTGCGACACGTCGGCCAGGACCTCACCGCCGATCAGCTCACCGGACTCGGACAGCTCCTTGGTGATGGCGTCGATCTCGGCGTAGACCTTCATGGTCTCGGCTTCGGACCGTCCCGTGACAGTTGCGGGGTTCGCGTGGATCAACAGCATGTACTTCACGGAAGAACTCCTTCGCAGAGGCTGTGCCGGATCGGCACCCTTCATAGTGCAGTCGGAGCCACACCGCCAAATGTGTCATCGATCCACGGCCTTTCACACTTTTCCCGCGAGCGGCCGGTGTCCGGAGGGCTCAGACGAACGCCTCGTCGGCGAGTTCGGTGACCCGCTGCACGATGTTCATCTCGATCGGGTTGAACCGGTTCTTGGTCACCGCGACGGTGACCCCGGTCGCCCGGTCGGCGAACGCGGCGCTGCCGCCGATGCCCACCATGCCGAAGACCGTCGGTCGGTCCGACGGGTCGGAGGTGCCCGGCCAGCCCAGGCAGTAGCCGAGCGCCCAGGTCGAGGTGCCGCCGGTCATCTCGTCGTCGAGGCCGGCGGTGGCCAGCGTGGTGGCCTCGCGCAGGCGTTCCGGGGAGATCAGCCGTACGCCGTCCACCTCACCGGTGAGCGCCGCGTACATCTTCGCGATCGCCCGGGCGCTCATCGTGCCGGCGAACGGCATGTCCGAGGTCAGCACGTCCGCCCTGTTGCCAAAGTCCGCGTTCGGCACGATCGCCGGCGGAACGGCCTTGAACAGCGGAAAATCCGGTGGCATCGAGGCGAACGCGGCTTTGCCGCCCGGGTCGTCGGTCAGTCGGGCCACCCGGCCGAGTTGCTCCTGCGGCACCCCGAAGAACAACTCGTCGGCCATCCCGATGGGCCCGGCGACGCGTTCGGCGAGAACTGTCGAGATCGGTTTGCCGGTGGCCCGACGGACGACCTCGCCGATCAGGTAGCCGAAGGTGGCGGCGTGGTAGCCGACCCGCTCGCCGGGCGCCCACCAGGGCTCCATGCCGGCGATGAGCTGACACATGCCGTTCCAGTCGGTGAGCTGCTCGATCGTGGTGTCCGCGGGGACCGCCGGCACACCGGCCGAGTGTGTCAGTACGTGCCGGATCCGCACCTCGCCCTTGCCGTGCGCGGCGAACTCCGGCCACAGGTCGGCGACCCGGGTGTCGTAGTCGAACACACCGTCGTCCACCAGCGCGTGAGCCACGGTGGAGGCCGCCGCCTTACCCGTCGACGCCGAGTAGAAGAGGGTGTCCGGCCGAACAGGTTGGCCGGCAGCCGTGTCCGCGACCCCTGCCACCACGTTGACCACCAGGTCACCGTTGCGATAGACGGCGACCTGCACGCCGTCCTCGACGCCGTCGTCCACCAGCCCGTCGACCAGCACCTGCACCTGCTTCTGAAGATCGCTCATCGTCTGTCTCCTACCCGGTCGTCATGGCACTCGAAGCGTGCCCCTCACCTGTAGGTCGGAGCCACTACCGGCATTTTGCCATCAAAGCCACTTTCCACTCAGATCCGACTCTCCGGGAACGACGACGAAGGCCGGCCGTACTGACGTACGGCCGGCCTTCGTCGTGCTGCGGGTCTCAGGTGCGCGGGCCACCCAGGCGACGCACGATGTCCTCGCGGAGCCACTGCTTGGAGATCTTGCCGATCGGGGTACGCGGCAATGCGTCCACGAACTCGATCCGCTCCGGCCACTTGAACCGGGCCAGGCCGAACTTCTCCAGATAGTCCCGGACGTCGTCGAGCGTCGGCAGCGGTCCGTCCGGGCGACACACCAGGTAGGCGCAGGCGCGCTCCCCCAGCCGCTCGTCCGGCATCGCCACCAACGCCGCGTCGACCACCAACTCGTGACCGAGCAGGATCCGCTCCACCTCCTCGGCGTTGACCTTCTCGCCGCCCCGGTTGATCAGGTCCTTGACCCGGCCCTCGATCGAGTAGGCGACCAGATCGTCCAGGTGGTGCGCGCGGACCAGATCGCCGCTGCGGTAGAACCCGTCGGGCGTGAACGCCGAGTCGGTGCCGACCGGCACGCCGAGATAGCCGGGCACTGTGTACGGACCGCGCGCGCACAGCTCACCGATCTCCCCCGGTGGCGTCGGCCGCAGCGTGCCGGGCTCCAGCATCACCACCTCGTCCAGCGGACTGATCGGCACGCCCACAGTTGAGGCGCGCAGGTGCGGCGACGCGTCGCGTGGCGTGAACAGGAACAACCCCTCGGTCATCCCGAACGCCTGGGTGACGTGCACCCCGCGCGCCTCGATCGCGTCGAACAGCTCCCGGGGCACCTTCGCCGCGGTCAGCACGCAACTGTTGACACTGGCGAAGGCGCCGTCGAACCGTGGATGCCGCAGGTACTCGTTCATCAAGCCCGGCGGGCTCATGAACCAGGTGGCCCGCTCGTCGTCCATCAGGGCCAACAGATCATCGGCGACGGGTGTCGCGAGCAGCAGCGCGGCGCCCACCGAGTGCGCGGCGTGCAACGCGTTGGTGGCGCCGGCGTTGTGCACCAGGGGCAGGCCGAAACCGAGCCGGTCCTGCGGGGTGAAACCCCACCAGCGGGCGGTGGCGACAGCGTTGTACCAGTATTCCGGGTGCAGCCGGGGGATCACCTTGGGTACGCCGGTGGTGCCACCGGAGAGCTGGAAGACGGCGGGCGCGTCGAGGTCGGTGTTCGCGTCGATCCGCGCAAGCCGGGCCGCCTGCGCATCGGAGAGTGGGCGGTCGACGAGATCCTCGATCCGTTCCTGACCGGACGCGCCGGGCCGGCCCCCGATGGTGGCCAGCAGACGGATGCTCGGCACCAACCGGCGGATCTCGTCGGCGAACGCCACCAGGTCGAAGCCGCGCAGATCGGCCTGCACCAGGTGGGCCGAGGCGCGGGTCTGCCGCGCGATCTCCTCGATCTCGTGGCGCCGGTGGATCGCCAGCGTGCACACCGGGATCAGGCCGGCCTTGAGCAGGCCGTACCAGGTGGCCACCGCGAGAGCGCTGTTGGTGATCTGCAGGATCACCGACTCGCCCGGATGCAACCCGGCATCCAGCAGACCCGCGGCGATCACGTCGGAGTGCCGGTCCAGGTCGGCGTACGTCCACCGAACGCCCGGCGTGACGACGGCGACGCGGTCCGGGTGGGCGCGTACGGTCTCCCGCAGCGCCCCCGGGATCGTGCGTGGCTGCCACAGACCCTCGGCGCGATACCTGTCCGCGGCGGCAGCCGGGTACGGCACGGTGTCCCACTGCTGACGCACGTCGGGCGGCGGCAGTCTGTTGTCCTGTTCTGTGGTCATCGGCTCTCCTGAGCGCTACACGGGGACGGCGACGAGCAAACCAGTCGAGGCCGAGACCTCGCGTGTTTCGGCGAGCCGGAATCCGGAGCGGTCGAACACCGCCTCGAACTCGCGCTCGGTGCGCTCGCGCCCCGGATGCAGCGCGAGCATGATGATGTCGCGCAGCTTGCCGTCGTGCGGCTGGTCGTCCTCCGGGATGACGGCGTCGACGACGAACAGGCGGCCGTTCGGGTCGATCACTCGGCGCACGTTGGTCAACACGGTGACGACCTGCTCGTCGGTCCAGTCGTGCAGGATCATCGACAGGAGGTACGCGTCGGCGCCGGCGGGCACCGCGGTGAAGAAGTCCCCGCTCTCGACGGTCACCCGGTCGGCGACACCGGCCGCGTCGAGCACCGCGTCGGCGTGCGCGACGACCGCCGGCCGGTCCAGGAGCACCGCGGTCAGCGTCGGGTACGACCTCAGCAGAGTGGCCACCAGACTGCCGGTGCCACCGCCGACGTCACAGATGCGGCGCACACCGGAGAAGTCGTACGCGGCGACCGCCTGGGCGTGGAGTTGGCGGGAAAGATCACCCATCGCGTCGCGGAAGACCGCCGCCTGCTCGGGTCGCCGTTCGAGGTGGGCCCACCAGGACAGGTCGTAGATCTGTTCGAACGGTGGGCGTTCGTCGCGCAGGCCGAGCGTGAGGGCCGTGAGGGCTGCCTGACGCTCGGGCAGCCCCCACAACCGGGCCCACGCGTCGAGCGAGCCCGGTGCGTCAGTGCGGAGGGTGTCGAGCAACGGCGTCGGACCGTAGACGCCCGGCGCCGGTTGCGCGACCACACCGACGCCGGCCAGCGCCCGCAGAATCCGGTGCAGGGCCTCCGGACGGGCGTTGGCCTTCGCGGCCAATGCCTCGACCGGCTGGGGCCCGTCGGCGAGCTGGTCGGCGATGCCCAGCTCGGCGACGGCGACCACCATCTGCGTGATCAGCGGCGCATGCAGGATCGCCATCATCCTGGTGTGCGGATCAGGCTCGGGCACGGTGGTCGTTCCCCTCTGTGGCTGCTACTTGACGTCGGCGGTCAGTTCGTCGGTCAGGTACTCGGCGACCGCCGCCACTGTCGGTCGGTTCCACAGCAGCGTCGACGGGACCGGCGTGCGGAACCGCCGCTCCAACCGCAGCTGGATAGCCACCGTCATCAGCGAGTCCGCGCCCAGCTCCGCCAGCGGCCGGTGCACGTCGAGGTCCTCCAACGGGAGGCGTACCTCACCGGCGGCAACCTCGCGGACCGCGGCGAGCACGAAGTCGCGCAACTCCGGACCGGACAGCGTCTGCCAGACCTGCTCCTCGGCGGTCTGTTCCTCCTCGGGACCGAGATCGATGAGCACCTCCTTGCGCACCGCCCCGAACCGGACGCCGGTGAACCGGGCGGCCAGGTCCCCGTCGAGGGTCCGCACCTCGACGTCGACCTCCACCTCGTCGTCGGACCCGGCGATCAGCCGTACCGCGATCAACGCCTTCGGTGGCGGCGGCAACACCAGCGTGGCCTCGGTCAGCCAGCCCGGCATCCGCAACAGCGGGTCGCCGGGGAAGATGACCGGCGCCACCGAGAGCGCGGCATCGGTGAGCGAGGCCCAGGTCCGCTCTGACTGACCGCCGGCGGGGTCCGCGACGACCGTCGCCAGCATCCCGGACGGGTGTCGGCGTACGGCTTCCACCTCCCACGGCCAGCCGATACCGACCACCCCGATCGCGGCGAGCCGGTCCCAGACACAGGAGGGGTCCAGCGTCTGCGGGTGCGCGGCGCGCAGCGTCTCCGGGTCGACCCGCTCGGCCGTCGGCGCCGCGTCGGCGATCTCGGCGCTGGCGTGGGTGAGCCAGGACTTGTCGTCCTGCTGAGTGGTGAGCCGGGAGCTGAGCCGCACGGTCCCGTCCTGCCGGACGACCTGGATCTCGTGGGGCACCGCCACGCCGATCGGCACCCGCAGCGCGACGTCGCGCAGCGGCGCGTTTTCGGCCGCCTCGAACAGTGTGTTGAGGGTCGCCGCCGCCGGGATCACCTCGGTGCCCAGCACCGCGTGCCCGCCGGGGTACGGCCGGTTCGTGTCGTCGAGGAACGTCCGCCACATCAGCACCGGTGTGGTGCCCTGCACGGCGGTACGGGCCCCGAGCAGGGTGTGGGTCTCGACGTCGTGTTCGAGGTTGGCCGCCGCGGGCCGGACGTTGTCGATCCAGTATCGACGGTGCTGCCACGCGTTGGTCGGGGCGTCGACGAGATCACCGCCGGGTTGCAGGCTCGCCCAGTCAACCGGGACACCCGCACAGTGCAGGGTGCCGAGGTTCTCCAGCAGGGTCGGTCGCTGCGGGCGTTCCCGGCGCAGGCTGTGCGCGATGACCCCGTCCTCGACGCCGACCACGGCGAGGATGTCGATGACGGAGTGCTGCACGATCGGGTGTGCGGAGATCTCCAGGAAGACGCGGTGCCCGTCGTCGACCGCCGCGCGGATCGCCTGCTCGAAGCGCACCGGATTACGCAGGTTGGTCACCCAGTAATCGGCCGACCGCTCGACAGTGGAGCGCGCATCGGTCAGGGCGGTGCTGTAGACCGGCACGGTGGCCGGCCGGCTGATCAGGTCGGCGAGGTCGGCGCGCAGGTCGTCGACCAACCCGTCCATCTGTGGGCTGTGGAAGGCGACATCGGAGTTGACCCGGCGGACGACAAGGTTCTCGGTCCGCCAGCGGTCGGCAATCTCGTCGACAAGCGCGGACGGACCACTGATCACCGTCGACGTGGGGGACGCGGCGACCGCCGCCGCGACCCCGGGGACGTCCGCCAGCCGGGCCGTGACCTTGTCGAACGGCAGGTTGACCATCGCCATGCCGCCCTGGCCGGCGACCCGGCGCAGCAACCGGGACCGGCGACAGACCAGGAGCGCCGCCTGCGGAAGGTCGAGCATGCCGGCCGCGACCGCCGCCGCGATCTCGCCGATCGAGTGCCCGACGATCGCCGCCGGACGCAGGCCGTAACTCTGCCAGATCCGCGTGAGCCCCACCTGGATCGCGAAGGTCATCGCCTGCACCCGGCCGACCTCGGTGAGGTCGTCCTCCAGCAGGGCTTCGCGCGGATCGAAGCCCAGCTCGGCGCGGAACACCGGCCCCAGCTCAGCCATCGTCTCGGCCATCGCCGGCTCACTGTCGAGCAGCTCCCGGCCCATCCCGACCCACTGCGCGCCGTGCCCGGAGAACACCCAGACCGCGTCGGCGGCGGCGCCACGCGCGACCGTGCCGGTGGCCACGCCCGCGGCAGCCGTGCCCGTGGCGAGCTTGCGGAGTCGGTTGACGAGTTCGGCGCGGTCCGCGGCGACGACCGCGGCGCGGGCGTTGAGCGGCTGCCGGCGGTGGGCCAGCGTGTGACCGATGTCGGCGAGGTCCGCGTCGGAACGCTCCACCCAGTCGGCCAGCGCACCCGCGTTCGCGGCGACGCCGGCGAGGGTCGCGTTGGAGATCGGATAGACCCGCTCGCTCGCGTCGACACTCGTCGGGACGCTCGGCTGCGCAACGGCGCTCGCCTCCTGCGGGGCCTCCTCGATGATGACGTGGGCGATCGTGCCGCCGTAGCCGTAGTTGCCGGTGCCGGACCGCCGGGGGCCGGCGTTGTCCGGCCATGGCGTGAGCGTGTCGACCACTGACAGGCCGGAGGTCTCCCAGGGGATCTCGGTGTTCGGCACTGTGGCGGACAGGGTGGCCGGGATCGCGCCGTGCTGCATCGACAGCACCATCTTGATCAGGCCGGCGACACCGGAGGCGGCCTCCAGGTGCCCGATGTTGGTCTTGACCGAGCCGACCAGCAGCGGAGCCTCCGGCGCACGGTCGGCCCCGGCAACCGTGGACAGGGCGCCGATCTCCACGAGATCACCCAGCCCGGTGCCCGTGCCGTGCGCCTCCACGTAGTCGAGCGAGGCGGGCGACACACCGGCAGCCCGGCAGGCCCGGCGCACCAACTCCTCCTGCGCTTCCTGACTCGGCGCCATGATGCCGTTCGTGCGCCCGTCCTGGCAGACCGCGCTGCCCCGGATCAGGGCGTGGATCCGGTCCCCGTCGCGCCGCGCCTGCGACAGCCGTTTCAGGGCGAGGACACCGCAGCCCTCGCCCCGGCCGTAGCCGTCGGCGGACGCGTCGAACGCCTTCGACCGGCCGTCCGGCGCGAGCGCGCCGGCAGCCTCGAGCACCAGCAGGTACGCCGGGCTGGCCACCAACATCACGCCGCCGGCCAACGCCAGGTCCGTCTCGCCGAGCCGGAGCGCCTGGCAGGCCTGGTGAATGGCGACCAGCGAGGCGGAGCAGGCCGTGTCGACAGCGACGCTCGGACCGCGCAGGTCCAGCACGTACGACAGCCGGTTCGCCACACCGCACATGGACGAGCCGATGCCCATCCACGCCTCCAGCCGGGGTAGGTCCTCCAGCATGCGGCGGCCGTAGTCATCGGTGCAGACACCCATGAACACGGCGGTGTCGCTGCCGGCGAGCGAGTGCGGCAGGATGCCGGCGTGCTCCAGCGCCTCCCAGGCCACCTCCAGGGTGATGCGCTGCTGCGGGTCGATCAGCTCGGACTCGCGCGGGGAAACCCCGAAGAACTCGGCGTCGAAGCCCGCCACGTCGTCGAGGTAGCTGCCGTACTTCAGGGCCCGCCGGGTCGCCGCGGCGTGCGCCGGGCTGATCGCCGCGTAACCGTCCCACCGCTCCTGCGGCGCCTCGCGCAGCGCATTGCGCTCGGCGACGAGGAAATCCCAGTACGTCTGCGGAGAGTTGATGCCGCCGGGAAATCGCAGACCCATCCCGACGATCGCAATAGGTTCATCGCGGTCGATGTCGACGGAACTCATACCCACCACTCACCCCTTTCGGGTCCGACCGAATCGGGTGGTCCCGGGAATCGACCGGATGAGGAGATTCCCGGGACCGCACTTCATCGTCACAGCCGATGGGAGACGCGCCATCTTCGAGAGTGCGGGCTGCACTCCGAAGGTGCGGTTTCTCGGCCCTTTACTTCAGGAGGTACGCGTGGATAATCGTGAGTTCCGTCTTGTTGCCCAGGCTGTCGGTGGCGCTGGCCCGCAGCGACACGAATCCGGTCGTCGCCGGATGGGTGACCGTCGCGGTGAAGCCGGCGGTGGTCTTCACCACGGACGCCGACTGCCAGGTCGCGCCGTCGTCGTACGACGCGTCGAGTGTCACGTTGCCCCACTCACCGAGGACAGCGCCCTGCTGCCCCTGCAGGTACAGCGGAATCTTGAACCGCTGACCGGCTGCCGCCCGGTTCTGCTGATCGAGCGCGGGCGCGAAACGCAGGGCCGCCATCGGTAGCGCCGCCTCGTTGGCCGGGCCGCCCGCGACGTGCCCGGACCGGAACGTCCAGGCGCCCCGCACCTCGGTCGAGAACGGCGAGGTGTCCCGGGTGGACCGGGTCTCCAGGCGATAGGTGGCGGTCCCCGGTGGCACCGTGAAGATTCCAAACTCGGAGTCCTGGGAAATCAGCGGCTGCCCGTTGCGGAACATCCGCATTTCCTCGGCCAGGGTGCCAGAAAATCCGAAGTGGTCGGGATTCTGGTCGGAAAAGTGCGGAATCTCGAAGTTCATCTGGTCGCCGAAACGGCCACACCACACCACGGGCAACACGGGGCTGGTGGCGAAGGCCGGCCCGAATGGCCCGACATTCCACTTCTCGGTACGGGTGCTGCCGGCGATGCCGGCTTGGCGGGGCAGGTCGGCGATCTGCCAGTTGAGGTTGTTGTCCGCATCCAGTTCGTACACGTCCTCGAAGAACGCCGCGCCGGGTGAGGTGAATTCGGTGATGGTCGCCGGTGGCTGCACGTACGCCGAGTAGAGCTTGCGGTTGACAGCGCCGGGCACCTGCGCGGCGATGACGTTTCGTACCTTGGCCAGATCGGCGTCGAGGAACACGCGGTGCAGGTTCGCCGGTACCATGCCGTCCTCGCTCCACTGCACGTGGTACTGGTACGGCGAGCCGAGGAAACCACCGTTGCCGTCCGGTTTGCCCAGGTGAGCGGCGACGGTGAAGGCGAACTGGCCGGCGGCGGCCGTCCGAGACGGGCGGACGCGGATCTCATCCTGCGGGCCGTGCACTGTGGAGCCGACCGCCGCGACGCCGGTCTGGCGGCTGGGCATCACGTCGAGGATGCCGGTGGCGCCGCGCCGGTCCAGGCCGAACGTGAGCGGTTTCGCGTCGCGGGCGTCGAAGGTCAGCGCCAGGTCTCCGGTCGCCGCGATGTCCGGCTCCACGAAGAAGTCGAACGGCACCACGTCGGTGGTGCTGGCGCCGCTGACGCCCGCCTCCAGGTAGTAGTGGCCGGCGGGAACGGTCACGGTGGTGGTACCGGACTCGTGGTAGCCGCTGTATTCCTGCCGCGAAACGGTGTCGAAGAGGCTGACGAAGTAGTCGGCCGTCGGGATGCCCCGCCGGTCCAGGAAGGTGAACGTGAGCGTGACACCATCCGTGGCGACCGCCTGGCGCTTCACGGCCCGGCCCGGCAGGTCGGCGGCGCGGGCGTCGGACACACCCGCCCGGGCCAGCGCCGACACGGCGAAGAGCCGCTCATCGAGCCGCCCCGACGCGACCCGCGCGAGCTGGTCGGCGGGTACGACGTACAACTCCCCGTCCTGCCGGTACTGCCGGAACGGGGTGCCCACGCGGCCGGGCGCCGGGGTGATGGCGACAACGCGCTCCCGGTCGAGCGCCACCTTGTCGCCGGTCACCAAGGTGACCGTGCCGGTGCGTACGGGCGAGGGCGCCGGGGTCGACAGCGCAGGCGCGGCCCGCCCAGGTCCCGGTACGCCGAGGGCCAGGACGGTGCACAGGGCGACACTGCCCGCGCCGAGCCGTGAGATCAGTCGGTTCATCGTTCGGTGCTCCTTCGCGTCGCGCTGACGTCCTGCGGCTCGGCCCGGTCGGCGGAGCGGGCGTCGTCGGCGGGCGTCGTGGCGTAGCCCAGTTCCAGTGCGGAGATCGGAGCGTTGAAGACGTGCCGCAGGCGCAGAGCCGGACGCTCGATCACGTAGTAGCTGACCAGCGTGAAGAGCGCCGTGCCGACGATCACGTAGAGGACGAACCCGACCAGCTCGCCGAAGGGCAGCGTGGGGCGGGCGTCGTTGAGCCCGAGCGGTTGGTTGCCGAAGATCGTCCCGTACTGGAAGTAGTAGTACATGACCGGGACGTTCCACAGGTAGACGCCGTACGAGAGGCGGCCGATGTAGCGGATCGGCGGGTTGGTGAGCACGGCGTCCATGAACCGTGAGCGCACCTCGGGCACTGTCAGTGGGACGACCGCGAGCAGGCCGAAGGCGAAGAACAGGACGTATTCCACCAGGTGCTGGGCCATCGCGGGCCAGGTGCCGACCACGACCTGTGGGGCGAACGGCTTGGGGATGTAGAGCAGCAGTGCCGCGAGAGCGCCCAGCCACCACAGCATCGGGTGCTTGGCGACCGCGCGGTGCAGGGTCGGCACCACACCTGTCACGTCCCGGTACGCGGAGAGCGTAGCGAGTGCCATGCCGGCGGCGAAGAACCCGGCGTAGCCCAGCGGCCAGAAGACGAAGTAGTAGGTGTGCTCGGCCTGCGACGGCAGGTAGCAGAAGACCGTCCAGGCGGTGCCGATCACGGTCATGAGCACGAACGGCATGATGATGCGGCGGGCCCGCGCGGCCGGGTCGGCGCCCCGGCGGGCGCTTCGGTTGATCAGCCAGGCCAGGATCGGCAGGGCCAGGTAGTACGACATCTCGACCGGGACGGTCCAGGTGTGCTCCATGCCCGGCCACCACTGTGCCATCTCCGGCGTGAGCCAGTAGTGCAGCAGGATGAACGGCTTGATGACCTCCCACGCGCCGTCGACGGCGGAGAGGTTGAGGGTGAACATGACCACGAGCGTGAGCAGGTAGAAGGCGGGCAGCAGGCGCAGCGCCCGGCCCACGATGAACGGGCCGGGCGCGGGGCGGGGGGTGCCCGCGATGATGGCGCGCGCGAACGGCCGGTAGAGCAGCAGGCCGGACAGGACGAAGAACGGCGGAAGGAAGATCCGGAACGCCGGCACGAGGCTTCCCAGGATGGGAACCCCCTCGTGGCCGGGCAACTCGCTGATGCCGGACTGGTAGCCGATGTGGTAGATCACCACGAAGATCGCGCAGATACCGCGGAGGCCGTCGTATCGCGCGTACCGCCGCTTGTGCTGTGTGCCGATTTCGGCGTCGGAGTGCGTCGCCTCGGTCGCTGTCATTACACGCTCCCCTCACGATTGCCTGACAAACGCCCTACGTGTTGCGTGGGCCATCCGCGGCGCAGCCGAAGATCGCCCACCGGCCCGCCCCCCCTGACTGGACGGTGGGTGGAGATGATCGAACGCCTCCATGTCCGGACGCCGCCGGGCATGAGGTCGTGAGTCGTTCGAGAGCGGAAAGTTCAGGCAGTTATTTTTCAGGCGATCATCCGCGGCTGCATCTTCCAGATTGCTGGATTCCCAGCAACCTGTCCGAAGTGGACGCCGGATCGCCGCCGGCCGTCTGCAGCGCAACGTCAGAGGTGCTTCGGCCCCGCGCCGGGTGGCAACCTGTCGGGCAGCCGGCGCGTACGCGCCTTGCCGCTGACCTGGACACGGCCGAGACGGGACGGGCACATGACCGAAACCGCGGAAATCACCTTCAACGAGCTGCTCGGCTCGTACCGAGACGCAGCCCCCCACCGGATCGACGACGCCTTCCACGACCTGGTCGGCGCAGTCTGGACCGACGGCGCGGCCCGACCCACGGCGGTGTCGGCCGTACCGGAACTGATCGACGCACTGGACAGCGTCGACGCCGACCGACGGGGCTACCTGCTGGTGCTGCTCGGGCTGCTCGCCGAGGCTGAGCACCCGGCGACCGACGGACCGGTGACGACGGCGGTGCGCGAGGGCCTCGACGGCTACCTCGACGCGGCCCGCGGCACCACCGAGCCCGACGCGCCGCTCACCCTCGCGCTGCTCTACCTCCTGGCGCACTTTCCCACCGACCGGGCGCGGATCCTCGCCGCGACCCGGCACCTCGGACTCGACGCCCCCGACCGCACCCGGCTCGAGCGCGCCCTCGACACGCTCGACGAGGCCGACCCGAACATCGGGCGGGCCTGGCCGTCCCCGGCCGAGTGGAACATCAGCGAGGCGGAGCGCGAGTTCGACAGGCGGTGGATCCGCGCCCTGACCCCCAGCCAGATCCGGACGACCTGGGACGGCGACACCCGCTCGGTGCTGGCCACGATGGGGGCCAAGGCGCTGTGGGCGCAGGGCAACGGAATGCCCGCGGCGGCCGTCGACCCGAGCCCCCACAACCTGGTCGTGGACACCAACCCCCGCGACCTCGACCCGGCCGCCTTCGAACGGCACCGCGAGGCGCTGAAATGCCCGGCCTGCCGGGGGTCGCTGACCTTCGACACCACTGTCGCCCGGTGCGGGCAGTGCGACGCCGCCTACGGGATCACCCACGGCGTGCTCGACCTGTCCCAGCGGCTGCGCCCCGGCGCCGGCAAGAGCGACTCCAGTGACGACGCCGAGGCCGACGTGCTGCAGAACGCGGCGGTGCTCGCCGGCATCGGCTTCCACTACGAGCAGGGCATGCGTCCGAACTTCCTGCGCATCATGGGCCGCAACTGGTCCGGGGAGGTCACGCCGACCGACGAGGACGAGTACATCGCCGCCCACCTCTGGCATCGGGGCGGCACCGTGCTCGACCTGGCCGCCGCCGCGGGTCGCTGGACCGCCGTCGTGTGCGAGGCGGTCGGCACCGAGCGGGTCCTCGCACTGGACCTGAACGAGGCGATGCTCTACGACCTGCGCAGCAGGTTGACCGAGGTGCCGGCCGTCCGCGGCGACGCGCTCGACCTGCCGTTCCCCGACGCCAGTCTCGACGCTGTTAACTTCTGGAACGCGTTGCAGGCGGTGCCCGACGCCGGTCGGGCTATCGCCGAGATCGGCCGCTGCCTGCGCCCCGGCGGCACCCTCACGCTCATGACGTTCCGCTGGGACGATTCACCGGTTTACCGCTACTACCAGCGGTCGCACCACTTCCCCGCCCGCCCGGACGGGTTCGTGCTCTTCGAGATCGCCGAGATCAAGCAGTGGCTCGACGACGCCGGCCTGACCATCATCGCCGAGTCGTACCCGGGCACGTTCGTCTTCGTCACCGCCGAACGCCGCCCGTCCTGACGGTCGGCGGCCCGACATGGAAAGTGGGAGAGGGATGGAGAACACCACAACCGCGCCGATCGACATCGCGACCATGTACGACGAGTCGACGCCGATGTCCAACGCGTTCAACGACGGGCAGGTTCATCTCGCGTACTGGTACGACGCGGTGGACGAGGCGTCCATGCGGGAGGCGTCACAGCGGATCACCCGCCGGGTCGGCGAATCCCTCGGCCTGCGTCCCGGCCAACGGGTCCTCGACATCGGCTGTGGCCTGGGCACGCCCGCGCTCGAATTGGCGAGCGACTACGGCGTCACAGTGGTCGGCATCAACATCAGCACGGTGCAGGTCGAGGAGGCGACCAAGCGCGCCGTCGCGGCGAACCTCGGTGACTCGGTCACCTTCCAACACGGCGACTGGAACACCCTCGACTTCCCCGACGGGTCGTTCGACGCGATCGTCGCGATGGAGACCCTGCTGTACGCCACCGACCTGGACCGGGTGCTACGCGGCCTGTTCCGCGTCCTGCGGCCCGGGGGCCGGCTGACGCTGACCGAGACGACCCGCGAGAGCAGCATGGGGATCGAGGAGGCGGCCGAGTTCGCGGCGACGTTCAACGCGCAGTTCCTCAAGTCGACAGCGGAGTGGGTCGAGGCGTTGACCGCCGCCGGGTTCGAGTTCCACGAGTACCTGCAGTGCGGGCCGCGGGTCTTCGGCAAGGGACCGAAGTACGTCGCCGAGGCGGAGAGCCAGCGCGCCCACCTCACCGAGAAGTTCGGCGCCGAGGCGGTCGACGAGCTGGGCAAGGCGCTCGGTTACTACTTCGAGGCCGGGGCGGGCAAGGTCGGCTACGCCGTCATCACCGCCGGACGGCCACTCGGATGAGGAGGCCTGCGTTGACCGATCCAGGATTCCCCCCGGTGCCCGAGCCGGATCTCACGCCGGCCGACCTGATCGCCCGTGCCGAGGCGATGGTTCCCCAACTACTGGCCCGGCAGTCCGAGGTGGAGCGTCGGACGTTCTACGGTGAGGACGTCCACGAGATGTTCCGGGACGCGGGCTTCTACCGGATCACCGTGCCCCGGCGCTACGGCGGGTACGAGTTCGAGTTCGAGACGTTCCTGCGGGTGGTGATGATCCTGGCCCGGGGCTGCCCGTCGACCGCCTGGATGTTCTGCCTCGGCGCGGCCCACTCGCTGGTGACCGCGATGCTGTTCGAGGAGAAGGCGCAGGACGAGTTGTTCCGGGGTGGTGACTTCATCGCACCGGCGGTGATCGCCCCCGGCGGGACCGCCACCCGCTCCCCCGACGGTGGCTGGATCATCGACGGCACGTGGAACTACTGCTCCGGCATCCCCTACGCCACCCACTTCATCGGCCACGCCATGGTCGCCGGCGACGACGGCGAACCACCCCATCCGCTGCTGTTCATCGCACCACGGGGCACCTGGACCCGTCTCGACGACTGGGGCGGGCAACTGGGGCTCAAGGGCAGCGGCTCGCAAAGCGTCCGCTTCGACCGGGCCGAGATCCCGGACCACTTCGGCCTCGAGCACACCCACCTGGGCGAGGTCTCGGTGACGTCCGGGACCAGTGGGAGCGCGCTGCACGCCCACCCGCAGTACGGCGGGGCGCCGATGAGCTCGATGTGTCTGGAAGGCGCAACACTCGGGGTCGGGATCGCGCAGGGCGCGCTGGAGGCGTACGGCGAGGTCCTGTCCACCCGCAGGACCTCGACGCCACCGATCACCCTGCGCGTCGACGATCCGGACTACCAACGGTGGTTCGGTCAGGCCACTGCCATGATCTCGGCCGCCGAGGCGATCACGTTGAGCGCGATCCGCCAGTGGCACGACCTGACCACCCGCGAACCGGCCGCCTTCACCCTCGAGGAGGACCTGCGGATCGCGATGATCTGCCGCGAGGCGGCGGAACTGGCCTGGCGCGGCGTCGAGGCGGTCATCCAGCCCACGGCCGGGACCAGCTCGGTCACCGGCGACGGCCGCCTGGAGCGAGTCTGGCGTGACCTGTCCACCTGTCACAGCCACGCGGGCTTCGCGGTGCTCCTGACGACGGCTCTCCCCCGCGTCTACACCCAGGCGCACTTCGGTCGGCTCACCGCCTGACCGCCCATCGACGGAACGACGAATGGCCGGACGCGTCCGGCCATTCGTCGTTGCTGGCGTCGTCGACCACCAGCCCTCGGGCGAACAGGCCCGCCGGACACGACGAAAGCCGCCCCGGGGGTCGGGGGGCGGCTTTCGTCGTGGGTGGGTGCGGGGACCCTCAGGCGGGAGCGGGGTACGTGACGACCTCGGTGCCGTCCGGCGTGTGCCGGCGCTTGGCCATCCGCTCGATGATCCAGTGTGCGACCACCAGGTTGAGGACCCAGCCGAGCCAGTTGGCGAGTTCGACGATGACGCTGATGGCCAACGGCATCGTGGGCCAGATGGTGAACATGCCGACCAGGATGCGGCCCCAGGTGGTGCCCAACGCCAGCGCGAAGCTGTACGCCATCCAGCGGCGGTGCTCGGCGTAGCGTCCCTTGCGGACCATCACCAGACCGGTGATCGTCGTGGCGAGCCAGGCCACCCCCATCGTGACGATGCCGATGCTGCCCTGGTGGTCGGCGCGCAGCGGGATCAGGGTGAACACGCCCAGGGCGGCCGACGGGAGGGCCCCGCCGAAGATGTAGACGCGGCCGCTGATCCGGTGGACCTTCGGGTGGTTGCGGCGCAGCCAGCCCCAGAACTGGAGGAACACCGTGATCATCGCGATGTTCCCGGTGATCACGTGCGCGACGACCAGGCTGTAGTGCACCGGGACGCCGGGGTCGAGGATGCTGCGGCTGTTCGCCGAGTCCGTGCTGAAGTAGCGCGGGAACGCGTACAGCAGGTTGAAGACGACGGCGCCGGCGAGGACGACGAGCCACAGGTAGGGCTGACGCCAGATCGACGACGACGGGGCCGACGGTGGGACCGATGGTGATGGTTCGGTCGCCTCGTGCGTCGGCGACCGGCCCACCCGAATGGTGGCTTTCTCCGCGTTCTGCGTCATGGAGGGGTCCCTCGGGTCGTAGGTCGTCAAGGGGTTGGCGGATTGCCTGATTCACGGGATCGCCGGCGCTCCCCGAGGGGGCGGGGAACGCCGGCGAATCTTCCACCCGTTAATCGCCTACGACTCTGGCACCCGTCGAAATCGGTCGTCATCTCCGAGGATGCGGTATGCACGACCGCTGGTGCAGGTTGCTCAGGAGGGCGAGATGTTGCCGTTGAGCTTGAACAGGTTGTTCGGGTCGTACGTGCGCTTCAGCTCCACCAGCCGCGCGTACGTGGCGTCGGGGTAGGCCTCGTGGATGCGCTCGGCGGCATCGTCGTAGAGGAAGTTGACGTAGCTGCCGCCACCCGGCCGCTGCACGACCTTGGCGAACTCGTCGACCCAGGCGCGGTGCTCGGCGGCCTCCTCTGGCTTCTCGAACACGACAGCCGCCGTGAACATGATCTTGCGGTCGCGGTGCGCGAACGCGGTCGCGTCGGACGGCACCCGGGCCATCGCCCCACCGAGCGGACGCAGCTGGGCGACGGGCATGGTCGCCGACGAGGTCTGCAGCGTCTCCAGGATCCGACCGGCCGTGGCCGCGTCGACCTCGTCGACGAAGTTGGTCCGGCTGAACGTCAGCGGGTGGTAGTTCGGGTCCTCCGGCTGGTAGATGCCACTGAAGGGCATCGGCTGGACCATGTCGGCCAGCACGCCCAACTCACGGATCGGCGCCAGCACCTTCTCGCCCTCCTCCGGGTCACCGGCGTAGACGATGATCGCGAGGATCACCAGCTGACCGACCGCCTCGTCGGGCACACCGGGCATCGGGGGCGCCGGCATGATGTTGATGATGCTCGACAGCTCGTCGGGCGCCTCCAGCGAGATGCGCAGGTATTCCGCCACGACCTCCGGCGTCGCCGGCAGCACCAGCAGGCCGCCGAGCACCGTCGGCACGGAGTGCAGCCGGTAGCGGAACTTCGTGACGACACCGAAGTTGCCGCCGCCGCCACGAATCGCCCAGAACAGGTCGGGGTGGTTGTCGGCGTCGACAGTGAGGTGCCGGCCGTCCGCGGTCACCACGTCGGCGCCGATCAGGTTGTCGATGGTCAACCCGTGCGCGCGGACCAGGTAGCCGATGCCACCGCCGACCGTCAGGCCGCCCAGGCCGACCGAGGCGGTGTCGCCGAAACCGGTGACCAGGCCGTGCTCGGCGGCCGCCTCGGTGTAGGCGCCGGCGAGCACACCGGGCTCCGCCCAGGCGGTACGACTGTCGGCGTCGATCTCCAACGCGTTCATCTTCGAGAGGTCCAGGACGATCGCGTCGTCCCAGACGCCGTAGAGGCTGTGGCCGCCACTGCGAACCGCGAGCGGCAGCTCCGACCCGCTGGCCACCGAGACGACATGCGCCACGTCGGCGGCGTTGACCGCCTTGACGATCACGGCGGGTCGCCGATCGACGCCGCCCTGGAAAATCGTGCGGGCCTGGTCGTAACCGGGGTCGCTCGGCTCGATCACCTCGCCGACGACGCCCGCACGCAGCTGCGCGGCCACGGCGGTAGCCGTGTCGGTAGGCGCCACGATCTCGTCCTGCATGGAAGATACCTCCTGGTTATGGCGGTGCGGTCCCACCAGGGCCGCGTACCCTTTCGCAGTGAAGTCGGAGCCGTACCTCGTTTTTCGACATTGCCGCCGGTAATCAGCAACGTTTCTCGTCCACACGCTTCGCCCGCGGGTTCGCCGCCCAGGGCACTGGAGGAACCCCGGCACCGTGGCTGATGAGGGTAACGTGGCCTCCCGCTCGGAGGTCGAAAGTCTGCTGCGCCAGCTCGCGCCGCAGGTCCTGGGCGCGCTCTACCGCCGCTACGGCAAGTTCGAGGCGTGCGAGGACGCGGTGCAGGAAGCCCTGCTGGAGGCGGCGCTACGCTGGACGGACCAGAAGTTGCCGGACAATCCCCGCGGTTGGCTGCGCACCGTCGCCACCCGCCGGTTGGCTGATCAGTGGCGCAGTGACCAGGCCCGGCGCAATCGCGAGGTGATCGTCGCGGTGATGGGCCGCGCCGACGAGGCGGTCTCCGCCTCCGTCGACGACCTGCCCTACCAGCACGACGACACGCTGATGCTGCTGTTCATGTGCTGCCATCCCGCGCTGTCCGCGCCGTCACAGATCGCTCTGACGCTCCGCGCCGTCGGCGGCCTGACCACCAGCCAGATCGCCGCGGCGTTCATGGTGCCCGAGTCGACGATGGTGCAGCGGATCAGCCGGGCCAAGCAGCGGATCCGGTCGACCGGCACCCGGTTCCGGATGCCACCGCCGGCCGAGCGACGCGAGCGCCTGCGGGTAGTGCTGCACGTGCTCTACCTGATCTTCAACGAGGGTTACACCGCCACCTCCGGCCCGGATCTGCAGCGCGGCGAGCTGACCCGGGAGGCGATCCGGCTGACCCGCGAGGTGCACCGGCTGCTGCCCGACGACGGTGAGGTCGCCGGGCTGCTCGCGCTCATGCTGCTGACCGACGCCCGGCGCGACGCCCGTTCCCGCCCGGACGGCACGCTGGTACCGATCGCCGAGCAGGACCGGCGGCTCTGGCACCGGGAGTCGATCCGCGAGGGCATCGCGCTGGTCACCCGCAGCCTGAGCGACGGGCCGGTGGAGTCCTACCAGATCCAGGCGGCGATCGCCGCGCTGCACGCCGAGGCGGCGACCGTCGACGACACCGACTGGCCGCAGATCGCCGCCCTCTACGAACTGCTGGAACAGCTCGACCCGAACCCGATGGTGACGCTCAACCGGGCGGTCGCGACAGCCATGGCCAAGGGTCCGGAGGTCGGGCTGCGCCTGCTCGACGGCCTCGACGACCGCATCGCCAACCACCGGCTCGACGCGGTACGCGCCCACCTGCTGGAAATGGCCGGGGACCGGAGCGGGGCCCGGGTGTGCTACCTGCGGGCGGCGCAGCGCACCACGAGCCTGCCCGAACGCCGCTACCTGGAGTCGCGCGCGGCCCGGCTCAGCGACCCGCGCTGACCGCCTGCGGGGCCAGCCACAGGTGCACGACCTGGTCGGGCTGCTCGACCCGGCTGATCGGCAGCTCCACCTGGCCGTCGCGGGTGCGGTCGAACAGCCGCACCCCGTCGCCCATCAGCACCGGGACCACGTGCAGCACCAGCTCGTCGAGCAGGCCGGCTCGCAGGCACTGACGGATCACGCTGGCACCCCCGAGCACCGACACGTCCCGGCCGCCCGCGGCGGCCAGCGCGCGGCTGACGGCACTCTCGACACCATCGGGTACGAACTCGAAGCGGGTGCCGCCGGCCAGCTCCAGAACCGGTCGGGGCTCGTGGGTGACCACGAAGACCGGGAGCCCGAACGGCGGCTCGTCGCCCCACGGCTTCTCCCCGTGGTCGTACATCCGCCGTCCGATCACATGGGCACCGACGGACGCGAACCCCTCGTCGAGGATCTCCGCGTCCCGGTTGGCCCGGCCCCCGTCGAGGCCGACGCGGGCCCGCCAGGTGGCCAGGTCGTAGATCCACTGGTGCAGACGGTGGCCGTCCACGCCCATCGGCAGGAGGCGACTGTCATCAGGGCCGGTCACGAAACCGTCCATCGACACCGAGATGTCGGCAGTCACTCGCGCCATCGGGGACTCTCCATTCCCAGGAGCACGGGCAGCCAGGCGGGCGCGTTCATGGCGAACGTCCCCTGGGAGGTCAACTCGGCGTCGGGCACCGCGAGGCGCAGACCCGGAAAGCGCCGGAACAGGGTGTCCAGACCGATCTCCACCTCCAGCCGGGCCAGCGCGGCTCCGAGGCACCGATGGATGCCGTGGCCAAACGAGAGGTGCCGCTTGTCGGCCCGGCCCGCGTCGAACCGGGCCGCCTCGGGTCCGTGCACCGCCGGGTCGCGGCCCGCCCCGGCAAAGTGCATCAGGATCGGTTCACCCTTGCCGATGCGTACGCCGGCGATCTCGACGTCCTCGACAGCGAACCGGAACGGCAGGTGCGCGACCGGCGCGTCCACCCGCAGCGTCTCCTCGATGACGTCGGCCCAGCCGGCGTCGCCCGAGCGGACCCGGCGCAGTTGCTCCGGGGCGTTCAGCATCGCCCGGACGGCGTTGACCAGCAGATTCATCGCGGGCTCGGTGCCGGTGTTGAGCAGCAGAAGCAGGGTGCTGACAATCTCGTCGTCGTCGAGCCGTTCGCCCTCGTCGCGGGCGGCGATCAGGTCGCTGGTCAGGTCGTCGGCGGGTTCCCGGCGCTTGCGGTCGATCAGGTCGTGCATCTGTGCCCGCAAGCGGGCGAAGGCGGCGGCGGCCTCCTGTGGGGTGATCTTCGCGCTGGCGGTGGCGTAGCCGCCGCCACCGCCGACGATGCCCACCCGCTCGGCGACCGGCAGACCGATCAATTCGCCGATCACGTGAGCCGCCAGCGGGTGCCCGAACCCCGCCTTCAGGTCGACGATCTCCGTGGGCGGATGCCTGGCGAGGTCGTCGAGCAGGTCAACGGCCAGCCGTTCGATCGCCGGCCGCATGGTCTGCACCCGACGCGGCGTGAACGCCGTACGGATCAGCCGCCGCTGGCGGGCGTGTTCGGGCCCGTCCGAGCTGGTGAGGTTCTCCATTCGGGCCCAGGCGATCAGCGGGAAGTCGGGCCCGATCTCGCCGTTGGCGTACGCGATCCAGTGCTGGCGCGGGTCCTTGGAGAACCGGTCGTCGGCGAGGATCTCCTTCGCCGCCTCGTAGCCGGTGACCGACCAGGCGGGCACCCCACCCGGCAACATGATCCGGGCCACCGGCCCGTGTGCGCGGATGCGGGCCGACTCGGCGTGGATGTCGGCGCCACTCAGGTCGAGCCTGACGGGTGATCCGTTGTCCATGGCTGACTCCTCGACGGGTTTCTCAGACCGCGCGGACGGCGAAGGTCAGGTGCAGGTCGGTGTCGGCGAGGCGGCGTTCCTGGGTGTCGGTGACGTCGAAACCCCGCTGGCGCAGCAATGCCTCGATGTTCCCGAGGCGGCCGTCGATGTCGTGCACCTCGACAACCAGCTCGCCGATCTTCGCCCAGTCGTCGTCGGCGATGCCGGCGATCACGTCGGCCTCGGCCTTCTCGACGTCGATCTTCACGAGGTCCGCCCGTTCGGCGCCGGAGTCGCGCAGCAGCCGGGAGAACGTCATCGTCTCGCATTCCACATAGGACAACTGGTGCCGGGACGTGGCCAGGTGCTCCGCATCGCGTACCGGGACACCGCCCTCGATGAGCAGTTTCCTGGCGAGGGCGGTCTCGAGGTCCTGCTCGGTGTACAGCCCGGACTCCGCTGGGGCCTTCGGGTAGTAACCGAACCGGGCGTGCCCGTCCGCCGCGGTGATCGCGACGTTGCGGGCCAACCCGTCCGGCACGTGCCGCGCGAAGTTCTCCTCCAGCGCCCGGTAGGTGTCCGGGCCGGGCTCGGCCGCCACGATGAACGCGGCCGGGTAACGGGACTTGAAGAACATCGAGGCCAAGCCGATGTTGGCGCCGATGTCGAAGATGACACCGGGTGTCGGCCGAGTGCCACCGGGACGACGGTAGGACTCCTCGACGAAGATCTCGCGGTAGAGCAACGCCGCCTCGGCGGCATCGACCTGGGTGACATCCTGCCCGTTGGGCAGCCGACGCCGGATCAGGCCCATATCAACTCCTCGCGCTGGTCGGGACACCACCTGAGAATGGGTGCTGGCCACCGCCGCGGTCACCTTCCCGGTTGCGCAGGCTGCGCCGCGAAGCGCCAGGCGGACCACGAACTGGCAGCCATCGGGCGTGTTGCGCACCTCCACCCGCGCGCCATGCGCCTCCACCAGGGCCGTGAACGATGGCCACGCCGAGCGAGCAGTCCGGGGCGACGCTTCCCAAGTGAGCCGTCAACGGGTTGGAACGCCATCAAGCATTGACACGTCCCGCTATCCATTCCATGGTCGATGGACTCCTCACTGCGTCGAAGGGTCACAGGATGGTCGGCAACAAGCACAGCTACGTCATCGTCGGGGCGGGGCCCGCCGGGCTTCAACTGAGCTACTACCTCCAGCAGCACGGCGCCGATTACCTGACGCTCGAGAGTGGTGCCGAACCGGGCGGGTTCTTCCAGCGGTTCCCCCGGCATCGCCGGCTCATCTCGCTGAACAAGGTGCACACCGACAGCACCGACCCCGAGATCCGCCTGCGCTGGGACTGGAACTCCCTGCTCAACGACTCCCCGGATCTGCTGTTTCCGAACTTCAGCGAGGAGTACCTGCCCGCAGCCGACGACCTGGTGCGCTACCTCGCGGAGTTCCAGCGGGTCCACCAGCTCAACGTCCGGTACGGCACGACGGTCGAGCAGATCACGCGGACGAGCGACGGCTTCACAGTGCGCACCGGCCAGGATGAGGTCCGCGCGCGCTGCCTGGTCGTCGCGACGGGCTGGGGCCAGCCGTTCGTGCCAGCCATCAAGGGCATCGAACACGCAATCGGGTACGAGGACATGGTCGTGGACCCCACGGCGTACGAGGACCAGCGGGTTCTGATCATCGGGAAGGGCAACTCGGCCTTCGAGACCGCGTCGGCCATCCTCGGCCGGGCCTCGATGGTGCACCTCGCCAGCCGGCAACCCCTGCGGCTCGCGTGGAACACCAAACACCCCGGCGACGTCCGGGGCCAGTACGGCGCGATCCTCGACAGCTACCAGTTCAAGACACTGCACTCGGTGCTCGACTGCACGATCGACGAGATTCGGCCCGTCGACGGGCGCTTCCAGGTGTCGATCACGTACACCCACGCCGAGGGTGAGACCGCCGTGCTCGACTACCACACGGTGGTGCGGTGCACAGGCTTCCGGATGGACACCACAGTGTTCGACGAGACGTCCCGTCCCGACATGGTGCGGGACGGCCGCATGCCCGGCCTACGCCCCGACTGGCAGTCGAGCAACATCGACGACCTCTACTTCGCCGGCACGATCGCCCAGGCCCGGGACGTCAAGCACGCGTCGTCGCCGTTCATCGACGGATTCCGGTACAACCTCCGCACCCTGACACGGATCCTGCGGGAGCGGTACGACGACGTGCCGTTGTCGTACACGACGACGCCCGCGGAGGCGGCGTCGCTGGCCAAGCTGATGCTCGACCGGGTGAACTGGTCCTCGGCGCTGTGGACCCAGTTCGAATACCTCTGCGACGTCCTCGTGCGCGACGACGCCACCGGCGACTTCCACCACTACGAGGACCTGCCCGAGGACTACGCCGTGGAGCGTTTCGCGTCCGCCACGCAGTGGTACACGCTCGCGCTACGGTGGGGCCGCGACGACTACGGTGACGTCTTCGCCATCGACCGGCACCCGACCCCCGACCGGGCGCGGGAGAGCGCCTTCATCCACCCGGTGATCCGGCGGTACCGAGGAGCGGAACTGCTCGCCGAGCAGCACCTGCTGGAGGATCTCCTGGCCGAGTGGCGACGCCCGGACCGACACGTCGAGCCGTTGGTCGAGTTCCTGACCACAGACCTCACCAGCGGATCATGACCTCGTCGAGGGGCTTGCGGGTCAGGTCCGGGACGTGAGCGTCCGGCGTGGGATACCCGACCGGCATGACGACGTACGGGCGCTCCTCCGGCGGCCGCTCACACACCTCGTTGAGGAATCGCATCGGGCTGGGCGTGTGGGTCAGTGTGACCAGGCCGCAGTGGTGCAGAGCGGTGATCAGCAGACCGACGGCGATGCCCACGGATTCCTTGACGTAGTACGGCTTCGGGCTGTGTGGCCCCTGGTGTATCTCGAACACGACGATGACGGCCGGTGCGGTCTCCAGGAACGGCTTGCGCCAGTCTGTGCCGAGCCCGGCAATCGCATCCAACCACTCCGGTGAGGCGCGGCGATCGTAGAACGCACGCTCCTCGGCCTCCGCCGCCTCGCGCAACCGGCGCTTGCGGGCCGGGTCGGTCAGGACGACGAACCGCCACGGCTGGACATTGGCACCACTGGGTGCGGTCGAAGCGGCCCGGATCGCGGCCTCGATCACCCCGTCGGGGACGGGGTCGGTGGCGAACTCTCGCACGGAACGGCGCCGCGCCATCCGTTCCGCGAACGCCTCCGCCTCGCGCACCATGTCCGCCGGCCTCATACGGTCGTGCTGGATCGGAACCCTCGATTGCAGGTCTGCCTCGGTCACCTGTGGCCTCCACTGATCAGGTGTGCCGGTTGCCGTGGCAGGGCCAGCCGGCCGCGGCGTCCGGTTCCCCCAGCATTTCCGAGGCCGGCGGTCAGGTGTTACGCCTTCGTGCTGTCTTGACGAAAAGGCACGTTCGGGGCGGTCCGGTTGGCGATCTCATCGACCACGTCGGTCAGGCTGCCGCGCAGTGCCGCGGCGGCCCGCTGGCGGGTCGCTCCGTCGCCGTTCGTGGCGAGGTGTGCCAGCCAGTCCTCGACCCGCTCGCAGTCGCCCGCCTCGTGCAGCGCCGGCCGGGCGAGCTCGACCAGCCGTCCGGCGAGCGCCGCGGCGGGCAGCAGCCGGCCGGTGACGACGTCGACGCCGTGCCCGCCCATCCCGTCGCGGGCGGCGCGCCAGTACGCGAGCCGCATCAGCTCGGGGACAAGTTCCGGTCCCTCGTCGCCCCGGTCGACGGCGTCACCGGCGACGACCACCAGCGCCCGTACCAGGGCGGCCAGTGCCGCGGACTCGGCGGCGGTGACGGGCACGTCGGCCACCCGCACCTCGAGGGTCGGGTGGTTCGTCGACAGGCGGAGATCCCAGAAGATGGTGCCCCGGTCGACCAGTGCGCCCACCTCGAGCAGCATGTCCACGTGGTCGTCGTACTGCTGCGCGGACCTCAGCAACGGAGGCGCGCCGGCGACCGGCCACCGCCCCCATGTGACGCTGCGCCAACTCGCGTATCCGGTGTCGCGCTCGGACCAGTAGGGCGAGTTGGCCGTGAGGGCGAGAAACACCGGCAGGTGCTGGCGCAGGTGGTTGCCGATCAGCACGGCGCGGTCCCGGTCGGGCTCCTCCACGTGGACGTGGACGGCGCAGATCGCCAGCTCGTCGTGCAGCCCACGGAAGGTGGCGGTGCCGCGATCCTGGCGGGGCCCTTCGGTGATGGGCGGCGGCACGGCACGGCCGAGCACCGGCGAGCCGCTCGCGATCACCCGCAGACCCGCCGACAAGGCTGCGGCCTGGACGGCGGCTCGACCTTCGACGAGCTGCGCGCTCAGTGCGTCCACGCTCCGGCACGGGTCGGTACGGGTCTCGACCTGAAGCTTGGTGATCTCGCCACCCACCCGGGCGCCGAGGGCCGGACGCGCGCGGTCGACGACCGTGGCCGCCGCCGGCACGACCTCACCCCGGTCGACGTCGACGACGAGGAACTCCTCCTCGACCCCGAGCAGGGGAATGGA
The DNA here is from genome assembly GCF_026342155.1 of Micromonospora sp. NBC_00362. NCBI lineage: Bacteria > Bacillati > Actinomycetota > Actinomycetes > Micromonosporales > Micromonosporaceae > Micromonospora > Micromonospora sp. NBC_00362. The sequence continues at coordinate 132,389 of NZ_JAPENH010000002.1, forward strand.
CGATCCCGAGCGCTGTCCCGTAGTCATGCCGACGCCGACCCCTCGCTGCCGGTCGTTCGCCGGCGCTGAGCCAGCCTATGGGATCTGGTCGATGGGTTGAGGTCCGAAGCGCTCCATTATGGACAATGCGTCGACGAGTCCGGCCAAAAGCGCAGTGCGCTCCGGCATCCGGTCGACACAGACGTACTCGTCGGCGGCGTGTGCTCCGCCTCCGACCGCGCCCAGGCCGTCGAGGGTCGGCACGCCCAGCGCGGCGGTGAAGTTGCCGTCGGACGCGCCGGCAGCGTGCGCACCAACGAGGTCCGGAATGCCAAGCTGGCGGGCGGTTGACTGGGCCAGTTCCAGGAGCGGCCGCGCCAGCTCGGGCGACATCGGATAGCGGTTGATCCCGCCCTGCACGGCCAGCGTCGCCTCGGGCAGGAACGGCACCAGCCCGCGGATGGCGTGGTCCACGCGTTCGAGTTCGTCCCTGGTCCAGGCCCGGACGTCGACGGCCAGGCTGGCGCGTTCGGGCACCGTGTTCGTCGTGGTGCCCGCGGAGAGCAGGGTCGGCGTGACCGAGGTGCCACCGCTGTCCGCCGCGCCGAGCGCACCCAGCGTGAGGACCTGGTGGGCGACCTCGACCGTGGCGTTGACCCCGCGTCGTGGTTCGACGCCTGCGTGGGCGGCGCGACCCCGGACAGTGAGGCGGTACACCGAGCCGCCCTTCCTGGCCACCTTCACGTGCCCGTCCGGAGTGGCCGCCTCGCAGACGAGAACCGCACCCGAGCGCCGTGCCTCACGCTCGATCAGTGGCCGTGACGTGACGGACCCGGACTCCTCGTCGCAGGTGAGCAGCACGCCGACCGTCGAGGTGTCCGCGACCAGGCGCAGTGCCGTGAACATCTGCACGATGCCGCCCTTCATGTCGCACACGCCGGGCCCGGTCGCGACGTCGTTGCGGACGGTGAAGGGCCGGGACCGGATCGTGCCAACCGGGAAGACCGTGTCGAAGTGGCCGAGGAGCAGCACCCGCTGGCTGGCGGCCGGCCACAGCAGGTGCGGCAGGCCGTCGATCACGACCCGCCGGGCGGGCCGGCCGAGAGCTTCCTCACCCCATCGGGTGAGCAGGTCGGCACAGGACTCGAGATGGGGCAGCGAGCCCGGTGCCGACTCGGACGCGACGAGCGTGCCCAGCCGGTCGACCATGTCTGCTTTGAGCTGCGTCGCGGCGTCGAGCAGACGGCGTGGATGGTCCATCGATCCCCTCCAACCTCACGGGTGACGGGCCTGGCCAGGCGTGTCCGTCGACCATCGCAGGGGGGTCGGGGTGTGGTCACCCTTGTTTGTGCTCAGGCAGCCGGTTCACCTGCCGACTGCGGGATGGCCGATCCGTAGCCGAACTCGACGATGCGACGTGTGGACTCGGCGTAGGCGTCCTGCCCCTCGGGCGCGAAGGTGCCGAGCCCGTCGACGTATCGGTTGAACATGCAGAACGCGGCGGCGATCAGGACGGTGTCGTGGATCTCCAGGTCGCTGGCGCCCTCCGCGCGGGCGGTGGCGACCAGCTCCGTGGTGACGTGGCGGCCGCTGATCTGTACCGCGCCGGCGATGCGCAGCAGCGCCCGCAGTTTGGCCGAGATCGGGGCGCTGTCGAGGTCGGCGCGCACCTGGTCGACGAGCGTCATGCCCTCATCGAGCTGTGCCGCGGCGAACGCCGAGTGCGACGCGCAGCAGAAGGTGCACTCGTTGCGCCCGGAGACGTACGCCGCGATCAGCTCGCGCTCGCCGGCCGGGAGCGAGTGAGGGGCACGTAGCAGCACCTCGGCCAGCTCGTTGAGCGGCTTCGCTGTCTCCGGGCGGTACCGCATCGGACCGGATATGCCGGGAAACTGCTTCTCGTCGATCCCCAGATCAATGTGCGCCATGGTCGTCATGCCTCTCAGCCGTGAGTCGTGGAGCGGTCGGGCAGCGCTCGTGCCGAAGACGACTGCCGGCACCTCGGATGGCGCCGCCGCCGCGTCGCGCCGCCACGATCTCATTCCGTCCGCCGGGCGTGCTTCTTCAATCGTGCTCTGTTCCAATGACGATCGCGCGATCCCCTACCCTCCACTGTCGACACTGGCAGTGGCGCGGTGCGGGGACACCCCCACGCCCGTCGGATGTCCGCCAGGAGCAGACGTATCGGGCCGATTACGGCAGCAACGAGCCGTGCGTACACCGCGGCGGTCAAGGCGTGAGCCGACGTGGCTTCGCAATTCGTTGGGCCGAGTGGACGCGTCGGTAGCAACAAACCGTCTACCGGTCACGTTCGTCTCCGGATCTGCCGCCGAGCAAGCGCGCGAGCAGCGTCACCGGAGTCACCCTCCGTAGCGAAGCCTTCGAGGTTGCCTGGCCTCGATACGGCACGATGGCGGTCGTGGCTCGGCGGTTGAGCCGAAGACCTGCCACGGCCAATCCGGAGGAGGCACGGTGACTCAACGCTCGGGGCCACAGCGAGGCCAATGCCCCGTCTGTAAACGTCTCGTGGCCCTCACCACCGACGGGAAGGTCCCGCGGCACAACGGCACCATCCGTGCCTACGCTCCGCCTGAGGACTGCCCAGGCGGGGGACAGCGAGCGGAAGCCACAGGCCGTGCGTGACAGCGAGGCCGTGCCGGCTGCGCCAGCGTGGGCAGCCGCAAAGAGAGCGACAGCCCGGACGCCTCGACCGAAGCCTGGCCAGGCCACGGTCGCAGGTCAATGAGACAAGTAGCCCGCTGGTCGGGCGCCCGCGAAGCGGAAGCCTCAAGCTTGACGGATAGGTCGACCATCTGCTTATGTTGATGACGTGACTAAACCCCCCGCGCCGATGCGCGAACCCACGTATTTCATCCTCGCCGCGTTGCAGGACGAGCCGTTGCACGGCTACGCCATCGTCAAGCGCGCGCAGGAGTTGTCCGACGGGCGAGTGCGGTTGACGACCGGCACGCTGTACGCCGCGCTGGACCGGCTCAACGCTGAGGAGATAGTGCGGGTGGCCGAGGAGACGGTGGTCAACGGTCGCGCCCGTCGCACGTACGAGCTGACCGAGCGTGGGTTGTCCGCACTGCACGAGGAGGCGGCGCGGCTGATCGCTGCGGCCCGGGTCGTTCGAGACCGCTCCGTACGGTCGACGGCCGCGACGGTTCGGACGGCGCCGGCATGACCGGCCTGGAGCGCCGCTACCGGTGGCTGCTGCGCGCGTACCCTCGGGCCTACCGGCAGTACCGCGCCGACGAGATGCTGGAAACGCTGCTGGTCGCGGGCGAGACGGACCGAAGGCACCCGAGGCTTCGGGAGTCCCTCGCACTCCTGGTGGGAGGTCTGCGGGTCCGCACCGGTGTAGACCAGCTCCGCTCCCGGGACACCTTGCGATACTCCGCCCTGCGATCGACCGCACTGTCCCTGCTCGTGTGCGGCGTTGCCCTGACGGCCCTGCCGCTCACGTGGCGCTTATGGCTGCTGTTGCCGGGTAATTCTGCCAGCTTTCTCTATGAGCGAAGCTCGGTCACGCCCGCATTGCTGCTTCTCGCGCTGGTCGCCGCGGTGTGGGCTCGCTACCGCCTCGCACTCCCCATAACCGTTGTCGCCTTCGGCTGGGAGATCTGGCATTCCGCGGCGAATGACCTGAGGTACGCGGTGGAGCCATTGGCAAGGTTCGACACTGCTTTGGGGCTCCGGACAGGCCTCTACCTGATCATGCAAGTTTCTACGTGGCTATGCTTGTTAGTCGTGGTAACAATGGCGCCACTGCTTCGAGCGCGCCCACCACGGGCCACGCGACCATGGGCCTGGCTTCTTGCCGCCACGATGACAATAGCGTTCGTAACGCCCAATCCGCTCAATGGCTGGGCAGACGGTTTGACCCTACCGGTCATCATGGCCGCCGGGCTGGTGGCGGCCCTCGTGGGTGCGGCGCTTGATGTGCGGGTATCGATAGCGGCCAGCGTGGTCCTTCTGGCGCTGATGCTGCCTATGCTGGCCTATCAGCCGACAAATTGGACGCTCTACGGTTGGGACTGGAACCCGCGAAATTTGCTCCTCGAAGCCGTGGTCGGAATTTTCGCAATCAACGTCACGGTCAGCAGAATGGCCGCCCGCCGGCAAGTCACCCTATGACGGTGTGGTCGCGCGATCAGTACGAGGCGTTCCCAGTCACGACTATGCCGCCGCCGGCCTACGTGCTGTGCCGCGGGTGCGGCGCGGCGCGCTGGGACCGGACGGCAACCGGTGACCCGCACCGGCCCGGACCGGCCCTGCTCCCGGGCTGAGGCCGGTAGCAGGCACGGAGGTAAGGATCTTCACCGTGGCCGGCACACGTACCGCGAACTAGGTAGTTCTTGCCGATGTGCAGCAGTTTGCGTCTTGGCACGATCGCTTCTGCCGGGTGTGGATCTAGCGGCTCGCTCTCATGCCCGGCGATCCGATGGTCAGTGACCGCAGAGAGGCTTCACGATGGAGAACACTACTGACACCGACGAGGCCGGCATTGACGTGTCGGCACCGGTGGTCAGCCGCCACAGCGTCACGGTGACCGCGTCGGCGGACGCCGTGTGGCGGATCCTCACCGACATCGACGCATGGAGGACCTGGCTGCCAGAGATCCCGTACGCACGCGTGGAAACACCCGGTCCGCTCGCCCCGGGCTCCGTGTTCCGCTGGTCGGCCGCCGGCATGGAGATTGAGTCGACGATCGTTCAGGTACGGCCGCAGGAACGCCTCGTGTGGCGGGGATACGGTGACGGACCGGACGGCGTCCTCGGCGTCCACGTCTGGGCTCTCACTCCGGCCGGCGACGGTGTGGAGGTGTCGACCGAGGAGTCCTTCGCCGGCCCGCCTGTCGATGCCGACCCCGCGCCGTTCCAGGAGGGCCTCGACACCACCCTCGCCAGGTGGCTGGAACGACTCAAGGCCACCGCCGAGGCGGTGACCCCCTCGTGAAGAATCGAGCATTTGCCGTCGCGACGGCAGTGGTCGTGGCCGGCCTCGTGGGCACCGCAGGTGCGCCGGCTCGGGCGGAGGTCAGGCGCGATGTCGGTGCCGACCACGCGACGGTGCGATGCGCGGGACGGACTGTCGACACCACGGCGAAGATTCGCTATCGGACGGAGACGACGATCGACGCTCCGCTACGGACCGTCTGGAAGTTGCAGACCGACGTGGAACGCTGGCCGTCGTGGCAGAAGCCCGTTTTGTCCAGCAAGCGGCTCGATCATGGCCCACTGCGTCCGGGTTCGTCATTCCGATGGACGACACCGGTCATCGAGACCGCGCTGAATCCCGCCACGACCCTCGTCGTCACCTCCACCGTCCGGCAGCTACAGCACCAGAGGTGCCTTCGGTGGGACGGCCCGGCGGTCGGTGCAGGGCTGCGCATCGACGAGGGGGTTCACGTCTGGACGTTCACCGAGGTTGACGGCCGGGTTCTCGTGCGTACCGAGGAGACGTGGCGCGGTGACCAGGTCGAGCAGGACGTCGATTTCTCCACCATGGCTCTCGGGGCGGGCCTGGAAACATGGCTGACGGAGCTGAAGACGCGTGCCGAACGGGAGTGTGACCGGGCCCAGCGCCCAGCGCTGACGTGACCCAGCGGCCCCGTCGGTCTCGTACCGGCGGGGCCCCTTCATCGTTCGGTCGGCCCGGCCCGTCAGCGAAGGAGTTCTCGTAGCTGCCGGCGTGAGGTGATGCCCAGCTTGCGGTAGAGGTTGCGCAGATGGGCGTCGATCGTTCGCGGGCTGACGAACAGCAACGCGGCGACCTCCTTGGTGCCTGCGCCGGAGGCGACCTTGCGGGCGACGAGTAGTTCCCGTGCGGTCAGCCCCGCGAGCGGATCGACGTCGTCGGCCAGGGTCGGCTCGCCGATGGCATCCAGTTCGCGGGCGGCGCGGCCGGCGAACCCGCGCGCGCCGATGGTGGAGAGCAGTTCGTGCGCGGCGCGCAGCTCCACCCGCGCCTCGGCGCGACGGCCGACCCGTCGCAGCCACTGCCCGTAGAGCAATCGGGCACGCGCGTAGTGGACTCGCATCCTGCTCCCGGCGAACCGGCTGATGGCGGCACGGTAGTGGTCCTGCGCGCCGAGCCCCGGGTCGAGCAGCGCACTCGCCAGCAGATGCGCACCGGTCGTCCACGCGTTCGGGTTGACCCGTGCGACATCCCCGATCCATTTAGCCGATTCCTTGGCTTCTTCGGGACGTCCGACGTACGCGGCGGCTTCGACCATCTCGTGGTGGAAGACGGAGGCGGCGTACGCGCCGCGCCGGTGCTGGTCCCGCACGAGCAGCAACGCGTCGAGCGCGGCCCCATGGTCGCCGCTGCCGTTGCACAGCACGCCTTCGGCGTAGTGCAGCGCGGTGAAATTCACCCCCACCCAGCCGCGCAGCTTCTCCCGGATCTCGCGGAACCGGTCGACGTTCCCGCTCCAGGCGGCAAGCATCAGGTCGGACCCGACGAGGTTGGACGTCCCGGCGGCCTCGTCGACCGCACGCGCCTCGATGATGCAGACCTGCGCGTCGGCGAAGCGGCCCACGATCGTCCGGGCTGTCGCCTGGAAGCGCAACGCATGGGGAAGGATCGCGTAGGCGCCCTGTGCCCGGGCGAGTTCCACCTGACGGTCGGCGATCTCCTCCATGGCGTCGCTGTCACCGAGGTCGACGCTCAGCACGCAGGCGCGTTCCATCCACCACGGATCCGCGTCGGACGTGCGGGCGTGGTCCCGGAAGGCGTCGACCGTGCGGCGCATCAGGGGCATCGCCTCGTCCACCGGGCGGAGGTTCTGCTCGACCAACGCCTGCAGCAGCAGGTCGACCGGGCGTGGCGGCTGACGCTGGGGCACCCGTTCCCCGATGTGCAGGGCGAGCCGCCGCAACCTCCCCGGCTCGTCGACGCTGAACATGAGCGATGCGAACGCCTCCAGGTAGGTCTCGCGGACCTCGTCGGGCCCCACGCCGTCGGCCGCCTCGATGAGCGCGATCGTCGCCGGGATGGTGCGTGCCACGTGATAGTCGATCGTCGCGCGTAGCAGTCGTGCGGCGCGGCGGTCGACGGGGTCCGGCTGGAGACGCTCGGCCTCGTCCACCAACTCCCGGGCGGCAGAAGGTGCGCCCGAACCCAACCGCGCCCGGGCCGCGGCCAACAACCGGCGGGCCTGCCGCGACCGGTCGGGTGTCAGTCGGGCCGCGCGCTCGAGGAACGCGGCCACTGCCGCGAACCCGCCGCGGCGTTGTGCCCGCCCGGCCGAACGCTCCAGCTCGGCCGCGGTCTCCTCATCCGGTCCGGTGATCGCGTTCGCCTGGTGCCAGGCGCGACGGTCGGGATCGACGTCGACGTCGGTACCGGCGGCGAGCGCCGCGTGTGCCTGCCGTCGCGCCCCGACGCCGGTCGACAGGTACACCGCGGAACGCGCCAACGGATGCCGGAAGTGCACCCGGGCCCCGGTCACCAACAGGCCGCTGTCCTCGGCCGCGGTCAGGTCCACGGCGTCCAGCCCTTGGATCGCCATCGCACGCCGCAGCAGAACGAGGTCACCCGTCGGCTCCGCCGCGGCGAGCGCCAGAACCGAGCGCGTGGGTGCCGGCAGCCGCAGGAACCGACTCACGAACCGGTGCTCCACGGCGCGGTGCCCGGCGTCCCCGGGTAGCCCGAACGGTCCGGCGTCGCGGGCGAACTCCACCAGGGCGAGAGGGTTGCCGGCCGCTTCGGCGAGGATCCGTTGCACGATCGGTGCCTCGTGGCCGAAGGGTGCCCGATACCGCAGCAGGGTGAGGGCCTCCGAATCGGAGAGCCCGGTGAGTGTGAGGGCGGGTAGGCGACCGAGCTCCGACACCGAGGCGGCGTCGCGGGCAGCGAACACCATGGCGACCCGCTCCACCGCCACGCGTGCCGCGACGAAGGCCAGTACCTGCCGCGAGCCGGCGTCGATCCACTGCACGTCGTCGACCGCGCAGAACACCGGCCTGCGCCGACCTGCGGCACTCAGCAGGCCCAGGAGGGCCAGCCCGACGAGCATGGGGGTCGGCGTGACCCCGGCCTGCAGCCCGAACACCGCGTCGAGCGCGCTCCGCTGCGGTACGGGGAGCCCAGCGCGATGGTCGAGCACGGGCGCGCACAACTGGTGCAGGGCCGAGTAGGGCAGCTCGCTCTCGAACTCGACACCACCGGCCCGCAGCACCTGCCATCCGTCGAGCCGCGAAGCGGCCGCATTGATGAGCGTCGACTTACCGATCCCCGCGTCACCGAGGACGAGCATCGCCCCGCCACGGCCCCGCGCCGCGGCTGCCGTCACCGAGGCAAACTCGCCCAACTCCGTCTCGCGAGCGACGAACAATCCCGACCTGGTATCTGTCATCAGCTTCTGCGTGTCGCCGGACGAATGGTGCCCTCCGGTTGATCGGCCCCACCGATGGTAACCACAGCAGCGCACCGACCGGGACGGCCGCCGGGTCCGGAGTCGACGCCCCTACGAGGGCAACTCGAACAGTTCCAGCTGAATGCCGTCGGGGTCACGCAGGTAGAGGATCTTCGTCCCGGCCAGCGCCCCCGCTTCGACGCCATCGCCGTCCTGGAGCACGACCGGATCGGCGTTGACGTGCACGCCCCGCCGCACTAGGTCGCGGTGCGCCGAGTCGAGATCGTCGACCTCAAAACACAGGTGCATCACCCCAACGTCAGAGTTGCGCCCGGTGAAGGGCCTCGGCTGCGGGCTGTCGTACTGGATGAGTTCCAGAAGGACGTTGTCGCCGGCCAGCGCGAACGATGCCCGCATCGACGCGTTCTCCACCTCGACAACCGCACCGATCGCCGGGTTCGTCGCCGAGATCGTCACGCCGGTCGGCGCGATGCCGAGGACGTCCTCGTACCACCGTACCGACCGCGCCAGATCGCTGACCGGCACTCCGATGTGGTGCATCCTGGTCACTTTGCTCATGATCCCCATCCTGAGGGGCGACCCACCACTGTGGAAGACACAGATCTTCCGCGTACCGCTGGTACTACCCAGCGATGGCGGATCATGGGTTCATGAATGACCTCGGCGCCGCGCTGCGGGCCTGGCGGGATCGCATGGATCCGGCCGCGGCCGGTTTAACGGACGCATCACCTCGCCGCGTCGCCGGGCTACGGCGCGGCGAGCTGGCAGCACTGGCCGGCATCTCCCCCGAATACGTGGCACGCCTCGAACAGGGCCGGGCGGCCACACCGTCGGCGCAGGTGTGCAGCTCCCTGGCCCGCGCGTTACGACTGTCCGACGACGAGGAGGCGCACCTGATGCGCCTCGCCGGCTTCGCCGCGGCCCCGGACCGGATACCTCACCTGATCCCCGGCAGCCTGCACCGCGTCATCGACCACCTCGGCGACACCCCGGCGGCCGTCTACGACGCCGTCTGGCGGCTGCTGCACTGGAACCGGCTGTTCGCGGCAGTCTTCGGCGACCCCGCCGGCGCCGCCGCCGACGATCGCAACGCCTTGATCGTCCAGTTCGAGTCCCGAAACCCCCGAGTCCGCCAGACCGACGCCGAGCGCGCCTACTTCGAGCAGTCGTTGGTGGCCGACCTGCGCGCGACCAGCGCCCGCTATCCGAACGACCCCGACGTGGCGGCCCTGATCTCGCGCATGGCCGGGAACGACAGGTTCTGCCGCCTCTGGGCCCTCCGTGCGGTGGCCCATCACGAGAGCGCGCACAAGACCGCCGTACATCCGGACGTGGGCGCCATCCCGCTGGACGCCAACGTCCTGACCACCCAGAACACCGACCTGCGCCTCGTGGTCCTCACGCCTCGGCCCGACACTGCCGCTCGCGAAAAGCTGGATCGACTGGGTTGACGACGCCGGACCCGGTCTGGGCCAGGGGACGTCGAGGCCGCCCAGGCAACAGGCGGCGTCCGAACTCGTCCGTCACCGCAGGTGAATCCCGATAGGTAACGGCGGATCGGACGCCGGCCAGCCCACCCCGGCCCGAATAGGCAATTTCCACCGATGCGGTGCGGGGCTCCGCTGCCGCATCGTCTCCGTGATCCCGGTGGCGGGCGACGAGGTCGGTCTGGAGGATCTGACGTGGGCGTGGTGCGCAGGCGGCTGGCCGCGATCATCGCATTGACGACGGTGTCGACGTTTCTGTACGCCCTGGAACCCCCGACACCGGCGGTAGCGGTGCCGCAGGACCGGGTCACCGCGTCCTGGAACCTGCAGGGCCAGCACCAGGGGGGCGAAGAGCCTCCGGAGTCGCGGTGGGTGGCCGCTGTGCAGCAGATGTTCCACCAGGAAGGGGTGCAGGTCGCCGCGCTCCAGGAGGCGGGCAGCCAACCTCCCCCCCGGGCGGTGTGGACCGATCGTCAGTTCACCGAGGCCGGCGTCACCGAGCATCTGTACAACATCGGCACGGGCGACCGCCCGGACCTGTTGCAGATCTACTGGGCCGACACCGGTCAGCAACGCAACGGCCTGGCCATCGTCACCCGGGAGACGGTGACCGACGCCGTGATCCTGCCGGTGGGCGGGCGGTTCAACTCGCGGCCGATGATGGGCGTCCAGATCGGCTCTGACTGGTACTTCACCGCCCACGCGCTGTCCAACGGTCGGAACAGTGCCAACGACGCCCCCGACATCATCGAGACGGCTCGGCAGTTCATGGCCGGTCGCCCCACTGGCGAATGGATGGTGCTGGCCGACTTCAACCAGGATCCCGCACGGATGCCGGCCGCGTTGCAGAGCCGCATCGTCGCGGCGGGCCAGCCCACCCACGAGGGCGGCGAGGAGCTGGACTTCGCCTACGCCAGCATCGGAAACAACAACACCATCAACGCTGAGGTGCGCGGCGGGAACTCCGACCACAGGTATGTCCGTTACGTCGTGAACGCCGGCTGTGGTTCCGGCGGTGGTCTCGCGCCCCGGACGACCGCCGAGCGGGACTGCTACGCCCCGGTCCCCGGCGACACGTACCGCTTCTTCGCCCGCCACCTGGAGCACGCGGTGATCGCGTTGAAGACGAACGACGGCGATGACATCGGACCACACGTCAGGACGCCGCGTGGCAGCCTCGACGAGGCCCTCCAGGTGCGCTTCAGCACGGCGGGAGGCCAGTACCAGCTCGCCTGGCCGCAGGCCGACCCGGCGACCGAGCGGTGCCTGTCCTGGGACGCGAACTCCCGGAGCACCGGCAGTACCCTCTGCTCGGAGCAGGCCGAGGTGTCCCGGTGGCAGTTCAAGGACGGGCAGATCTTCACGCCCGGGCTCGGCGGCTCCCTGCAACCCTCCGCCAACGCTCTCGGGGCGCGGCTGGTGGTCGGGCAGGACTTCTACCAGTGGCGGCCGGAGCCCCGCAACGGTATCGGCCCGCGCTGGGACCCGATCGGTGAGTTCCGGGACGCCACCCCGGCCGGCTCGGAGACCCACTTCCCCGACCTCGACGGCGACGGCGACGCCGATCACGTCATCGTCCAGCCCGACGGTCGGCTACCGGCGTGGCGCAACGACGGCGTCCGATCCACCTGGACCGCCCTCGGTGACATCAGCCCGCCGGACCGGGGTCTGCCCGGGACGGTGCACTTCGGCGACCTCGACGGCGACGACCGGGACGACTACCTCCGGTTGCTGACCGCTGACGAGTCGCCCACCGGGACCCGGGTCATCTGGATGTCCCGCAACGAGTCCGACGGCGCGCAGAAACGATGGGGATCACCCACCACCGTGGCCAACAACCTGCTCTACGAGAACCCGCGCTTCGTCGACATCGACGGCGACGGAGACGACGACCTGATCAACTCGGATCGGCTGAGCCACGCCAGCCTCTGGGAGAACCGGTCCCCGGGCCGGATGCCGGTGCCGGGCGACTGGCACTCGGTCAGCGGCTTCGCGACCCCCGCCGACGGCTATTACCAGACGTCGTTCTCGGATGTCACAGGTGACCGTCGGGCCGACGTGCTGCGCGTCGACTACCCCAGCGGCAAAGTGCTGGCCTGGGAGAACACCGGGGCTCCGTGGAGCGCGACGACCGGCTGGCGGTCACTGGGCCCGATCCGTGACGATGGCCCGTTCGCCGGCACCACCGGCCTGTTCGCCGACCTCGACGCCGACCTGATCGGCGACTTCGTCCTGGTCAGCGCCGTCTCGGGTGGTCTCGACGGTTGGCTGCTGCCCCGGTACGGCAGCGCGGATCCCGGCCCGGGACAGCCCGGCCAGGGCGGCGGGCAGGACCTGCCGGCGGGAACACTGCCGGCGTACGGGGGTGGGCCACCCCGGCCGCAGCTCGACGGCCGGCTGTTGCAGAACAGCACGTTCACCGGCACGGACAAACCGTGGTGGGTGAACGCCGGAATGACGCCGAAACTGGACGGCGGGACCTTCTGCGTGACCGCGCCCGCGTCCACCAACCCGTGGGACGTCCTGGTCGGGCACAACAGCATCTACCTGCCCGGCGGCGCCACGTACACGCTGCGGTTCCGCGCCCGGACGAACACGGCGGCGAACCCGCTGGTCTACCTCGCGCCCTTCGACAACCCCACCAATGTCACGTACCTGAACAAGGGCTTCACCACCGGCACCGCCTGGAAGGAGTACGAGTACAGCATCACCACGACCTACCCGGAGCCGTACCGGTTGGCCCAGCTCCAGTTCCGGCTCGGTAAGTCCACGGCGCCGTACGAGTTCTGCATGGACGACGTGACGCTCACCGGCGCCGAGTACGCGTACCGGGCCGACGCCGGGCCGGACCTCAAGGTGAACCAGCACGGCTACCTGCCCAACGGGCCCAAACGGGCGACGTTGCTGTACGGCGCGTCCCACGCGGTGCCGTGGACGCTGCGCCGGGCCGGCGGCGGCGCGACGGTGGCGACGGGTCGGACCACCCCGACCGGCTTCGACGCGTCGGCAAGCGCCAACACCCATGTGATCGACTTCAGCCACGTCACGACCACCGGCCGGTTCGAGTTGGTGTACGACGGCTGGGTCGACCGCCCCAGCCACCCGTTCGACGTCCGCGCGGACCTGTACGACCGGCTGCGCGCCGACGTGACCCGCTTCTTCTACACCAACCGCAGTGGCATCGCGATCGACGGGGGCATCGCCGGGGCGGCGTACGCCCGCCCGGCCGGGCACGTCGCGGAGTCACCGAACGGTGGCGACACCCAGGTGCCCTGCCAGCGGCCGAAGTCGTTCCTGAACAACTGGACCTGCTCCTACCGACTGGACGTCACCGGCGGCTGGTACGACGCCGGCGACCACGGCAAGTACGTCGTCAACGGCGGCATCGCCACGTACCAGCTCCTGTCGACGTGGGAACGCAACCGGCCGGCGGCGCTCGGCGACGGCACCCTGGCCGTGCCGGAACGCGGCAACGGCGTTCCGGACATCCTCGACGAGGCCCGCTGGAACCTCGACTTCATGCTGAAGATGCAGGTGCCCGACGGTCTGCCGCTGGCCGGCATGGTCCACCACAAGGTGCACGACGAGACCTGGACCGGGCCGCCGATGCTCCCGCACCAGGACAAGAAACCCCGGGAACTGCACAGGCCGTCGACCGCGGCCACCCTGAACCTGGCCGCCGTCGCGGCCCAGGCGGCAAGGATCTACCAGGCGCACGACGCCGGCTTCGCCGCCCGGCTGCGCGCGGCGGCCGAACGCGCGTACGCCGCGGCCCGGGCCAACCCGGCGCTCTTCGCACCGTACGAGGACCGCAGCGGTGGGGGCCCCTACAACGACGGGGACGTCTCCGACGAGTTCTACTGGGCCGCGGCCGAGCTGTACCTGACCACCAAGGACGCCACCTACCTCACCGCCGTCCGGGTCAGCCGGTTCCACACCGCCGGTGCGGCCTTCAGCCAGAACGGTTTCTACTGGGGTTCGGTGGCCGCGCTGGCCCAACTCGATCTGGCGCGGCTCGGCACCGAGCTGAGCGACCGTGAACAGATCGAGGGATGGGTGGTCGCCGCCGCGGACCGGCTGATCTCGTTCCAGAAGGCCGAGCGCTTCGGGCAGACGTACTCCCCCACCACGGGACGCTACGACTGGGGCTCGAACGCGTCGATGCTGAACAACCAGGTCGTCCTGGCCACCGCCTACGACCTCACCGGCAACGACAGGTACGCCGACGCCGTCTTCGAGGGGCTCGACTACCTGTTGGGCCGAAACGCCCTCGGGCAGTCCTACATCACCGGCTACGGCAGCAACGACGCGAAGAACCAGCACAGCCGGTGGTACGCGAAATCGTTCGACGCCCGGTTGCCGAACCCGCCGGTGGGATCGGTCGCCGGTGGGCCCAACTCCAGCCTCCAGGACCCGCTCTCGGCGAGTTGGTTACATGGGTGCGCCCCACAGCTCTGCTACGTCGACAATCTCGAAGCCTGGTCGGTCAACGAGATCACCATCAACTGGAACTCCGCACTGACCTGGGTTGCCGCGTTCGCCGCCGACGTCGCTGGCCGTCGATGACCGGGCTGACGGCGCGGGGCAGCCGATGGATCTGAGGCACGATGCTGACCTCCGTCAATCTCCAGGATTTCTGATCGGGCGTGTGGCCGAACTCGCGGAGCTGTGGGACGCCGTGCAACGGCTGCGTCTCGGCGCCGGCGGCGTGGTCTGGATCGAGGGCGAGCCGGGGATCGGCAAGTCGTCCCTCGTGGCGGCCGCTGCGCAGGTTGGCAGAGAGCTGGGCTGCCAGGTGTCAGAGGGTGTCGCCGACCAACTGGCTCATCCGCCACTCCTGGGCGTTCTACTCGACTGCCTGGAGATCAGGCCGCGCTCGACGGATCCCCACCGGGCGCGGATCGCGGCGTTCCTGAGCGACAGGCGATCCGTCCTCGATCTGGCCGACGCCGGTCACGCCGCGGCGGCCGTGGAGATGGTCGTCGCTCTGGTCGACGAACTGTGCACCGCCGGCCCGATGATGCTCCTCGTCGACGACGTGCAGTGGGCTGATGACGCGTCCATCGATGTGTGCCGCCGGCTGGCCTCGGTCGCCGCGTACCTGCCGTTGCTGCTGGTCCTCTCCTACCGTCCCGGCGTTCACCGGTCGACCGTGCGGCGGTTGCGCGACGTCGCTGTCCGGCGGGACGTGGTCCGCGTCCCGCTCGGCCCCCTCGCCCCGGAGTCGGTCCGCGATCTGCTCACCACACTCGTGGGCGTGCCACCGGGGGGCGGACTCGCCCGGCTCGCCGCTCAGGCGGTCGGCAATCCACTCTTCCTGCGGGAACTGGTCGAGTCACTGGTTCGCGAAGACCTGCTGGACATCGGCGCGCAGGCCGAGGTGCGTGACTCAGCTGTCGGCGTGGTCCCGAGGTCGCTGGCCGCGGCCCTCGAAGGCAGGCTGAGTGCCGTCCCGGCCGGCACCGTCGAGCTGATGCGGACGGCCGCGCTGCTCGGCGGCGAATTCGCGGTCACCGAACTCGCCGCGCTGCTCGGCCGTCCGGCGATCGACTTCTCCGCCGACCTCCAGGAGGCGGTGACGGCAGGCATCCTGGTCGAGGCCGGCCCTCGGATGCGGTTCCGGCATCCGTTGCTCCGGCAGGCCCTGTACGACGGGGTGCCGGCCGCGTTGCGCGCCGCACTGCACCTGGAGGTGGCACGGGCCTTGGAGTCCACCAGCGTCGAACCGCAGCGTGTGGCTCAGCATCTCCTCGCCTCCGGCGTTGTCGGGGACCGCTGGGTGCGGCGGTGGCTGGCCGAGGCCGGACCGGTGCTGGCCGGATGGGCGCCGCACCTCGCGGCCGAGCTGCTCCGTCGCGAAGTGGACCACGACCCGGGTGACGAGGACGTACGGGTAGGGCTCTGCATGAACCTCGCGCGGGTCCTCATCGCTGGCGGCGAGCACGAGGAAGCCGCCCATCGGGTGCGGCAGACCCTGGGGTTGGTCGTCGACCCGGACGACCGTGGGCAGCTCCACTGGATGCTCGCCCGCGCGCTGTTCAGTGGCGGGCACAACACCGCGGCGGTGGCCCACCTGCACCGGGGCCTCGCCCGAGCTGACCTACCTGACGCCTGGCGGGCCCGGCTGCTCGCCTCGCTGGCGATGTTCCAGCGGGCGGGCTCCGGGGACCTGGCGGCGGCGGATGCCACCGCTCGGGACGCGCTGCGCATGGCAGCCGTGGCCGGAGACGCTTTCGCGACGGCGTACGCGCTGACGGGTCTCTGGGCCAGCCACTCCGTGCGCCGGCAGCACCGGCTCGCCCTGCACAGCGCGGAGGGGGCGATCGAGGCGCTGGGCTTCGTCGCCGACCACGTCGACCTGAGGGCGTTCGCCCTGCACGGACGGATCTTCTCGCTCCAGAACCTGAGCCGGTGGACGGACGCGGAGGCGGCGCTGCGTGAAGCCCGGGACTTTCTGCGCGCGGCCAACCGCATGGACGACACGACCGCCGGGGTGACCGCCGCCGTGTTGCTGTTCTGGCTGGGGCGGTGGGACGACGCCCTGGCCGAACTCGACGCGGTCGCGCAGGACACCTCGGCGTCGACATACCGTGGGCTGCGCGAAGGCGGCCCGGGGCGGCTCTGGCACGGTGTGTCAGCGCTCATCGCCGGCCATCGGGGCGAGCGGGTCAGGGCCGCCGCCCATCTTCGCGCGGGATTCGACCGCCCGGTCGTGACCGTCGCCGATCGGGAAAACCTCGACTTCCTGCTCGTGGCGCGGTCCCTCGCCGCCGAGCAGGACGGCGATCTGCGGATGGCGTTGGATCATTTGGGCGCTCTTCTCGACCGGCGGCCAGGGGAGATGACCCTGACCCACCAGTGGCTGCCCCGGTTCGTCCGACTCGCTCTGGCGGTCGACGACCGGTCGGCGGCGGAGGCGGGGGTACGCGCCTGCCTGGCGGAGGCGGCGGCAGAGCAGGTGCCGGCCCGAGCTGCCGCGTCCGCCGACAGGTGTCGCGGCCTGCACGGCGGCGACCCTGGGGCGCTTCGTTCGGCCGTGGCTCACTACCGGGCCAGCGGGGTGCCGGTGGAACTCGCCGGGACGCTGGAGGATCTCGCCGTCGTCCTGGCCGAGCGGGGCGACACTGCGCAGGCGCGGACCGCCCTGAACGAGGCGGTCGACCTGTACGGCGGGTTCGGCGCGACCTGGGACATCCGTCGGGCCGAGGCCAGGCTGCGCAGTCGTGGGGTTCGGCGTGGGGTGCGCGGTGCCCGGAGCAGACGGGCCGGACACGGCTGGGACGCGCTGACCCCCACCGAGCGCAGGGTCGCCATGCTTGTCGCGGCGGGTCGGTCGACGCCGGACATCGCGCAGAGCCTGTTCCTCACCCGCCGGACGGCCCAGACGCACATCTCGCGGATCCTGGCGAAACTCGGCATGCGCAGCCGGGTGGAGATCGCGGGCGCGGTGCTGCGTCGCTCTCCGGAGGACGTCGTCGAGCGGTGACCGGCGCTGCCCGGGCGGTGGCATCCGGGTCGGACCCGGATGCCACCGTCCTCGCGTCAGCTGGCCGGGCCGATGAGCCGCCAGGGTTCCAGGTCCGAGTTGGCCCCGGTGCCGGGCACGTTGCCCTGGGTCCACCACTTGGCCTGCCAGACCTTGCCGGCGTACTTCACGGTGATGCTCTCCACCGACTGGGTCGCCGGGTTGTAGACCTTGCTGGCGTCCCAGGCCGGCGCCGAGCATCCGCCGGTCGCCGGGATGACCTTCGCGGCACCCCGGTTCTGCTCCGGCACCGAGGCGAACGTGGTGCCGCCCAGCTTGACTGTGGTGTTCACCGGCCCGGTCGCCGGGATGTAGTAGATGATCGGCACGTCCAGGCTCTGCCCGGCCGGGATGATCTGGCAGTAGTCCAGGGTGAGGCTGACCCGGTGGAAGGCGCCGGAGAGCCCGGTGCCGACATTCGGGCCGGTGTGCCCGGCCTGCACCTTCCACCGGCCGCCCTGGGAGCCGGTCTGCCAGTTGCCGTCCTTGATCAGCGGGGGCGTCGAGGTCGGCAGGTCGAAGGAGATGACGTTGTCCCTGCCGCCACCGATGGTCACCCCGGTGTTGTTGCTGATCCGGACGGTCGGGGTCAGCGGCCACAGACTCGCCGTGTCGGTCGGGTAGCGGATCAGGTCGACTGTCACGTCGACGGCCAGTGCCGGACGCTGCACCGAACTGCCGGCGCCGCGGCTGTCGCCGTACGCGGCGGCGCCCTGGAGCCGCTCGTGCAGCCGGTTGGTGAGGGTGTAGCCCATCACGCAGGGGTTGTCCGGGGCCGCCTCGGCCGGGCACTCGTAGTCACCGGAGAGTTCCCACATCATCACGCCACCCGCGCCCTTGCGGTTGACGTAGTCCACGACGTGGTCGAGGCCCTCGGTGTCCTGGATGGAGAGGTAGGTCTTCTTATCCGGGTTCCACAACCAGGCGGTGCGGGTGGTCGCGTCCCAGTGCCGGTCGTACGTGCCGGTGCGCCGGTCGTTCGGGTCGCTGTCCGGGGTGAGGCCGACCGCGTTGGCGTAGCGGGGGGTGAGGTCGCGTTCCAGGTTCTTGGCGTGCCACATCGGGTTGACCCCCGCACCGACCTCTCGACCGTTCGCGTCGCGGTCGTGCCAGATGTTGTCGATGCCGACCGCGCCGTCGCCGCAGGGGCGGACCAGGCCGGTGCCCGGCTGGCAGGTGCTGCCCACGGCTCTGCCCCACATGCCGTTGCTGCCGCCGGTGACGTTGCGCCAACCCCGGGTGTAGTACGGGATGCCGATGTTGATCCGCCCGGCCTGCATCGCGCCGCGCAGGTGGTGGAAGGCCCAGTCGGTGTTGAAGTAGCCGATCTTCTGGTACTCCGGCGTGGAGTAGAGGTCGCTCAGCTCCGGGTCCTTGCCGTCGTCGTGCAGGGCGGCATTCGGACCGACCACCTCGTTCCAGGAGCCGTGGTAGTCGTACGCCATCAGGTTCGTGTAGTCCTGGTAGCGCAGCGCCTTCTGGTTCTCCATGCCCCGCACGAGATAGCCGGAGGCCGACGTGGCGGAGGTGAGCAGGTAGTAGCGACCGTTGGTGGCGGACGTCCGGTCCAGCTTCTCCCGCAGCGTCTTCATCAGGGCCGTGTACGAGGTCGGCAGTCCCTTGCGGCGCGACCGCGCATCGCCCCAGTCGTTCGGGTTGCCCGTGTCGTCCAGCACCGTCGGGTACTCGAAGTCGATGTCGACGCCGTCGAAGCCGTACCGGCCGAGGAAGTCGACGACCGAGTCGGAGAAGGTGTTGATCCCGGCCTGGTTGGTCGTACCGTCGGCGTTGGTGGTCATGCCGTAGAAGCCGCGGCTCTCCGCCCAGCCGCCCACCGAGATCAGCGTCTTCACCCGGGGGTGCAGACGCTTGTAGGTGGTCAACAGGTTGAAGTGCCCCCGGTACGGCAGGCTCTGGTCCATCTCGGTGCCGGGAACGTTCCAGGTCATTCCGGTTGCCGGGTTGTTCGGGCCATCCGCGCCGACCGAGATCCGGTTGTTCTCGACTCGGGCGAAGGCGTAGTTGATGTGGGTCAGCTTTGACCACGGCATGTTCTTGACCAGGTAGAAGGGCTTGCCGTCGGCCCCGGTGCGGCTGCCGTTGAAGTAGCCGATCACCCGACGGCTCCGGCCCTGGCCGAGCCACTCCCGGCCGTCGCCCTGGTAGACCCGGCAGTAGGGGGTGCTGGTGCCGGCGGTCGGGATCATGCCGTCCGGGCGGCACTGCGCGTGGTCGGTCGGCACCACCGGTCGGGTGCCTCCGTTGTCACCGCCGGCATGCTGCTCCATCGGGTCGCCGGCCCCGCCGTTGCGACTGCCGCCGGCCCGACCGGCGGGATTGCGGGCGACGATCTCGTCGATCAGCTTTCCGCCCGGGAAGTCCATCATCACGATGCCGAGCCGGTCCATGGTCTGGCGTCCACCGAAGTTGCCCGCCCGGTTCGGGTAGAACTCCGGGCACCTGTCGTTGCTGGCCCGCAGGCACTGGATGAGGAACTCGTTGACTCCGGTCGCCGTCGGGGTGCCACCGGCGACCGTGTACGGATGGGCCAGGCCGCCCGTGCCGCTGGTGAAGTTCATGTAGAGCGAGCCCGGCTCGTGGTCGTGTCGGGTCTGCTCGCCACGGTTGGCGTCCCACACCCCGTTGGTCTTGCGTAGGTGCGTCCGAACACTCTCCCACTTGTCGTCGATGTCGCTGACCTGGGTGACGGTGAAGTTGTCCTGCACATAGCCCTCGTAGGAGCCGCCGGCGGGGTAGAGCTGCCCGATGCCGTAGCCGCCGTAGATGCCGCCGGCCGGTCCGCGGAACCCGAGCAGGACGATCTTCCCGCGTACGGCGCCGAGGGTCGGTGTGGTCGTCTGCTCGACACCGTTGACGGAGTTGCCCCAGAACAGGCTTCCCCAGGCTCTGCCCTGCCTCGTCTCGTCACCGTTGCCGGTGTGGTAGCGGCCGGTGAGGTACGAGTCGAAGACCTTCCGGCGCCACTCGGTGCTGTCGTAGCCCTCCGCGTCGACGCAACTTCCATCGCTGCCCAGGCACTCGGCCTTGAGGTTCAGCAGCACCGTCTCGGTCGGGTTCGCCCGCAGGAACGTCTCGATCTTCGTGAGCACGTCGGTGAAGTTGGCCCACTGGTAGTAGACACCGTGGTGGACGGTGAACGTCAGTCCGGCGTCGCCTCTGTCCACCCGGACCCTGATGTCGATCGACCGGATGCCGGCGTCCAGTTGGGTGGCCAGGGTCTCGGCGCTGTACCCGTGGCGTTCCTGCGTCTGGGTGAGGCTCGTCGAGATGAATTCGCAGTCGCCGTTGCCCGCCGACTGGCCGCAGAGCGCGAG
This sequence comes from Micromonospora sp. NBC_00362, assembly GCF_026342155.1. Classification (NCBI taxonomy): domain Bacteria; kingdom Bacillati; phylum Actinomycetota; class Actinomycetes; order Micromonosporales; family Micromonosporaceae; genus Micromonospora; species Micromonospora sp. NBC_00362. The sequence goes on from NZ_JAPENH010000002.1 coordinate 153,101, forward strand.
GGTGTCGTGGGTGCCGGGAATGGACAGGTCGGCCAGGCTGGCGTCGTCCGACACCCGTGCCATCCAGTCCCGGTTGGCCTCGGCGGCGGATTCGATGGTGCTGTAGTGGTCGTTGGCGAAGGCCGGCGTGGCCGGACCGGCGACAGCTGTCGCGGTCGTCGCAACCAGGGTCATGACGAGCAGGGCGATCGCTGGCCTCGGCTGTTGGGAGCGCCGTGGCCACCGGAGAATCGGCTTCTTCGCCGGACCCGGTGGGGCGGATGCTGAGTGTGTCGTCGGCATGGCAGACCTCCGGCAGGCGTGATCGCGCGTGCGAGCACGCATCGATGGAACTACCTGCAGTCTTGGTGCCGCGCCGCGTCGAGACATCTGTCAGATGACGACGTTGTTGACTGGTGCGATGTTGCCGTTTTGGCGGACGAAGCCCGGCAGGCCTCCGGCCTGGAGCAGCGTCCCCCATGCCACCGATCAACATCAACGTCCGTCACAGGCAGGCCGACGACCACGAGCTGGGCTCGATTCGCCCACTGCCGTTGCAGCATTAATCCTGCCCTCAGGTTGATCGGCGAGGATGAGCGCAAAACCATCAACTGGAGGGAGCGGGCCGGCGTGCAGATCATGATCGTCGACGACGAGGCGGCCATCCGTGAGTCGCTGGAGCGGGTGCTTCAGGTCGAGGGTTACGGCACTAGCACCGCCGCCAACGGTCTCGCCGTGCTCGACGGGATCGGTGGCGCGGCGCCGGATCTGCTGATCCTCGACGTGATGATGCCCCGCCTCGGCGGGTTGGAGACCTGCCGGCGGTTGCGGGCGGCGGGTCGAGATCTGCCGGTGCTGATGCTGACCGCCCGGGATCAGGTCTCCGACCGGGTCGCGGGGCTGGACGCGGGCGCCGACGACTACCTGCCCAAGCCGTTCGCCACCGAGGAGTTGCTGGCCCGGGTCCGGGCTCTGCTGCGCCGCCGCGCGCCGGGCGACGACGAGTCGCAGATCCTGTCGTTCGCCGACGTCCGGCTCGATCCCGACAGGTTCGAGGCCTGGCGGGGTGGGCGGCCGCTGTATCTGACCCGGACCGAGTTCTCCCTGCTACAGGTTCTCGTGCGCAATGCGACCCGGGTGTTGACCCGCGACGTGCTGTTCGAGGCGATCTGGGGCTTCGACATGAGCACCACAGCCAACAACCTCCAGGTGTACGTGAGCTATCTGCGCCGCAAGATGGAGGCCGAGGGTGAGCCGCGACTGATTTACACGCTGCGCGGCTTGGGGTACACGCTGCGGGAGACTCCTCCGTGAGCAGACCCGCCGGCCGGGAACCGCGACGGCCGACCCGATGGTGGCGCCGGCGGTCCCTGCGGACCAGGCTGACGGTGATCGCGGCGACGGCCATCGCGGTCAGCGTCTTCGTGGCCTTCCAGGTGGCCAGCGAGCTACTGGACTCGGAGCTGCAGGACAACGCCGAAAATCAGTTACGCGCGGACTCCCGCGTCCTGGCGACGACCGTGGAGCCCACCGGTCTGGCGCAGGTCCACCTACCGCCGTATCCCGGGTCCGGTCGGCTGGTGCGGGTCATCCTGCCCGACGGCTCGACCCGGACGCCGGCCGGCCAACCCGCGCTGCCCCCCGTCAGCGGGCACGCCGGGCGCGTGGCGCAGGGGGCGTCGGCCGACCTGATGGAGTCGAACGACAGCGACGACGACGGCTACCTCATCTACACGCTGCGGGTGGGCGACGGCGCGGTCCAGGTGGCCCGCAACAGCGACGACACCCCGATCAACCGATTCGGGTTTGGCATGCTGCTGATCGGACTGCTCTGCGTGGCCGGGGGCGCCCTTGTCGGGCGGACCGTGGCGCGGACCGGACTGGCACCGATCGACCGGCTGACCGCCGCCGCGGTTCGTGTCGCGCAGACCCGGGACCTCGACGCCGACATCCCGGACGAGGGCGGCGGGGAGATCCGGAGGCTGATCCAGTCAATCAACGACATGCTCGCCGCGCTTCGGGACTCCCGGCGGGCCCAGCGGCTGCTCGCCGAGGACGCCGCCCACGAACTCAAGACCCCGCTCACCAGCCTACGCCTCAACGTTGAGCTGCTGATCCGGCTCGATCGGCGCGGCACCCTGGACAGCGCACTGCCGGCGGAGAGTCGGACCCGGCTGCTCAACGATCTCGGCGCCCAGGTGGCCGAGTTGAGCACCCTTGCCGCCGAGCTGACCGACCTGGCGCGCGGCGACGTCAGCGACGAGAGCACCGAGCTGCTCGATTTCGCCGACGTGGTGGTGGCCGCCGCGACCCGGGCGCGTTCCCGCGTGCCCGACATCGAGGTCGCGCTCGACGTGACCTCCGTCTGGGTGAGCGGGCGTCCCGCTGCGCTCCAGCGGGCGGTGCTCAACCTCATCGACAACGCCGGCAAGTGGTCCCCCGCTGAGCAGCCGGTCCAGGTCCGGCTCCGTGCCGAGGGCACGTCGGCGGTCCTCGAGGTCGACGACGCCGGGCCGGGCATCGACGCCGCCGACGTACCGCGGGTGTTCGACCGGTTCTACCGTGCCGGCAGCGCCCGGGCGCTGCCGGGATCAGGTCTGGGCCTGTCGATCGTGCAGCGGGTCGTCGACGCCCACGCTGGCCGGGTCACCGTCGCCCGGTCCGCACGCGGCGGCGCGCTGCTGCGCATCATCCTTCCGGCCGCCGCCCCGCCCGCTCGGGTCACCCGGCTCAGCGCGGGGGTGGACACGGTGGCGCTCTGACCCTCCGCGGCACGGCGCCGGGACCGCGCGCGGTGCCAGGACCCGCCGCAGCGGGCGGCGCAGGACAAGGGCGGCGGACACGGTGACGGCCGCCGGGCCAGGACAAGGATCCGGGACGGGCAAGGGCCCGTCCCGGATCTCGACTGTGCCGCCGCGCTCACCGTTGCGGCGCGGGCCCCTCCACGAGCGGCCGTTGATCGTCCGGCAACTCCGCCGGTCGGGACAACCGGCTCGGCCACCACATCCGTGAGCCGATCAGCAGGGTGAGGGCGGGCACCAGGACCGACCGCACCAGCAAGGCGTCGAGCAGCACGCCGAAGGCGACCAGGAACCCGACCTCGATCAGCATCACCAGCGGAAGTGAGGCGAGAACCGCGAACGTGGCCGCTAGGACCAGGCCTGCCGAGGTGATGACGCCGCCGGTGGCGGAGAGGGCTTTGAGCATGCCCTCTCTGGTGCCGAGGCGCACGCTCTCCTCCCGGGCCCGGCTGGCCAGGAAGATGTTGTAGTCGATGCCGAGCGCCACCAGGAACAGGAATGCCAGCAGCGGCACCGAATAGTCGACGCCCTTGAACCCGAGGACCGTGTCGAAGACGAACACGCTGCCGCCGAAGGCTGCGGCGAATGAGACGATCACGGTCGCCATCAGGACCAGCGGGGCCACGATCGCTCGGAGCAGTAGCCCGAGGACGATCAGGACGACGGTGAGCACCAACGGGATCACCAGCTTCTCGTCGCGGGTGGTGGTGACCTCGGTGTCGAGGTTCTCCGCGCTCGGCCCGCCGACGATCGCCTCCGCCCCGTTCACCGCGTGCACGGCGGCACGCACCCGCTTGATCGTGTCGTACTCCGCGGCGGTGTCCGGCGCGTCGGTCGGGAACACGGAGATGTCGGCCCAGCCTCCGCTGGTCTGCCCCGGGACGACCAGGGCCACACCGCGAATGCCCTGGACAACGTCGAGCACCCGCTCCTGGTGCGCCGGCCGCGTGAAGATCGTCATCGGCTGACCGCCGAGCTCCGGGAAGTGCTGGCGGAGGACGGTGAAGCCGGTGACCGACTCCGGCGCGGACAGGAACTGGTCCTGCTCCCGCAGGGCGCCGGTGTTGCCCACCAGCCCGATGGCGAGCACGCCGAGGACTCCGAGCGAGCCGAGCGTCGCCACCCACCGGCGGCGACTGATGGCGGTGCCGAGCCGTCCCCACAGCCCCGGCTTCTCCTGCACGGCCGTGTTGAACCGCGGGATGGCCGGCCAGAAGATCCGCCTGCCAAGCACCACGAGCACCGCCGGGAACAGCGTCAGCATGGCCACCAGCGCGCACATGATGCCGGCCGCGCCGATCGGGCCCAACCCGCTGGTGCTGTTCAGGTCGGCGACGAGCAGGCAGAGCAGGCCAGCGATCACGGTGGCCGCGGACGCGACGATGGCCGGCGCCGCGCCGCGGAGCGCGTGGACCATCGCGACCCGGACGTTCTCGTGGTGGTGCAGTGTCTCCCGGTACCGGGCGATCAGCAACAGCGCGTAGTCCGTGCCGACGCCGAATACCAGGATCGTCAGCAGCGCCGAGTTCTGGTCGTTGATCACGATGCCGAAGCCCTTGACGAGCAGGTAGACGGTCGCCATCGCGGTCAGTGCGGCCGCGCCCACAGCCATGAGCGGGATGAACCACAACACCGGACTGCGGTAGGTGAGGATCAGCAGGAGCGTGACGACGACGACGGTGGTGAGGAAGACCTGCAGGTCGACGCCGTCGAAGACGGCGTCCATGTCGCCGTCGACCGCGGCGGGTCCGGTCACGTCGAGTTCCAGGCCGGCGGGGCGGTCCTTCGCAGCCTCACGCAATGGGCCGACGATGGTCTCCGGTGCGCCGTATGTCGTGCTCACATCCAGGGTGAACATCATCGCCTTGCCGTCGGTGGAGGGTCTCGTCGGCGGGCCCTCCTCGTCCTCGCCGCCCGCCGCCGTCACCTTCGGCGGGTACCGCTTGGCAAGGGTGTTGTGGTGGCGCTCGACCGACGCGCGGTCGGCGTCGGTCATGCCGCCGGCGCGCTGGTACACGAAGACGAACGTGTTGTCCTCACCGCCGGGGAGGCTGTCCTCCAGCACCGCCACCCTGGTGGACTCGGCGCTGGCCGGCAGGGTGTCGACGGCTCTGTCGGTGGTGACCGAGCTCAACTTCCCGCTCAGCGGCACCATGACCGCCGCCAGCGCCACCCACAACCCGATCACCAACCATGGCACCCAGCGGCCTGCCAAGCGACCGGCCGGCGCTTCCCCGGGCGGCGCTGCCTTGACTGCCATCACTGCTTCCTCCATACGGGTCAGTTCGCTCATCTGATGCCGACTTCGTACCGAGCGAATCTGAGACGACCGTTAATGCGCCGCTCAGGCCGGGTGGCCGAATGAGGTGCCGAGCGCACGCACCAGCGCGGCGGTGTCCAGATCCTGCGCGGTGGGCACGGCCCAGGCGACGCAGCGTCGGTCCGGATCAGCTACGCGTCGACGTCCATCCGGTCCGTGCGGGCGGTGACGGTGTCGACCCGTCCAGTCCACGCGGCCGCGGCGTCGCGGACCTTCGCGCGGTCTGATCGTCGACGGACCCGGCTCAGGCGCGGCGCGCGTCGCGCCTCACCGGTCATCCCGCGCCACACCCCTCGAGCCGACCCTGTCTCAGGCCAGTCTGGTCGTGCGCGCTCGGGCCGCCGGAACCGCACGCTCACCGAGGCGCCGGATGCGGGGGCAGGCGAGGTCTGCGCCTGTCGCGAGTGGGTAAGCGCGGTCGACACCGGTTTCGTCCGCGCTGATTCGTCGTGAGGTCAGGATGCCGAAGTTGCCGCCACCCGGCACCGGGCGCGAGTCACCGCGTCCCCCGCCCCGCGACGTCGTGGAACTGCGGGTGTACGGCGTGTCGAGTGCCGACGCGGACGCCGTCCTCGATCGGCCGCAGCTGCGCCGTGTGGCCGGCGACCACAAGGGCGGCTTTTATCGTCCGCGGGAGGGGAACGGTGCCACGGGAGGCGCCTGCGGCTCGGTGCTGGAGACATACCGGTGGAGTGAGTTGCCAAGCGGAACTGCGGTGAGGACGCTGTCGCTGGTGTTCCTGTTGCCGTTTATGTTGTGCAACGCGGCGGCGTGGATGCGGCCGCGAGCGAACGTCAGTGGGAGTGTGGTCCGGGTCGGTTGCCGGCTGGTTGGTCTGAGCCTTACGGCCCTGTACGTCCTGTCCTTCGTGGGTGTGGGGTTGGACCTGCTTGCTGTCAAGTGCATGTCCCGGGCTGAGTGCTTGGGCGGCCGAACCTGGTTGTCGTGGCTCGGTGGTCAACCGGCCGGTTTGCGTTTGGCGGTGCTGTCGCTGGTGCCTGTGGGCGCTCTCTGGGTATTGCAGCTCGCCGGACCCCGCTGCGGACACTGGTACAACAACTTCATCCCGCCGACGGCGACGCGAACGAAGGCGGACACGCCTCTCGGCGCGATCGGAACGCCCGACGCGTTTCCCGGAGCGGAACGACTGCGGTTCATCCATCTGGCGACGGGCCTCGCTGTGATCGACCTCAGCCTCGTCGCGGCGCTGTGGTCGGCCCGCGGTCCTGACGTGCTTGACCTTCTTCTAGGAGTGACGGCGTCAGCTGTCACAGTGGGCTGTGTTCTGTTATGCGTGTCCGAGAGGGTCGTCGCCCGATCGGGTCTGGCGGTCGACGTCGTCGTTCGTGTGCTACGCCTCATTGCCGTGGTGACGACGGTCGTCGTCATCTGTCGTGCGGCGCTCGATCGGACCGCGTGGCCCCCCGTGGAGGGTCTGCCCGGCCACGCCCGGGCGGTGGTCATGGTGTTCGTGACCCAAGGCGTGCTCCTGGCGCTGCTGGGGACAGCGGCACTGGTGGGCCGTTATCGCGCAGGCGGTGGTCGCGTGCTCCTACACGGTTTGGGTGCACCGCTGTTCGCGTGCCTTGCCGTGGGGCTGGCGGTCATCTACGCGACCGAGTTCAACTACCGGGTCTCGGACTACCTCGATCGTGATTTGCCTACACCTGACGTGCAGCCCACCAGCCCGGTGCTGCCGTACAAGTGGACCATGTTCGGCTTCTTTGTGTCGGTCTTCGCAGCCGCAGCAACCGGTGCGGTCATGGTCGTGCTGTCGCGACGTCACCGGAGGCGGGCGGCGGAAGAGATCGTCGCCCGAGACTTCCCCTGTGCGGATGCGCGGGCGAACGGACGACGGGCAGAGGTGCGTGACGCGATCGCTCGGGCTCAATTCACCGAGTGGCTCGCTCCGCTCGCGGCAATGTACTGCTGCATCGTCGCGCTGAGCTTGGGTTTTTCCGCGCTGGGTCTGGTCGAGCTGCAACCCAGTTTCGCCGCTGAGCACCTGGCGAGCCTGCCGCCCGACTTCGTGAGCGCCGGTACGCACTTCGGCAGCTACCTGATGGCGCTGGTCTTCCTCGGCTTGTTGATTGGAGGATTGTTCGCGTATCGAACGTCGGTCTTCCGCCGGTACATCGGGGTGCTCTGGGACCTCGGTATGTTCTGGCCTCGCGTCGCCCAGCCCTTCGCCCCACCGTGTTACGCCGAACGCGCCGTACCCGAACTCGCTCGCCGGATCACCGTGCTTGCGGGTAGAGGGCACGGTGTGCTGGTCGCGGCCCACAGTCACGGGTCCGTGTTGGCTGTGGCCAGCATTCTGCAACTTGAGCCGCAGGTGCTCGACAGGGTCGCACTGCTAACCCACAGTTCCCCGTTAAGACGCCTGTACAGCGCGCTGTTCCCGGCATACGTCGGCGCGGAGGTATTGCGCGAGGTGGGCCGTCATGTCGGCTGGCGGTGGGTGAACCTGTGGCGGGATACCGATCCGATCGGCGGCTGGATCTTCAATAGTGCAGATGCCGGTGAGCGCGGCGCGCGACAGGCCCCCGACATGACCGTGGACCGCCGGCTCAGGGATCCGCAGTGCCTTGACGCGCAGGGCGAAGACACCGTATGGGCGCCGATACGGGCCCACCGGCCCGGTGTGACGGACGATCGATACGACAGGGCAGTCTGCGACCTTTCCGAACGCCTTCGAAACGGTTGAAGACGCCAGCTCACCTGCGAGCAGGGCCCGCGAGACCATCGCCGTCGGCGATCATCGGCGGGGCAGCGCGGAAACACCCCGCCCGTTCATCACCGTGCTGGCACGGGATCAGTGATCGTCAGGGTCGATATAGCGGTCGGGGTTGGTGGAGATGTTGTGGGGGCCGTGGTCCGACGGCAGATCGTGCAGCCATCGGCGCAGGCCGGGGTCGGTGGTGAGGGTCCAGGCGGGGCCGGCGGGGTGCTCGTCGTGCAGGCCGGTGGCCACGGGCATGGCGGTGGGCACACCGGCGAGGGCGTCGAGCAGGCTGGCCTCGCGGCGGCGGTGGGGCACGCGCAGCAGGACGGGGTATCGGGGGCCGTAACCACCAGGTCCGCGCATCGGTGTAGAGCAGGACCACGGCGGCGATCACGACCGGCGGCAGTGACGTGGCGAGGTTGAGCCGGCGCAGCCTCCCCTGCGTCGACTTCCGTGAAGCGCGGCATCGAGCGGTCACCGTGTCAGTATCCGACGGCCACCAGTCTCGAACAGTGACACCGCGTCACTTGTAGCCGTGACGTAGTTGCACTGACGGTCGGCCGCCATCGCTGCTGTCATGGGGACATGACCACGACCCCCGTCATCGACGTCGACCGGCTGAACCTCACCTACGGCGACTTCCACGCCGTCAAGGACCTCTCCTTCCAGGTGCGGCCCGGAGAGCTGTACGCCCTGCTGGGCACCAACGGCGCCGGAAAGACCTCGACCCTGGAGGTCATCGAGGGACACCGCAGGCCGGCCTCCGGCACGGTCCGTGTTTTCGGGCACAGCCCCGACGACCGGCGCGCGGTACGTCCCCGAATGGGCGTCATGCTCCAGGAGAGCGGATTCTCCCCAGACCTCACCGTCCGTGAGTCCGTCGGTCTGATCGGCCGGCTCAGCGGGCGTAGCGACGACGTCGACCGGGTGCTCGACCTCGTCGACCTCACCGCCCGAGCCGGCCGCAAGGTGTCGCAACTTTCCGGCGGAGAGAAGCGGCGGCTGGACTTCGCCACCGCCGTCTACGGCACCCCGGAGCTGATCTTCCTCGACGAGCCGACCACCGGCCTCGACATCCAGTCCCGCGACGCCGTCTGGGCGACCGTCGACCGCCTCCGGGAGAACGGCGCGACCATCGTGCTCACCACCCACTACCTGGAGGAGGCACAACAACGCGCCGACCGCATCGGACTGATGCACCAGGGCACCCTCCACCGCGAGGGCACCGTGGCCGAACTGACCCGCACCCTGCCGGCCGTCATCCGCTTCTCCCTCCCGGCCGGGGCGCCGGCGTTGCCGCTGCAGGCCGCGGTCACCGTCAAGGGCAAGGTGGTGGTCGAGACCTTCGGTTTGCAGAAGGACCTGCACGTCCTGCTCGCGTGGGCCCAGGACCACGCCGTCGAGCTGCAGGGCTTGGAGGCTGGGCCGACCCGCCTCGACGACGTCTTCCGCGCCATCAGCAACTGACCCGTTATCTCGACAGGAGCGCCACCGTGTTGTCCATCGCCGCAAGCGAGCTGATCCAGATCTTCCGCAACCGACTGGTGCTGATCACCAGCCTCATCATCCCGGTAGTCGTCAGCGCGTACTTCGTCCGCCAGCACGAGACCTTCGCCGACATCGGCAGCCTCGGCTACATCGCCGCGATCGTGATGTTCACAATCGCCGCGTTCGGGCTCTACGCCACCGCCGTCACCACCCTGGCGTCCCGGCGACAGAACCTCTTCCTCAAGCGGCTGCGCTCCACCGCCGCAAGCGACACCGGCATCATCGCCGGCCTGCTGCTGCCCGTCGTCGTCATCGCCCTGATCCAGGTGACCGCGATCCTGATCGCCCTGGCCGTCGTCGCCGGCAAGCCGGCGAACGTCGCCCTGCTCGTGGTGGCGACCCTCGCGACACTGGCCATGATGATCGGCCTGGCCCTGGCCACCGCCGGGCTGACCAACTCACCCGAGCACGCCCAGGTCACCACCCTGCCAGTGACGCTCGGCGTGATCGCCGTGGCCACCTGGGTGGGCATCACCGGCACCGAGGACCTCGCCTGGCTCAAGCGGCTGCTGCCCGGCGGCGCAGCCACCCAACTGACCGTGAACGCCTGGAACGGCGGCGTCGCCGTGACCGACTCCCTGCTCCTGCTCGCACCCACGCTCGCCTGGGTCGCCGTCGCCGTCAACCTTGCCATCCGACTCTTCCGCTGGGAACCCCGCCGATGACCACCGAACCCCGGTCGGGCAACCCGACCTTGGGCGAATGGGGCGCCGACGCCGCGGCGGAGGCCGCTACCCGCACCGTGACGGCCGCGGTCGTCAACAGCGCCATCGCGGCCATCACAGTGCTTCCTCGCAGCTAGTGCGACCGAGTGGAACTACGCAGGGGCAGCCCCACCACATCGTCCGCCGGTGCCACCACACCTGTGACGACATCGACACCCACCCGAGGTGTACGGCGCTTTGCTCGCCGAGCTCAGCCTGCTCGGGCTGCGCCATGCCTGGCGCGGGACGACTACGACGCCGGTGGCGGCGTCGGGCTACCTCAGCTATCCGGCATACCCAACCCCACGCCGCGCCGTGTCGACATCCACTAGACGTCCCGTACAAGAAAGGAGACGCGCGTGACCTCCACGCCTTCCGCGCCGGATGCCGACGCCGAACCCACCCGTCCTCGGCGACGGCGGTGGCTCCGGATCGTATCCGGCATCCTCGCCACCGTGGTGGCCGCCGTCAGCCTCGGCGTCGCCGCCCTTCAGCTCGGCCTGCCCTGGCAGGTGGGCGACGGCGACCGCAACCACGTCTACCAGGGCGATGCCGGTTCGCAGCGCTACCAGGTCCACCTTCCGCCCCAGCACAAGGGGACGGCCCGGCTGCCGGTCGTCATGGCAATCCACGGCTGCGGCATGACCGGCTACGGATGGAACTCCATGAAATCCACGACGCAGTTCAACCGCTTGGCCGACCGGAAGGGCTTCATCGTCGCCTACCCCACACAACTGATCTCCCGCAACCTGATCGCCTGCTGGAACTCCGCTGACCCACGGCATCAACACCGGCATGCCGGCGAACCCGCGCTGCTCGCGGGCGTCGCCCGCCAGGTCGTCGAGAAGTACGACGCGGATCCCGCGCGGGTGCACGTGGCCGGCGCCTCGTCGGGCGCGGGAACCGCGGTCATCCTCGCCGCGACCCACCCCGACGTCTTCGCCACGGCGACCTCGGTCGCCGGCGGCGAGTACGGGCTCAACCAGGTCGACCCGGACGACCCGGACTCGACGTCGCCGCTGGACACGGCCCGTCAAGCCTGGGCCCAGATGGGTGAGCGGGCCCGGCGGGTGCCCCTGCTGGTCATCCAGGGCGAGCAGGACGAGGTCGTGCCACCCCTGGTCGCCACGCGACTCGTCGCACAGTGGACCGCCGTGAGCGATCTCGTCGACGACGGACTACCCAACAACAGCCTCAACCCGGCCGAGGAGACCGTGTCCGTGCCAGCCGCCGCGGGCCGGCACGCGTACACGCGTTCGACGATCACCGCGCCGGACGGCTCGCCGATCGTCGAGTCGTACCGTGTCCAGGACATGGGGCACGCCTGGCCCGGCCCCGACGGCGACGGCCGCTACACCGATCACGCGGGCCCCGACGCCAGCCAGATCGTATGGGAGTTCGCCGAGCGCCACCCGATGCCGTGAGGACTCCGCCGGCCCGGCCGCGCCTACCGGGGATGCGACCGGGGGTTGACCCACACGAGTTACCAACCAAAGGAGTGGTTCACGGTGCGGAGTTCGCAATCGGCTGAGACCGGCGCGACCCGGGTGCTGGTGACCGGCGTCCGCGGCAAGACAGGCCTACCACTGGCGGAGCTGCTCGTGGCACGACGAGACGTCGAGGTGCTCGGCGGCAGCAGCGATCCGGCCACCATCGGCATCGACGGCGTTCGCCCTACCGCCTTCTCCTGGGACGAGCCGTCGGGGTGGGCGGCGGCGACCGAGGACGTCGACGCCGTGTACGTGGTCCGGCCGGACCGCGCGGACGCGTCGGAACTCGTCGCTGCGTTGCTGGCCGGAACGTCGCCCAGGGTCCGGGTGGTCCTGCTGTCCGACCAGGACGGTGGCCACCCGGGCCCGGACCATCCGGGGCCCGTCGGTTGGGCGCCGCGCGTCGAGCGTGTGGTACGCGACAGCGGGCGCCCCTGGACGGTCCTGCGGCCGGGCTGGTTCATGCAGGTGCTCACCGATCCGCGCTTCTACCGCGACCAGATTGTCGGTGCCGGTGAGCTGCCGTTTCCCAGCAGCGGCGCAACGGTGGCCTGGATCGACGCCCGGGACATCGCGGCAGTCGCCGCGCGGGCGCTGCTCGAGGACGGGCATTCCGGCCGGACGTACCGGATCTCCGGTCCGGAGGCACTGTCGTTGCCGCGCACCGCGGAGCTGCTCTCCGCCGCGGCCGGGCATCCCGTGACCCACCGGGACGTGACCGTCGACGAGGCTGTTGCCGGTCTTGAGGGCTTCGAACGAGACCTCTCCGCGCTGACGTTCGAGCGGGTGCGCGCCGGCGGCTTCGCGGAGGTGACCGACACCGTCGAGCAGGTCATCGGACGGCCGGCGCGTACGCTGTGGAGCTTTCTCGCCGACACCGAGCCGGCGTTGCGGCGCAGGGATCGCTGACACCCGGGACGGCCGACCGCGGTCGACCGCGCCCTTGGTTACGGCCTGAAGACGACCGAGGGGTTCGATCACACACATCTCGGTCGGATCGGGAAGGCCCGCCGGGCTCAACCAGGCGGACCCGGTCCTACCTCTTCGGGCGCGCCGAAGAGGTCTCCAGCCTGAAGGGCCCGCTCAGGATGATGCCGTGGGATCGGTGTCTCCGATGACGGACGCGCGGCGGGCTTCAGCCCGCTCACCCGCACCGCTGTACATCGATTCACACCACACCTGCAGGCGCGGCGTCAGGCGACCCGAGACGCCGGTCGGCGCCAGCCATCGGCCCGTACGAGTCCCTGGTTCGCCGGGAGCCAGGGAGATCCGCAGCGGTCAGCGCGTCGGCCAGGCGGCCATGGCCAGTTCCGCGGTATCGGTGAGCTCCGCCGCCGTGGCGCCATCCCGGGCGCGCTGGGACATGCCGTGCATGACGGCCGTGAAATACGCGGCAAGCTTGCGGGGGTCGGCTGCCGCCGGTAGTTCGCCCTCTTGCCGGGCGGTTGTCAGGCGCTTCTCGAAGGTGCCGACGCTGGCGTTGCGCAGGTCGCGCATGTAGGTGGCGACATCGGTGTCGGCCGCAGCCGCGCTGCAGAGCAGGTTTCCGGCCGGCGTCTCGGCGTCGGTGTACATCGCCGCCGCGTCGAGCAGGATGCGGTGGAAGGCATCGAAGGCCGTCGGCTCCCTGGCCATGGCTGCCCAGACGAACTCGCCGGCCGGGGAGCGACCGTACGCCTCGATGACCTCGTTGAACAGGGACCTCTTGTCGCCGAACGCCGCATAGAGACTGCCGGGCCGGATGCCCATCGCCCGGGTCAGGTCGTTGATCGAGGTCCCCTCGTACCCGTTCTCCCAGAACAGGCGGGTGGCGGCCGCCAGTGCCGCCGCCCGGTCGAAGGTCGGCGGCCGGCCTCGCCGTACCTCTGGTGTGTCCATGACCCCATTCTAGAGCGATCGCTCAAAAGCGGGCTGGAGATTTGTTGGTGGATCGCTCAAGAAGGAGCTACGGTTCCTCTTGAGCGATCATTCAACAAAGGAGCGGTCATGTCAGGAGCACTGCAGAACAAAGTGGCCGTCGTCACCGGCGGCAGTCACGGAATCGGCCGGGCGACCGTCGAGCGGTTCGCCCGTGACGGGGCGACGGTCGCCGTCGGCTATGGCCACGACGAGGCGGCGGCCCGCGACACGGTGGAGCGCATCCGCAAGGAAGGCGGACGTGCATTCGCCGTGCACACCGAGCTGGGCACACCCGGCGACGCGGCTCGCTTCTGGGAGACCTTCGACACGGCGGGCCGGGAGCTCGTGCCCGACGGGAAGATCGACATCCTCGTCCACAACGCCGGCAAGGGAAGCTTCGCCCGACTGGCCGACCTCCCCGAGGACGAGTTCGACCAGGTGATGGCCGTGAACGTGAAGGCGCCGTTCTTCATCACGAAGCACGCGCTGCCGCGACTGCGCGACGGCGGCCGGATCATCAACGTCTCCAGCACCGCGGCCAGAGTCGGAAGCCCGGATCTGCTGGCCTACGGCGTCAGCAAGGCGGCGCTGAACTGGTTCAGCTACGACATGGCGCTGGATTTGGGCCTCCGCGGGATCACCGTCAACGCGGTGTCACCCGGCATCGTCATGACCCGGAACAGCCAATATCTGGTCGACAATCCGGAACTCGCGGCGCAGCAGACGGCGCGCGTCGCCCTCGGCCGGCTCGGCGAGACGGACGACGTGGCCAGCATCATCGCCTTCCTCGCCTCGGACGAGGGGCGCTGGGTGACCGGTCAGGTCATCGACGCTTCGGGCGGCACCGCGCTCTGAAACAGGTCCTAGCGGACGCGAAGCCCGGCCACGAGGAGGTCGACCAGGCGGCGTGCGTCGTAACGAGGATCGTTGCCCGCGCCGATGCAGAGATTGCCGACGCCGCGCAGCAGCCCGTAGGCGTCCATGTCGGGGCGGATCTCTTGAGCGGCGACGGCGGCGTCGAGGAGTTGGTCGCAGACCGGGACGAGCCGGTCGAGGAAGTAGGCGTGCAGGCTCTGGAAGGCGGCGTCGTCGGACTGTAGCGCTGCGGCGAGACCGTGCTTGGTGACCAGGAAGTCGACGAACAGGTCGATCCACTGCGCCAGGGCGGCGTGCGGTGTGTAGCTGTCGGCCAGCAGGGCCGGTCCCGCCTCGGCGCACGCCTCGATCTGGTGCCGGTAGACGGCGACGATGAGGTCGGCCCGGCTGGGGAAGTGCCGGTAGATCGTGCCCACGCCAACGCCCGCCCGTACGGCGATGTCGCGCACGGGGACGTCGACGCCGGAGGTGACGAACGCCGCGGCGGCAGCGTCGAGCAGGGCCCTCTCGTTGCGCCGGGCGTCGGCCCGCTTGCGCGGGACCGGTCGCTCCGAGCCGCTGTCGATGTCGGCCACGTCGCGTTACCTCCGTCACTCCGCTTGGCATCCGGAACGTCGTTCCGTATGTTGACTATCGGAACCTCGTTCCGCTTACCCACCATACTGACCGGGCGGGCTGCCACCAAACCGTGGACCGCCGGACGCGAAGGAGAAACAATCATGCAATACCGCACCCTGGGTCGCACTGGCGTGCAGGTCAGCACCCTCGTACTCGGCGCGATGAACTTCGGCAAGATCGGCAACACCACCCAGGAGGACGCCACCGCCATCGTCGACGCAGCACTCGACGCGGGGATCAACCTCATCGACACCGCCGACGCCTACAGCGGCGGCCAGTCCGAGGAGATGGTCGGCAAGGCCATCGCCGGCCGCCGCGACGACGTCGTCCTGGCCACCAAGGCGACCCTGCCGATGGGCGACGACCGCAACCAGCGGGGCGGCTCGCGCCGCTGGCTGGTCACCGCGCTGGACAACAGCCTGCGCCGCCTCGGCGTCGACCACGTCGACCTCTATCAGATGCACCGGTGGGACCCGACGACAAGCGACGACGAGACGCTGGCGGCGCTGACGGACCTGCAACGCGCGGGCAAGATCCGCTACTTCGGCTCCTCGACCTTCCCCGCCTACCGCATCGTGCAGGCGCAGTGGGCCGCCCGCGAGGGACATCTGAGCCGATACGTCACCGAGCAGCCGAACTACTCGATCCTGCAACGCGGCATCGAGACCCACGTGCTCCCCGCGACCCAGGAGTACGGCATGGGCGTGCTCGCCTGGAGCCCGCTGGCATCGGGCTGGCTCTCCGGCGCGATCCGCGCCGGCCAGGACATCAGCACGAACCGCTCGGGCTTCATGCGGCAGCGCTACGACATCAGCATCCCCGCCAACCGCGCCAAGCTCGACGCCGTCGAGCAACTCGCCACAGTCGCCGACGAGGCTGGCCTGAGCATCATCCAACTCGCGCTCGGCTTCGTCACCGCACACCCGGGCGTGACCAGCGCGATCATCGGCCCCCGCACGACGGACCACCTCCACTCGCAGCTCGCCGCCGCGGACACGGTGCTCCCCACCGACGTACTGGACGCGATCGACGCGATCGTGGCTCCCGGCGTCGACCTCGCCGCCCACGAGAAGAACGACACCCCGCCCGCTCTACTCGACCCGACGCTGCGCCGCCGCTGATCACCCGGCACGTGTCAGTGACCAGGCGGCAGGCGGACGTGCGCCCACGCGTCCGCCTGCCGCTGACCCGCCGCGCAGCCAGACCTTCCAGCTCGGCGTCGAAAGGACGAACGGACCCATGCCAAGCAAGCCCTCGCCCAGCTTCGGGATCATGACCGCCCCGATGCACGTCGACTACCACGACATCCTGCGGGTATGGCAGGAAGCGGACGCCATCGCCGAGATCGAGCACGCGTGGCTGTTCGACCACCTCATGCCCATCGGTGGCGACCCGGGCGGACCGGCGTACGAAGGCTGGACCCTGCTCTCCGCCCTCGCCGCGCAGACCGAGCGGCTGCGACTGGGCGTGATGGTGACCAGCAACCGCTTCCGGCCTCCCGCGATGCTCGCCAAGATCGCCACGGTCGTCGACATCGTCTCCGGCGGACGCCTCGACTTCGGCATCGGCGTCGGGTCACGGCCTGGTCACCCCCTGGCCCGGCAGGAGTACGCCGCGCACGGCCTGCCTTTCGCCGACACCAACGACGCCGTGGGCAGCCTCGCCGAGGCGCTCACGGTCATCCGTCGACTCTGGACCGACAAGGAGCCGTTCGACTTCCACGGAACGTACGTCGACCTCACCGGAGCGTTCGCCAGCCCCAAGCCCGTGCAGCGCCCGCACCCGCCGATCGTCATCGGTGGCCGCTCCGCCGCCACATTGCGGGTGGTCGCCGAGCACGCGGACATCTGGAACATCGCCAGCGGGGACGTCGACGACGCCGTCAGCCGCAGCACCCTGCTGGAACGCTACTGCGCCGAAATCGGCCGCGACCCCGCATCGATCACCCGCTCGATCAACCTGCCCGTCTCCTATGACCAGCCCAGGCTCACCCGCGACGCCATCGGCAGGGCGATCGGTGCCGGCTTCGGGCACATCGTGCTCACGCTGCCGGCGCCCTACCCCGCTGCCGTCGCGCGTTGGGTCGCCGATGAGCTCATCACCCCGTCCACCGCATAGCGGCCCTGGCGGGTCGGTCTGAAGTGACCTCCGACCCGGGCGGCCGGGGTTGCGTCAGCCACGCCACCACCAAGTCCCCGATCAGTCGTCGGCTGACACGGTTCACCATTTCGGCGGTTGTACGCCCGGCTATTTCCCGCCTACATCAATGACGAGGTCATTCGCGAGATCGTCGTCGCCCGGCTTGAGGCCGCACCATTTCCGGGCGGCTGCTGGCAGATGTAGAGCTCCCGGGTGCTCCAGGCCACGTCAGCTCCTCCCCCGTGGTACGGCTGGCTCCACGCTTGCATCGGCGGGGCGGCGTTCGCGTCGGTGAAACACCCTTACGTAGCGATGGCCAGTAGAACCTGGGTACCAACGGCGGGCCGGTAATGCCGACCGCGGTACCACGATGAGGGCTGTGCCCGGACCTAGCGTGGTGAGCATGATTCAGGTACGCGAGGTAACCAAGCGATACGGTGCGAAGACGGTCGTCGACCGTCTGTCGTTCACCGCGAAGCCCGGACAGGTCACCGGCTTCCTCGGCCCCAACGGCGCCGGCAAGTCGACGACCATGCGGATGATCGTCGGTCTCGATGCGCCGACCTCCGGCGACGTGCTGGTCAACGGCAAGCCGTACGCGTCGTCGCAGGCACCGCTGCGCGACATCGGCGTTCTGCTCGACGCCAAGGCCGCACACCCGGGCCGGACGGCGGTCAGCCACCTTCTGGCGTTGGCTCGCACGAACGGCATCCCGCGCTCGCGCGTGGACGAGGTGCTCGACCTGGCCGGTCTCTCGGCCGTCGCCCACAAGCGGGTCGGTGCGTTCTCCCTTGGCATGGGCCAGCGACTCGGCATTGCCGCCGCGCTGCTCGGCGACCCGGCCGTGGTGATGCTCGACGAGCCGGTCAACGGCCTCGACCCCGAGGGTGTCCTCTGGGTGCGCAACCTGCTCACCGGCCTGGCCGCCGAGGGCCGCACCGTGATGCTGTCCTCACACCTGATGAGCGAGGTGTCGCTGATCGCGGACCACCTGGTCATCATCGGCCGGGGCAGACTGCTGGCCGACACCACAGTGGCCGACTTCGTGACCGCCGAGGGCGTCCGCGTCGTCACTCCCGCCCCCGACGCGCTGCGTACGACGATTGCCGGCCCTGGCATCACGGTCACCTCGACCGGCGCCGAGGAACTGCTCGTCGCCGGCACCTCCGCCCGCAAGATCGGGCTGGCCGCGGCCAGCCGCGGCATCCCACTGTTCGAACTCACCCCGCAGAACTCCTCCCTCGAAGAGGCGTTCATGGACCTGACCCGCGACGCTGTCGAATACGAGGCCTCCCGATGAAGATCACCCCTGGTGGCGTCGTCGCCGCCGAATGGACCAAGTTCTCTTCCCTGCGCTCCACCTGGATCACGACCGGCATCTCCGTCTTCCTCCTGATCGCCTTCGGCATGATCGCCTCGGCGTCCTTCTCGGGTGAGGGCCCGACCTCGGTCGATCTGGCCCTGTCGGGCAGCGTCCTGGCCGCCCTGTCCGTCGGCGTGCTCGGCGCGTTGCTGGGGGCGAGCGAATACACCACCGGCATGATCCGGGCGACTTTGGCCGCGGTGCCGCGCCGGTTGCCGGTGCTGTGGTCAAAGGGCCTCGTGGCCGGGGCAGCCGCCTTCGTGACGATGACCATCGGCGCCTTCGCGGCTTTCGCCCTGGGGTCGGCCGTGCTCAACGAGAAGGTCGACGGTCTGGGCCTCGGTGACGAGGGCGTCGTGCGGGCCCTGTTCGGCGCCGGCCTCTATCTGGGGCTGGTCGCGGCGCTCGGCGTCGCGCTCGGCATGCTCGTCCGCTCCAGCGCCGGCGCCATCGCGATCCTGTCCGGCGCGCTGCTGGTCGTGCCCGTTCTGGCCCCGCTGCTGCCGGACTCGATCGCCGATGCCGTCACCCCCTACCTGCCCAGCAACGCGGGCAGCGCCGTGATGGCACTGGCCCCCACGGACGGCACGCTGGGTCCGTGGGCCGGAATCGCAGTCTTCGCCGGGTACGTGGCCGTGACGCTCACCGCCACCGCCTATCGGCTCAAAAAGACCGACGCGTAAGGGAGACTCGGGCGATGAGCACGCAGGGATGGCTCGTGGACCGGCAGGCACGGCTGCGGGCGTTCGACCGGCGCCACCCGTGGGTCATGGACACCCTGGTAGCCGTCCCGATCGTGCTCTTCAGCATCCCGAACATCATCGAGAAACCCCTGTCGGCGACCATCGCGACCCTGGTGCTGCTGCCACCGCTCTACTGGCGGCGGCGGTACCCGTTCCCGGCGTTCCTGGCCACCGCGACCATCGAGTTGATCGAGGGACTGCTGGACGTCGGCGTCGGCGCCGGAGTGATCCTGCTCGTGATGCTGTTCGGGGTGGCCTCCCGCGGTTCGTGGCGGGCGCTGGCCTGGGCCTCCGGGATCGCCCTCGCGCTGCTGGTCGCCGAGATCTACCTGATCAACCCGGTGACGGAGAACCGCGTCACCACCCTGCTCCTGGCGATCGGCACAGAGGCGGCCGCGGTCGCGTCCGGCGTCGCGGTGCGCACCCGCCGGGCGTACCTCATCGCCCTGGAGGACCGGGCCGCCCGCCTCGAGATCGAACGGGATCAGCAGGCCCGCCTGGCCGTCGCTGAGGAGCGGGCCCGGGTGGCCCGCGAGATGCACGACATCGTCGGCCATCACGTGTCGGTGATCGTCGGCCTCGCCGACGGCAGCGCCGCCCTCGCCAGATCGCGGCAGGAGCAGACCGCCGAACCGCTCCGGCTGATCGGCGAGACCGGCCGCCAGGCGCTCGCGGAGCTGCGCCGGGTGCTGGGCGTGCTGCGCGAGGGTGACCCTGGTCCGCAGCTGAGACCGCAGCCCGGCATCGACGATCTCGACCGGCTGCTGCCGAGCGTGCGGGCAGCCGGGCTGCCAGTCACCTACTCCACCTCGGGCGAGCTGCACACCCTCGGCAAGGGGCTGCAGCTCGCGGTCTACCGCATCGTCCAGGAAGCGCTCACCAACACCCTCAAACACGCGGGGCGCGGCGCGTCCGCGACAGTCACTCTCGCTGCCTGCCACGGAGAGGTACGGGTACGCGTTCTCGACAACGGCCGTGCCATACCGGCCCCTCCAAGCCACGGCCTGCTCGGCATACGCGAACGCGCCGCCATGTACAGCGGGATAGTGACCGCCGGCCCGGTGGAGAACGGCTGGCTCGTTGACGTAGTCCTCAAGGAGCCCTCATGACCACCGTCCTGATCGTCGACGACCAGCAGTTGCAGCGAATGGGCTTCAAGATGCTGCTCGACGGCACCCCCGGCATCACCGTGGTGGGTGAGGCCGCCACCGGCGCCGAGGCAGTGCGGAAAGTCGATCAGACCCGGCCCGATGTGGTGCTGATGGACGTGCGCATGCCCGGCATGGACGGCATCGAGGCCACCCGCCGCATAACCGCGGCCGGCTCACGCACCCACGTGCTGATCCTGACCACATTCGATCTGGACGAATACGTCTACGCCGGACTTCGAGCCGGAGCGAGCGGCTTCTTACTCAAAGACGCGCGCCCGGAGGAACTGATCGCCGGCATCCGCGCTGTCGCGAGCGGAGACTCAGTGGTAGCCCCCAGCCTGACCCGCAAGCTGATGGACGCCTACCTGCAGGAACCGGCGCCGGCCACCTCCGAGAATCCCCGCCTGAGCACGCTGAGCGAGCGGGAGCGGGAGGTGCTCGAGGCGATCGGCCAGGGCGCCACCAACACCGAGATCGCCGAACGCTTCACGCTGACCGAGTCGACCGTGAAGAAGCACGTCGGACGGGTCTTGTTCAAGATCGGAGCCCGCGACCGGATCCAGGCGGTGATCTTCGCGTACGACAACGGCCTGGTCCAGCCTCGCTGACGGGCGAAAGGGCATGGATCGCCCCGTACGACCGCGTTGCTGGCACCGTCCTCGCACGACGCGGCGACGCCACGCCGCCGGAGATCGCTCTGGGCGGTCTTCCTCTCGGTGATGAGCGGGCCGTCGCGGGTGGACTGCCCGCTCGGTCCCTCGAAGTGCTGGATCCGTCCGGTGACGCCGACCAGCTGGGCCTCCGGCACCGAGGCGAGATCCGATTCATCGGCGCAACCGACGTGGCCTGGAGCACCCGTGAGCTCGCGAAACTCGCCGGCACCACGGTGAACACCATTCGGCACTACCACCGGCTCGGACTGCTCGACGAGCCCGAGCGCCGACCGAACGGATACAAGCAGTATGGGATACAGCATCTCGTCGTCCTCCTGCGCATCCGGCGGCTCGTAGAGCTGGGTGTGCCCCTGTCCCGGATCGGCGCGATCACCACGGGCGGCGCCCCCGCCCCGGAAGTGCTGCGTCAGGTCGACGCCGACCTGGCGGCCGAGGTCGAGCGTCTACGCCGAGCTCGCTCCGACATCGCGATCATTCTGCGCGACGGGGCGCCAGCTGACGCGCCCGCGGGCTTCGAGTCGGGCGCGCCGCGGCTGACCGTGTCCGACACCTCGCTCATCCACGTCTTCACCCAGCTCAACGACGAGAACGTGATGAAGGACCTGCGGCGCATGGCGGACGCCGACACGGATCCCGTCAGCCACGACATCGACACCCTGCCGCCCGACGCCGACGAGGCGACCCGCCAGAACCTCGCCGAGAAGCTCGCCGCGCGCCTGGCGCAGCATCTGGTCGACTATCCCTGGCTGCGTGACCCCGCCCGACATCTGTCGAAGAGCGAGCACGTCACGCGCCAGACGTTGATCGACGCCGTCGTCGGTCTTTACAACCCCGCCCAGGTCGATGTGCTGGGCCGGGCCAGCATCCTCGCTCAGGAGCAACTGCGTCGCGAACAGGGGCTCGACCCTCCGGCCTGAACTCGTGCGTAGCATCCCGAATCGAAAGGAAGGCACAATGGCTCCGATCGCGAGGCCGAGGAGCGGGCGCTGGCCCGACCGACGGTCCGGCCAAGGTCAGTCACCTGCTCTCAGGGCATTGAGCACGGCCGTCACCTCGGGGCGTGACGCGGCCGGTCGCCGGGCCCCGGCGGTGATGCGCCGGGTCAGCGGCGGGCTCAGCGGTCGGGTCACCACCCGGTATCGCGGGTCCACCGCCAGCTTCGGCAGCATGGTGATCGAGCGGCCGTTCTCCACGTGCTGGAGCGCCAGCATGTAGTTGTTGAACCGACAGATCACCACGGGCTCGAAGCCGGCCTCCCGGCACAGCCGGGTGGACAGCTCGGACATGTACGAGCCGTCGACGTCGAACGTCCAGGGCTGCTGCGCGCACGCCTCAAGGGCGACCGACTCGGCGCTGGTCAGCGGATGCTCCGGGGGCAGTACGAGCACGATCGGGTCGGTGGCGAGCGGCACCAGGTGGATCTCCGGGGAGAGCTCGGCGCCGGCGAAGTCGGCCGTCGTGATGATCAGGTCGACGTCGCCGCGACGCAGCGCCGGCATGCTCTCGTGCGGCTCCAGCTCCAGCAACACCACGTTCAGATCCGGGTGTCGGGCCGCGAGACGGACAAGCGCCGGTTCGGCGAGGGCTTGCACCGCACTCTGGAACGCGGCCACGGTAACCGTGCCGGCGGGCTCGTCGGCGAGGCGGCGCAGTTCCGCCTCGGCCGCGTCCATGGCAGCGAGGATCTCCCGAGCCCGGCCGGCGAGCAACATTCCGGCCGCAGTGAGCCGCACCCGCCGCCCGGTGCGTTCGAGCAGCGCGGTCCGGGTCTCCCGTTCCAGAGTGGTCAGCTGCTGCGAAACCGCCGACGGGCTCAGGTTGCCGCGCTGCGCAACGGCCCGGACGGTGCCGTAGGTCGCCAGGTCGGCGAGCAGGCGCAGTCGCCACGGATTCAGCGTCATGACCGCCGACTGTACGGCTTTGCTTAACAGCGACAGCGGAAATGTGCGATGGACGTGCCTGTCCGGGCTGCCTAGCGTCGATCCATGGCTGATTCGTTCTGGTCCGACGCCGATCGTCACCTGGTCCGCTACATCGGCGCGGGCAGCTTCGTACGCGAGATCATCGACCGCGCCGAGGGCAGTTTCGTCTTCACCGCCGACGGCCGCCGCCTGCTCGACTTCACGTCGGGGCAGATGAGCGCGATCCTCGGTCACTCCCACCCGGCCGTCGTAGCCACGATCCAGCGGCAGGCAGCCACTCTCGACCACCTGTTCAGTGGCATGCTGAGCCGGCCCGTGGTCGAGCTGGCACGCCGCCTCGCCGGCTCGCTGCCCGCGCCGCTGGACAAGGTCCTGCTGCTCACCACCGGCGCGGAGTCCAACGAGGCGGCGATCCGGATGGCGAAGCTGGTCACCGGCCGGCACGAAATCATCTCGTTCGCCCGGTCCTGGCACGGGATGACGCAGGCTGCGGCGAGCGCCACCTACAGCTCGGGGCGCAAGGGGTACGGGCCCGCGGCGCCCGGCAACTTCGCGATCCCCACACCGAACGCGTACCGGCCCGACTTCACCTCTCCCAGCGGCGAGCTGGACTGGCGGCATCAGCTGGAGTTCGCGTTCGAGCTGTTCGACGCCCAGTCGGTGGGCAGCCTGGCGGCGTGCCTCGTCGAGCCGATCCTCAGCTCCGGCGGGGTGATCGACCTACCGCCGGGATACCTCGTGGCGCTGCGCGACAAGGTGCACGAGCGGGGCGGGCTGTTGATCCTCGACGAGGCGCAGACCGGTCTGTGCCGCACCGGAGAGTGGTACGCGTTCCAGCGTGACGGCGTCGTGCCGGACATCCTGACCCTGTCCAAGACGCTCGGCGCCGGCCTGCCGCTGGCCGCTGTGGTGACCAGCCCCGAGATCGAGCAGACGGCGCACGAACGCGGCTTCCTCTTCTTCACCACGCACGTCTCGGACCCGCTGGTCGCCGCGGTCGGCAACACGGTCCTGGACGTGCTGGAGGACGACCGGCTCGACGAACAGGCGGCGCAACTGGGCTCGTACCTGCGGAAGGGCCTTCAGGAGATCAGCCAACGGCACCCCGTGGTCGGCGACGTGCGCGGCCGCGGGCTGCTGGTCGGGCTCGAGCTGGTCAGGGACCGGGAGTCGAAACGACCGGCCGACGCTCTGGGCGCCGCGGTGACAGGGCGTTGCCTGGAGCTGGGCCTGCACATGAACGTGGTGCAGCTGCCGGGCATGGGCGGCGTCTTCCGCATCGCGCCAGCGCTCACCTCCAGCCACGCAGAGCTGGACCTGGGCCTGGAAATCCTCGACCATGCACTCGCCGACGTGGTGCCGCAGTTCATACCCTGATAGACGGGCCGAGGACCGTGATCCCGGTTGGATGAATGACCACGTCGCGGCACCGTCGAACAGTTTCAAGCGCTCCATCGCGCCGGAAATCTTCGGAGCCGTCCGCGCGATCATCACGCCAGCCGTGGCTTGAATCAGCAACTCTCCAGCGAGGAGCCCAGCTTCCGTAATCGGCCATAGCACGGTGCAGCACCCCTCGGGCAGTGCGAAGCCTGCACGAGCGCACGGCGGGTGCTATGCAGGGGCGTCGTCATGCCGGGCCGGCCCGAAGAGAGTCATGACGAGCGCCACAATGCTGAAAAAGCCAGATCCCAAGGCCAGCAGAAGCGAGGGCACGAAGGCGGATGGCGGTGGCACCCAGCCACCAAGCACCCAGGGAAGCGTCACAAGGACGACAACCGCTGCCGTGGTGGCGACTTCGTTGACAACGAACGCAGTCGATATGGCCGAGCCGCCGCGAGAGACTGTGCGGTAGGTCGTGTCGACAGTTGAGGCAACCAGCACCACCGAGAGCGCGATGAAAGTAAGAGCACCCCAGATCGGCTTCAGGCCGGCGAGTGTGAGCGACACGATGAGCGGCACGGCCGAGACCAAGAAGATCCACCGCACTCCCGAGCGCATGTAGCGGTCGGCCGCAGCTGCGCCCCGGCGGGTCTTGTGCAGGTCGGAGTCGAGGTAAAAGAAGACTCCGACGAGAAGTGTGCCGACAAGAGCACCAGAAACTTCTGCCATAGTAAAGAAAAACTCGTCGCTAATTTCTCGCATCGCGACCGACTCCCCTTCAGCATGGAAGATGTCCCGACGGCAGTCTCTCGGTCACCATACGGCCGACCGAGGAGGGCGTGTGCGCATTCGCAGTCTCGGCATTTCGAGTGTCAAGTCCATGCGTTCAGGCGTGAGTTGTCCGAGGCACGGAAGGCACCGTGAGCACCATCAGCACGCTGAGAGCGCGTTTCGCATTCGTGTCATTCGGATGTTCAAGGTGCGGCGTTGTTGGCGGGTGGCGGGTTTGCTTCGGGTGAGGGCGGAGCGTGTCGCCGAGGGCGGACCACCGATTCATGGCCTCTGGTGTGCCGGGGTAGGTCTCGTATGACAGTGTGCGAGCGACCTGGGGTCCGATCTGGGCCTCCCACGGCGTACGAATCCTGCCCGGCCCGTCCTCGATGTGGCTCGACGCGCGTGGGCGCCGGCTCCCGGTGCCGCTCTACCCCGGATTCGACCCGAGCGCCGCCGACACGAGCGAGCGTGATTCACCTCGCACAAGTTTGCCCCTGACGTCAACGTGAGGTTTTAGCGTGGCGATATGCAAATCAACGGCTCAACAGCTCTCGTGACCGGAGCCAACCGCGGCCTCGGCAAGGCCTTCGCCGAAGCCCTCCTCACCCGGGGCGCCACCGTCTATGCGACCGCCCGTCGCCTGGAAAGCATCGACATCCCCGGCGCCATCGCGCTCCAACTGGACATCACGGATCCCGCGTCAATCGAGGCCGCCGCAGGCAAGGTGGAGAACCTCGACATCCTCATCAACAACGCCGGCACCTCCACTGAAGCCCCGCTACTCGGCCCCTCCACGGAGAACATCCGCCGCGACCTCGACACCAACTTCTGGGGCACCCTCAACGTCACCCGCGCCTTCGCGCCCAGGCTTGCCGGTGGCGCCATCCTCAACGTCATCTCGGCGCTGAGCTGGTACACCTTCAGCCCCGGCAGCAACGGCTACGCCGCCTCCAAGGCCGCGGAGTGGTCCCTGACGAATGGCATCCGACTCGAGTTGGCCGACCAGAAGACTCTGGTCACCGCCCTGGCGCTGGCGATCGCCGACACGGACATGATGGCCGGCGTCGACATCCCCAAGCTCGCGCCCCACGAGGTGGTCGCCCAGGCCCTCGACGGACTGGAAGCAGGCAAGATCGAGGTCATCGCTGACAAGCCCACCGCCAACGTCAAGGCCTCCCTCTCCCGCGATCCCGCCGACTTCTACGCCGACATCACCGGCAACCTCTTCGCCTGACCACACCGGTAATCCGCCTGCCGGAGTACCGGATCTACTCCGACGAGCCGTCCGTTGCCGCGGAGGCGGCGCTGTCCGCCACGCGGCGTTCGGTGCTGTATTTCCTGTACACCCGACATCACGATGGCCGGGTACGGCAACGGCGGCTGGAGCGGGTGGTCGGCTTGATCCAACCGTGGGTGGCGCCGTTCGCGGTGCAGTTGATGGGCGAATTCGTGGAACGAGATTCTGCTCGTCATTCGGCGAGTTTTCGCACCGGAGCTGGTTGTTCCGCATAGCCCCACGGACGCCGTCTACGGCCGATGTGCCGCCGGGAACCCGGCTTTCGTGGTGGTCTGGGCCGCCGCGGCAGATCCGGATACTCGGCGACGACCTGGAGGATCCAGGGAAGCATGGGTCCATGACCGAGCGCGTGGAACCGACCGGGCTGATCGAGCAGACCGGTAAGTGGCTGCTACCGGTCGGCGACGGCGTCGTGACACAACTGCGGATCGACTTTGCATTCACGCTCATAGTCGAGGCCTGGATCGAGATCCGTATCGAAACTGAGTTCTCCTACGGCGCACCCGGTGCCGAAGGCCGGTTCGACCCCTCGACGTCGACAGGTCTGGCACCGTTGCTCGACAGGCACCAAGCGCAGATCACGGCCGCCGAGATTCGCAAGGACGGTCGGTTGACTCTGACCTTCGCCGACACCGCAGTCCTCGTCGTGGAGCCGGACGATCAGTACGAGGCGTTCACAGTCACGAGTATGCCGCCGCCGGGACTCCCGGGATTCCGCTTCGTCGCTGTCCCCGGCGGCGGCCTCGCCCACTGGGTGGCCGAACACAGACAGTGATGCACACGCCTTCACGACCAGCGGCAACGTGACGGACTCCAGCAGGCAGAACCGCGGAGGACTCCACGGGAAACGGGACGCCGCCCCGCTGCCTCCAACCTGCTCCCCCAAACCGGGCTCGCACCAGGCCGCCGACCCCCCGTGCCGGTGCTCGGAAGCTCCACCGTTCACAGTTGGCCGCCGAGCAGGCCTTCCCGGCCCGGACCAGGAGGCAGCGCGGTGACTTCCGCCTCCAGATCGGCGACTGGGTCTGTCGGGTTATCGGCCAGCCACTGGAGGATCGGTTCGGCGAGGTAGCGGCGTTCGGGGCGCCCGGCCGTTCCGGCGTCCACCACTGATGGCCCCGCCTCCTGGCCCGCGTACGGCCCGGCCCGGCAAGGGATCCGGGACCACTGGCGTACCTGAACCCCGACAGGCCGACCGGTGGGCACATCAACCTCGGGGCTCCGTGACCCTCAGGCCGCAACGGACTGCGTTGACCCGGCAGCGCACCGTAGTTAGCGTTAACAGCTCCGTCCACCTTAGAGAGAACCTCACCCCGATCAAGGAGGATCAGTTGAGACTGCGACAGCGAAGGCCACGTCTCGGGCTGAGTCGCAAGGGTAGAGGTGTCGCGGTCCTGGCACTGGGTGCGCTTCTTTCGGTCTCGTTCGCGGCGACGCCCTCGCACGCTGCCGAGGAGCAGCTCAACGAGGGTCTGGTGCACCACTTCGCCCTCGACGAGACCAGTGGGACGACGTTGGTCAACTCGGGTAGCGCGGGCGCGGCGGCGAACGCCACACTCGTGAATCCCGAGGAGGCGTCCCTGACCGGCGAAGGACTCAGGTTCAACCCCGACTCCTACGAGAGCGCCCTCGACGGCGCATACGTGGCACTGCCGAACGACATCACCGCCGGCATGTCCAACCTCACCGTCGACTATGACGTGTGGGTCGATCCGGCAAACGTCGGCGAGCACCAGATGTGGGGTTTTGGCCGTAAGTCCGGGTCGTGCGACGTCGACACCGGCGCAGAGGGCTCCATCTTCGCGTCGAACACGCAGCGGTTCCGCGTCGCCGTGGGTCCGGCGAACCTCCAACAGAACCGGGTCCGCATGCTCGAGGGAGCGTGGACCCACGTCACCTACACCCAGTCACTGAACTCGAACGGCACGAGCTGGACCGGCAGGCTCTACCTCGACGGCGTGCTGCACGCGACGTCGACTGACCTGACCACGGCGCCGTCGGTGAACGCTGCGGGGACCAACTGCAACTTCCTCGGTCGCTCGCAGACGTCGGGCCACTACTCGTTCCGCGGAACCATCCGGGACTTCCGCGTGTACGACCGGGCAGTGAGTCTCGACGAGACAATCGTCCTGGCGGAGAAGACCGTCTCCGATGGCGTTCGCGCCGACGCCGCGGCCATCGACCTCGGCCTGACCAGTGCGGTCGTACGAGATGTCGTTCTGCCCAAGGTGGGTTCCGTGGCGGGCTCGGCCATCACCTGGAGTAGTTCGGACCCGTCGGTCGTCGAGGTCTACACCCCGCCGGCCCTCGCCAGCGCGCGCAAGGTTGCGGTGACCGGCAGGATCACCCGGCCAGGCCAGGGGCAGCCCGACGCGACAGTCATTCTCACAGCGACTGTCCGCAAGGGTGCCGAGGAGGTCACCACACGGGAAATCCCGGTGGTGGTGAAGGCCGAGTTCGACAATGGGCAGGCGGTCGACCGTGACGCCTCCGACCTGACAGTGGACGCTACCGACGACGTGCGCGGAAACCTCGACCTCGCTGCCAGGGGCGAGTTCGGATCCACGATCACCTGGAGGTCGACCGCAAGCCTCGTCACCCCGACGGGTGAGGTAACCCGCCCGGCCTTCGGCCATGAGGACGTTGCCGCCACCCTGACGGCGACCATCACCAAGGGCACGGCCTCGCGGAAGAAGTCGTTCCCGGTGACCATCACCGCCATGCCACGTTCCGAGGAGTACGAGCGGTACTTCATGGGGTACTTCAAGGGTGAGGGAATTGCCGACGGCGAGCAGATCATGTTCGCCACATCCAACGGAAACACCGCCCTGGACTGGACCGGTCTGACCGGAGGTCGGCCGTCACTCATCTCCCAACTGGGCGACCAGGGGCTTCGTGACCCGCACATCGTCCGCTCACCTGACGGCGACACGTTCTACATGATCGCCACCGACCTGAACTGGTACGACCAGGGTGGATACGCCATCAACGACACCCAGTACATCGAGGTGTTCGAATCACACGACCTTGTGAACTGGACCCCTCAGCGGCACGTGAAGGTCGCGCCCGGCAACGCGGGGAACGCCTTCGCACCAGAGTCGCTGTGGGTCGAGGAAATCGGCGCCTACGTCGTGTTCTGGGCTCAGTCGCTGTGGAGCGACCCCGTGAACCGCACCGGTCAGGGCAACGCGCAGATGTGGTATGCCACGACGCGAGACTTCCAGACGTTCTCCGCTCCCCAGGTCTGGCAGGATCCGGCTCCGCTGTCGCGAATCGACACGACCGCGATCCGGGTCGGTGACCACTACTACCGGGTGACCAAGAACGAGGCTGGCAACCAGGGCTCGGACATCTTCTCGGAGAAGCACACCGATTTCCTGGACAGCAACATCGACAACTGGACGTTGGTCGCGCCGGCACTTGGCCGCACGACGTGGGTCGCCAACCAGGGGTACGAGGGACCGGTCATCTTCAAGGCGAACCCCGGTGACACCTCCTGCCCCGGCCAGTTCTACCTGTGGGGTGACCGGTACACGAACGGAGGCGGATACCAGGCCGCGTGTCACGAGAACGTCGAGGCCCCGACCTGGAACGCCAAGGCGATCACGATGACCAACGCGGGTGTCGTCCGTCCGCGTCACGGCACCGTGATCCCGCTGACCGTTCGCGAGTGGAACGATATCCGCGGGATCCCGAACAGCGACGTCACGACCACCACCGAGGTGGCGGTCGAGCCATACGCGAGCGGCGCCCAGACGACCACGGCCACCGTGACAGTCACGGCATCTGACGGGTTCGAGACCGGCGGTCAGGTGCGGCTCAGCATCGGCTCGTGGTCGAAGCTCGCCCACCTGAGCGACGGCGCGGCGACGGTCACCCTGCCGACAGGTCTGCCGGCGGGTGCCCGGACGGTCAAGGCCGAGTACCTCGGCTTCGACTACCTGAAGGCGTCGGCGGGTACGGCATCGTTCGGGGTGCCCTCCGGCCCGGCCGCCGTCAAGGTCCAGGCGAAGGCCGCGCCCACATCGGTCGTCCGCGGGGGCACGTTCAGATTGAACGTGACTGTTGGGCCGGCGGGCAGGCACCAGCACCGCCCTCCGACCCCGACCGGCGAGGTCACCGTCACCTTCGGCGGCACCGTGCACGTCGTGCCACTGGCGGACGGTAAGGCCGTCGTCGAGCTGCCGACCGCCGATCTGCAGCCCGGCGCCTACCGGGTCCACGTTGCCTACTCCGGCAACCCGACCTACCAGTCCCACGCCGCCGATTACCAGAAGTTGACGGTGCGGAAGTCGCATAGGCACCGCTAGGCGCGCCGAGTTGCGGCACAGGTAGGAGCGGGCGAGGTCTGTTGATCTCGCCCGCTCCTACCGCACGGCCCAGCAACCGGACTATCGAGTGAGCATGCCCTTCTCGACGGCCAGGTTGTAGTTCTCCCCGAAAACGTTCAGTTCGTGGACTCCGACCTTGACGGTCTCGGTCGTACCCAGGACCTTCAGCCTGACTGCGTTCGTCAGCACCCGGTCGAAGGTGACGTAGTCAGCCGTGTACGCGGTGGAGTTCGTACTCCTGTCGACCAAGGGCCGCCACGTGTTGGTGGGGATGTCCTTGTACTCCAGCGTGTACTGCACCGCGTTGTCCTTGGTAAACGTGCGTCCGAGCTCCTTCCACTGAATCTGCGCGGCGGAGATGTGGAAAACGGTCCCGAAGCCCCTGATGTACGCGGGCGCGGTATCGCTGTCAGCCGGCTCCCACCAGGTGGATAGGGAGCGGTCGCTTCCGTAGTACGGGTTGCGCCCGGGCGCATAGCTGCTTGCCCAGTAGGCCTGGCTGTTGGTGGCCACGTTGTAGAGTCCGGTGTCGTCCCTGCCCGAGATCTTCTTCCCCGGGGCCAGTTGCGGCGTGTTGGACAACTCGCAATCGATTGCGCCCCGTTTCGGACCGGCGGGAATCACGTTGCAGATGTCCATCCCCAGTCGCCGCTCGAAGAACTCCTCGTACGCGATGACATAGGTGTAGAAGAACACCAGGTTGCCGGACTTGTCGAGTACGAAACTGCCGTGCCCAGCGTTCGGATATACCGCACTCGGGTGGTTGTTTCCGTAGCCGATCGGGTTTTGCTGGGTGACTTTGAACCCGGATAGCGGTTTGTTCGACGTCATCACACCGGTCGCGTACGTGGTGAACTCCGTGCCACCGGAGGCGACCGAGAGGTAGTACGTGTCCCTCACCTTGAACAGCTGCGAACCCTCCACGTACCCATGCGTGTAGGTCGCCTTGTTGTCACCGATGTGCTGCCACTCCTGGCGCGGGTCAAAGGTCCAGAGCACGACCGGGTCGCTGATGAGCTGTCGAGGATTGTTCGGGTCGAGCTCGGCGCCCATGATCGGCGAGCCGATGTTGTACGTCAAGTACAGCCGGCCGTCCGTGTCCGGGAAGAACTGCACGTCGCCAACGCTCAGGGTCTGGCCGCTCAGGCGCAGGAAACTTCCCATGCTGGTCCACGGCCCGAGGGGCGAGTCCGCTTGATAGACCGGCGTGTTGTTGCCGGCCATGTAGAACCTGTCGCCGACCTGTACGACGGTTGGTGCGACCAGTCCCAGGTTCATCTGATGGGGGGTCCACGTGAGGTAGTCCGTGGTGGACCAGACAGTGCGGTTGTTGTTCGGTGCGTTCTGCATGGCACCTGATGCGTAAAGATAGATGGTCCCGTCGACGTTCAGGGCGGACCAGTCCGCCCCGGTCCGTGCAGAGTTCTCGGAAATCCTGGTGAACCCGGCGGTGGATCGGCTCGCGAGAGTCCGCCCGGACGCTGCCGTCCACGTCTCCACGTTCAAGCTGGCCGGTATTTGCGACGTGTCTGCGACTTTCTCGTCCGTAGGCGGCATCGTCCCCACGATGTTGCGCACGGCCATTCCGGGCAAATTGATCGGGTTGACGTACGTCTGAGCCATGTCGACGCCGGCCAGTGGCACCTTGGCGGACGGGGTTTGAGGTCCGGCGCCGGGTGCCGCCGGCGGCACGGGCTTCTCCGCCGAGGCCGGCACGATCGGCGTCAGTTGACCCACGCCCACTCCTACCGCGAGAGCAAGGACAATAGCCGCTAGACCTCGACGTCGATTGCCGGCAGTCTTCTCGATGACCATTAGGACCCACCTTTCGTCTGGGCGTATTTAGCGCCAACAACGGGCAGAAGCGTCCGATTTCACGAATAGCCGGCCTGATGTGGTTAATTGCTGGATGTGAGGCATCGTTCGACGGTGATCACGAAGGGTGGGAGAAAACTTTCCGCTCGACCGGTTGGGCTTCCAGCGCACACGCAATCGACTCGGCCTCGTCCGGCGCGGATCAGCGACCGGCGGCTGTTAGCGCTAACAACGTTTCGGTGATGTTAACGGTGCTATTTGGAGCGTGTCAAGAGCATCAATGCGATGCGACCAGGATGATCATGTCAGCCGGACCCGCCTTCCCGGTGAAGACCTTGCCATCGTTACGCACGCTGGTACGGGAGGCCGTAACGATTCTGATCTTCCTCGTGAGTGTCGGGTCCGCCGTCGCGAAGCCGTGAGTGGGGGCAGGAGGCCCTCTTTGCAATCCCTTACGATCACGCGATCACGGACGTTGCGCACGGCTTCGGTCACAAACTCCAGTGGCTCGCTGTGCGCGACCGGGGCGCCGACGCCGTCGCCGCCGCGCTGAGCCTCAGCCGTCCCACTCCAGCCACCTGGAGCGATGCGGTCGCCGCTGCCTATGACGACCACGGCAACTGGCTGCTTACACCGCCGCTCGACCGGTGGACGCTAGCCGCTTCGACAGACGTTCCCGCACCCGAAGACGACCAATTCGCCGCTTGGCTGGCGGCGCTGAGCCGTGTACTGGGTGAGGTGCAGTACTTCGGGACTCATCGTGTCGTCGACTATCACGGGTGGGGGCGCGCCAGAGGCGGCGTTGTGGAACGAGCATTCGCCTACCTCGGCGAACGCGGCGAGGTGCTGTTCGACGTAGGCGAGCGCACGATCGAAGAGCACGCGCTCGGGGCTGGGGCCGCCTACGACGAGGACGAACCGTGGGACGACGATGACGAGACTTCGCCGTGGCCGGATGAGGAAACCGTGCTCACGCTCGCAGGTCAATGGAGCAGGCTCACCTCCCAGTCGACCTGTCGAACGGTCCGCCGCATCCGCACCACCGGGGAGTTGGCGTTCTACCGCTGCTGGCCACCCCACCTCGTCCCGCTGCACCACCTGGTCGGCGTCGCCGTAAGCGGTGGAGCATCGAGGGCGGATCTCCTGCTCGAGTATTAGCCAAGTCGGCGAATCTGGTGGGGCATGATTTATCAGCAAGGGCAGTAGTCCCGCCCGGAGCAGCGAAGACTTCCCCGCACCAGATGCGGCGAAGACCGTGAAGAAGTAGTTGTCAGCAATTCTGGCACGCAGTTCTTCGACCAACTTCGCGCATCATCCGAGTGGAAGGTTGACAGGCCACGGCACGGCACGTCTGGAGCGTCGTTCCCGCACGACCCCGAACCGCCCTAGCCGTGCAGCGATCGCCATCGTTTTTCCCACTCCCGAACATCTCCGCCACAGGCCGCCACGTAGGAAAGAGTCACCGGCAAACTGGGAAGCGCCTGGCCGCCCGCCGCCTCGGACAGTGCGGTCACGGAGAGGTGCACGCGTCTGGACATCTCCCGATAGCTCGGCTGCCCCGCCGCCATCCGCATCGCCCGCAGACC
The DNA here is from genome assembly GCF_026342155.1 of Micromonospora sp. NBC_00362. Taxonomy (NCBI): domain Bacteria; kingdom Bacillati; phylum Actinomycetota; class Actinomycetes; order Micromonosporales; family Micromonosporaceae; genus Micromonospora; species Micromonospora sp. NBC_00362. Next base: position 187,236 of record NZ_JAPENH010000002.1, read on the forward strand.
CAGAGCGATGCGGTGCGGTGCCCCCCGGCGGGGTCAAGACGCCGTTCAGGCCGTCCCACCTGCCGCCCCCCAGGTTTGTTTGTTTGTTTGTCCTGCCCGCGAAAAGGCTGCTGGACAATCCACAGCAGACTATACAAGACAACGTGGCCGGGCCCAGTCCACACGAGTCGGATCAACGTTGGTGAGCAGCAGATTTCCTGCGCACAGCTCAGCGATCCGACAGTAAGGAATTCATTCGATACCACCAAGGGGAGACGCATGAACCGCTCTGTGAAATCGGCATTTGCTCTGGTCTTCGCGACAGCTTTTCTGCTGACCGGCGCACCGGCGAAGGCCGAGGTGAGTGCCAGGATCGCCGCCGACGGCGAGGCCATCACCCTGACGAACGCGAACAGCCGCAAGTGCCTCACCGTCGCCGGCGGCAGCACCGCGAACCTCGCTCGCGCGGTTCAGTACAACTGCGACGGCCACGCATCGCGTACCTGGGTCGTCAGCGGCTCGCTCGGCGGCAACTTCCGCCTCGTCAACCTGAACAGCGGCCGGTGCCTGACCGTCGACGGCGGAAGCACCGCGAACAACGCTCCAGTCGTCCAGTACACCTGCGACACCCACGCCGCGCGCTACTGGCGGGTCATCAACAACAACGGCAGCACGCTTCAGGTTCGGAACGTGAACAGCGGCAAGTGCCTGACCATCGCCGGCGGCAGCACAGCCAACAACGCCGCCGCCGTCCAGTACACCTGTGACACCCACCTGTCGCGCCGTTGGTACTGACATCGCCCGCCATCGGCTAGCAGGAAGGCCGAACTAGTCGTCGGCGCCGGCCAGGGACACCCGGCCGGCGCCGACTCATGACCTGGGCGGCGGCGAACGACTTCGCGTCAAAGAACCGCAACTCGGGCGCGGGAAACCCCGTGCCCGAGTGGACATTGCCTCCCGAGCCGACAGCGTCGTCGTACACGAACTGACCTCGGCCCCAGGGCACCGGTACGCGGGCGGCACGCTCGCCGCCCGCGTACCGGACCGGTCAGTTGCCGCCGATCACCACGACGGCGTCCGTGGCCGCCTCGACGCGGTGGATGGGCGTGAAGTCGGCCCGGCTCGAGCTGTTGCTACAGGTGATGATGCCCTCGGCGGTGAGGTCGTTCGTCGCCGAGGTGGCGGTGTTCCATCGCGTGACCGGCCCGCCCGAGTCGCCGCCGAGCACCGGACCGTCGCTCGGGTGCCCGGTGACCGTGTCGACGACAACCGTCGGCGTGCCGTTGCAATCGGTGTTGTTGGTGTCCCGGACCAGGCCGTACACCAGACCACCGTTGGCACCGGACAGGTAGACCGCCGACCCGATGGCGGGCCATCCGGTCAACTTCGCCGTCACCGGGTGTGACGTGCTGGTGTCCCGCCCACCGAACCAGGAGTGCCGGCTGAAGTAAGCGCCGTTCTCCCCCGCCAGCATGGCGACGTCCGTGCCCAGGCTGTAGTAGTTCGAGCTGACCCGCAGGTTCCAGCCGCCATGCCAGAAGTTGCGCTGGTTCGGGCCGCAGTGTCCGGCGGTGGTCACCCAGTTGCTGTTGGTCCCGCCGCGGGTCATCCGGAATCCGGTCGTGCAGAATGCGTCCGCGGTACGGGCGTTTCCGGGAACGCTGTTGAACAGTGCCAGCCCACCGTAGTAGGGGACGCTGTCGACCCGGCGGCTCGCCTCGACGGTTCCGGTCTTCGATAGAGACACCCTCGGAGTCAGGGAGGTGGCCTTGACCGCCGCCGCGACGAGGGCCTCGGCGTCGCCGGAGGCGTCGATGACGATCTGCGGTGTCAGGCGGTCCAGCCATACCTGGTGCACACTCCCGGCGCTGCCGCCGGCCCAGGCCCGGGAACTCTTCAACGCCTTCGTGGCGGTCTCCAGCCGGTGCATTGACACCGTCGTGGTCTCGAACCGGACCGGCACCTCGCCCGCCTGTCGCGAGCGTGCCGCCACCTCGGCCCGCAGTCGCGCGCCGTCGGTGTTCGCCACCTGCCGGACGACCAGTTGCCCGGTCTTCTCGTCGAAGTACGTGCCGCCCGAGCCCTCCGGACTTCCGGCGGCAATGGCTTCCAGGTGGTGGAACTGCCGGTTCATCGCGTCGACGTCGACGGCCGGGGCGAAACCGGCGAGCGACGGTTGTGCGGCCGCTCGGTCCGGGGACACCGCTGCCTGGGCTGCGGACGTCGTACCCGCGACCGCTACGAGTACACAACTCACAAACACCATGCATCTACGCACGGAACCTCCTTTTTGGGGCGATGGGCTCGATGCCGCTACCTTCGCGCGGGATGCCCGCAGTCCGCTTGCAGTCGCCTGCAGTCCGCCTACCGCCGGATCGCGGTGGCCCCACCTCGGCCTGCGGAACGCACGAATGCGGGCCCCTCCCGTGGAGGGCCCGCATCCTTTCCATGTCCTCTTTGACGGCCGGTCGGGCGGCCAGGGCCTGCGACGGTCAGAAGATGTTCATGGCGATGCCGTTCGTCAATGAGGTCGTGCTCTGGACCCCGTCGATCTTGATCGGATTGCCGGAGACGTGTCTCACGAAGATCCGCATGATGAAGGTCCGGGTTCCGCAGGCCGGGTCGATCGGCACGCCGGTGAGGGCGAAGTTCGCGACGTAGTGGTGGGCGTCGTCGCGAATCGTCTTGCGCGAGGTTGCGGTGCTCGTCGTGCGGCAGGTGTGGGCGGTCGGGTCGAGTTGGATGAACTCGAAACGCACGTCGACCACCGCATTCGTCCCGCGCGGCTGCTCGTACGCGTCGATGGCGCTCTTGCATGACGCGGTGCCCGTGTAGCAGGTGGTCAGTTCCAGCGTCGCCAGCGCCTGAGCCGAGGTCGCATTGGCTGCGGCGTTCCATTTGTGCACGGGGGTGCCGTCGTCGTAGAACACCCAGGCCGTAGACGTACCGGCGCCGACGTAAGTGCAGGTGCTCGACGTGCCGGTGCTGCTGCACGCCGGGTTCTGCCACCACCGCGCACCCACCTGGTTGGTGTCGCTCACCTCCAGCCAGGTGTCTGTCGCGACGGCGGTCAGGTAGTAGCCGTCGAGCGAGGTGGAGGCCGTGTACCCGTACATGCCGCAGGTGTAGGTGCCCGCCGATGGCGCGGTGAAGAGCAGGTCGGCGTAGATCGGCAGGTGCCCAGGCTTGGCGTAATAGGTGGTGTCGGAGCCCTCGTGGTTTCGCGAGGACGTTGACGTGGTGCCGACGACTGCGCCGGCTGGGTTCACACACTTCAGGGTGTTGTTCATCGACACGATCTGCTGCACGCTGCTGGTCGCCTGGAGGCGTCCGCGCACGTGCCGGGATTCACCGGCCGCGAGGGTGACCGTCCTGCTCAGCAGACGCTCCTCGACCCGTGAGTGGAAACTGTTCGCGCTGGTCAGCGTCACCCGGGTCACGGGCCCGTCGTCGGCATGCGCGACTGTCGCCGCGGACATGACGACTGACAGAACAGTCAAGACCAGGCTGAGGATCTTCCGCACGTATCGGCTCCTGCCAGTTGATGGGCGAGTCCGACCACTGTCACGTGACGCGCTTGCAAAACCCCTGCACTCGTCCGCCTCGGCTCGCAAATCGACCTCGACTAGGCCTTCCGCCAACGCGCGGTGTTCGGGTCTGACTGTTGCGGCGGGCTATGGCCGTTGACGACCACGGTCTGGCCAAATTTTGCTGCGTGTTCGGCGTCGTCTGATCCTACGGCGACTGCGGACTGCGGTTTCTTGCCTGTGACGACGAGCTATTCGCGCTGTCGGCGTCGTTGCGCCTCGCATCGGCCAACGTTTGCGCTGATGGTGGCAGCAACGGCTGCTGCACTGCTGTATCGATGATTGCAGCCTCAATACGCAGCCCGATCCCTGCCAGGACAAGGAGGCCCGCAATGACATACGTTTCGGCATGCCCGGAGTCGCTCGCCATCGTGAGCACGCAGGCGAGGAAACCTCCAGCTATTGCCATGGTTCCAAGTACACGCTTGCTGGCAGCTCGTCGAGATCGAAGGTCCACAGGGCGACCGTACCCGGAGACTTCGCTCTTCACCCTCGCCTGCGCCATCACCTGCTGGCGCCGACTCGACCACTACCATCGTTCTACCTGAACGTCGGCTGACACCAGCAGCCCTGCCCGGCTACTCCTTCACCGACTTACGAGTTGCCCCATCTAGCCTCGCCCGGATCTCGGCGAGGGCGTGCGATGCGCGGGCCTCGACGAGCCGGTACCCGGCCCGGTGAGCGAGGTCGATGGCGAGCGTGGCTCGGGCCTGGGCTTCGTCGAGGACGTCGAGGTTCAGCAGCGCCATGGCCGAGCCGCGCAACGCGTCAGCCTCACACCAGCGGAAGCTGGTCGAGCGCGCCACCTGCAGGGCTCGGTGGTGATGGTCTGCGGCTTCGGCGGGCAGGCCCAACCGCAGACAGACATCACCGAGGGCGTTGAGCGCCCACGCTTCGGTACCGCGGTCACTGATCTTCCTGGTCAGTTCGACTGCCGACCGGGCGTCGTCGAGGGTTTGCTCCGATGGGCCGGTCTGGCAGTGCAGCAGCGCACGGCCGGACAGCGCGGTCGCTTCGCCGTAGTGATACCCGAGTTCACGGTTGGCGGCCAGCGCCCGGGCGTAGAACTCCTCGGCCGTGTCCGGGTTGCCGAGGTCACGGTGCACGTTCCCTAGATCCACGAGCAGGACGGCGACGCTGAAGCGGGCGCCCTGCTGTTCCCCCAGTTCCAGCGCCCGGCCGAAGTGATCCAGCGCTTGGTCCAGCAGGCCCAACTGCCAATAGGCGAAGCCGAGATTCGCCAGCGTCATGGCGCTCCCGGCGCCATTGCCCAACTTGTGTTGAAGGTCCAGTGATTCCAGCCCGCAGTCGATCGACGCGTGGGGGTTACCGAGGCGCTGGTGCACCGCACTGAGATTGTTCAGCACGGCGGCGCGGCCTTCGTGCCAGCCGTCGGCTGCGTTCCGCCGTAGTGCACTGTCGAGATGGTCATGTGCCTCGACGTAGTGGCCCATGTTGACGTAGGCGAGCGCGATGCTCTGGTGCATCGCAGCTTGCGCCCGTTCGTCGCCCGCGCCGTGCGCGGCTTCCAGCCCCAACGAGGCCATCTCCACCCATTCCGTCCGGTGACCGCGCTGGTGGAAATAGGCGCGGAGGGCGTCGGCGATGTGCCATGCCAGCGGTCGTGGACCTCGCGCCGCTGCCTGACCGACCGCGGCGGCGAGAGTCGGCCACTCGGCGTCGAGCCAGGCGAGCGCACTGTCGTTGTCCGGGAAGCTGATCCCGCTCTCCACCTTCCTCGGCAGCCGCAGAAAGTGAGGAATGAGCTGCCTGCCCGCCGCGTCAGCCGTGTGCAGGTAATGGTCCAGGACGAGTCCGCGAGCGTGTTCGAGCTCGCCAGCGGTGTCTTCTACCAGCGCCCGGCCGACCGCATACCTTCGGAGCAGGTCGTGGAGCCGGAAGCGCCCGCGTGTGTATTGCTCGATCAGGTGTGCCGCGGCCAGTGCCTTTATCAGTCGGTCAGTCCGAGCCGGGGGCAGCCCGGCGGCCACGCTCGCCGGCAGCGCAGTGAAGGTCGGTCCCGGCAGCAGCCCGAGGCGACGGAAGAGCAGGCGATGGTCCGCCGGAAGCGCCCAGTAGGACGAGGCGAACGCTCTCGTGACAGCACTTTCCTCGGCGCCGTCCACGGTGAACCCGGCCAACCGGTCGCCGTCGGAGAGTTCCTGCACCAACCCGGTGATCTCCGCCTTCGGGACAGCGACGATGTTGGCCACCGCGATCCGCAGTGCGAGCGGCAGGTGACCGCAGAGATCCGCCAGCCTTCCGGCTGCGGCTGCTTCGGTGGCGACCTGGTCGACGCCGAGCGCGGCCTCCAGCAGCCGGCGAGAGTCGGCGGCGGTGAGCACGGACAGCGACAGTGTCTGCGCGCCCGTGCGGGCGATCAGCTCTCCGAGCCGCTGCCTACTGGTGAGGATGACCGTGCCCGCCGACGGGATCAGCGCGTACACCTGAGCGGCGTCGCGCACGTTGTCCAGCACCAGCAGGACGCGTTGGCCGGCCAGCAGTGAGCGGAACAGGGCGGCCCGGCCCGCCGCATCCGCCGGGATCAGCCGGTGATCGACACCGAGGCTGCTGAGCAACTGGAGGAGTGCGGCGGACTCGCTGAGCGGGTCGTGCTCGGCGTCGAAGCCACGGAGGTCGAGGTAGAGCTGCCCACCCGGGAACCTCTCCCGGTGGCGGTGGGCCCAGTGGAGGGCGAGCGCCGTCTTGCCGACGCCGGCGGTGCCACTGATCACCCAGATCTTCAAGCCCGACGCGGATTCCAATCCGGTGTCGAGCCGGGCGAGTTCTTCTGCGCGTCCGGCGAACCCGTGGGCGGCGGGCGGTAACTGCGCCGGTCGTACCGAATCGGGTGGTGATGTGTCGATGGGTCTCGCGGCCGGATCCAGAGCCGGGTCCGCGCGCAGGATCGCGGATTCCAACCGCACCAGTTTTGGTGCCGGATCGAGGCCGAGGTCGCCGGCCAGTCGCTTCCGCAGCGTGCGATAGACGTCGAGCGCGGCGGCGGTGCGGCCGTCGCGGTGCAGGGCCAGCATGAGTTGGCCCACGAACCGCTGCCGCAGCGGGTGGTCGGTCACGAGCCGGGTGAGCTCGGCGAGCAGTCGCCGGCCGTCGCCCAGCCGCAGTTGGGCGTCCAGGCGGTCCTCCAGGGCGGTCCATCGGGCTTCATCGAGGTGACCGCACAGGCGTTCGGCGACTTCGGTGGACGCCACGCCTGCGAGTGCCTCGCCATGCCAGAGGGCGAGCGCCTGGTCGAACAGCTCGACCGCGCGCTCGTCGTCCGACGAGCGGGCCGCGAGAATCAGGTCCGTGAACCGATGCGCGTCGATCACGAGCGGATCCACGTGTATGACGTAGCCTGCTCCCCGGCCGACGATGGCGGGCCCGTCGCCGACCTGCCGAAGCGCCGCACGTAGCCGGGATACGAGCGTCTGGATCGAGGCTCGTGCGGACGCCGGCACATCCTCGCCCCAGACGAGGTCGACCAGCCGGTTCAGCGGCACCATTCGGTTGGGTTCCAGCAGCAGGACCGCGAGCACCAGGCGCTGCTTGCGCGAACCGAGATCGACCTGTTTCCCGCCCGCCCATGCCTCGACTGTGCCCAGGATCCGAAACTCCACGATCCCAACCCCCCGATTGTTCGCCGTTGTGCCGCGATCGATTGGATCGACCTGGCATTGGACGCGCTGCAGGTTGCGATCCGGCGCGGGCGCTTCAACGTCCCACCAGCCGAATACGAGGCGTTACGCGCGATGACCCAACCCAGGCGCCGTCGTCGCGTGTTCGATCATGCGGTTTGGACGGTGAAGGCCAGCGTCGCCGAGCAGATGACCAACATGGCCGTCGCGTTCAGGAACAGGTTGCGACCGAAATCGCGGGCGCGGACGTGCGCCGAGACCGCCACCGCGAAGTAGCAGACCAGCGCCGCAGACACGAGCACCGCCAACGGCGGAACCCAGATCCCGACAATGAGCCCAGCCGCTGCGGCAGCCTTGAGCGGGGGGAGAAACTTCCAGAAGCGTTCGGGGAACCGGACGTCGGTCAAACATTGCCGAATGAAGGCGACCGGCTTTACGCACAGCAGTGCGTCGCAGAGCTGGATCACTGCCAACAAGGCCAGCGGCCACCAGGGTTGCACCATCTCGAAGGACTCCTCAGGTGAAGGGGTCACGATCAACCACACTGGACGTGAGTGGAGCCACACCATGCCGGACACCGGTGACCCACCATCGTCTACGGCCCGTTCTCGACTTCTGCTGCCGTGCCAGTCAGCCACCCTGCCTCAGGGGAGAGGCTCAGCCCTCCTCCGTGTCCCGGCCTTCTCACGTGCCCGGCTGTCGTCGGGTGGCGGCAGCGGGTGGGGGTGCGCGCCCGCGCCGAGGACGTGCTTGGCCACCGCGTCGGCGCAGGGGGTGTGCACGCGCCAGTGGAGGTAGCCGTCCGGGCGAATGAGCAACGCTGTGCCGGGCTTTGCTCGGTAGGCCCGGCGAAACGTCCCGTCGCGGTCGATGACCACCCGGCCGGAGAACGACGTCGACCGCGCGGGCGTGATCAAGCAGGTGCGCACCTCGTCGGGAAGAGCATCACAGTCGAGGCGGCCGGCGGCGGCGTCGCCGACGAGCAGCAGCGTCCATTGTGGCCCACGCAGTAGGTCGAACAGCCGCAGCGGCTGCCCGGTTGCGGTATCGACGAGGCGGGCGTCGGGGGCCCGATCGCCGGGTCGGACGCGGCCGCCGGACAGCTCGTCGTCTGCCAGGGGCCCGTCGTGGTAGCCGATGTCGATCTGGGACACACGAGCGGTGAGCCTGCGGTTGATCGAGGGTCGGCTGAGTAGCGGCAGGAGCAGTCGTTGCACGGCGAACCTGACGAGTGGATTGCGGTTGGTGATCACGTCGAGGATGTTGGTGCTTTGTGCCAACGCACGACGGGCGACGGGAAGGCGTTCGGCCGGGTAGGTGTCGAGCAGGGTGTCGTCGTGGCCGTTGAGGCAGGCGGCCAGCTTCCAACCCAGGTTGTAGGCGTCCTGGATGCCGGTGTTCATTCCCTGCCCTCCGGTGGGCGGGTGCACGTGCGCGGCGTCGCCGGCGAGCAGGACTCGGCCGCGGCGGTAATCCTCGACCATGCGGACGTTGACCCGGAAGTTCGACAACCAGGTCGCGTCGGACAGGCGGACCTGCGGATGGCCGGTGCGTTCGTTCCATAGCCGCTGGAGGGCCTCCAGGGTGGGCTCGAGGTCGTCGTCGGCGGTGATGCTCGCGCCGATCTGCCACTGCCCGGTTCCGGGCAGGCCAGCCAGACCGAGGAATGACCCGTCCGTGCCGAGCCATGCGTGTGAGCGAACGGCTCCGTCGACTTCGGGGTGCCAACCGGGAACGGTGATGTCACCGAGCAGGTAGCGCTGCGTCTCGTCGGACGAGCCGGCGAACTCCAGGTCGAGTGTGCGGCGCACGATGCTGTGCGCGCCGTCACAGCCGACGAGGTAGCGGACGGTCAGATCCTCCCGGCCGCCGTCCGGTGTGGTCACCACGGCGCGCACCGCGTCGCTACCAGCGGTGAACGACTCAAGGCGGGTGTCGAACCGAATCGCGGAACCGAGTTCGTGCAGCCGCCGTGCGAGCAGCGTGGTGGTGCGCCACTGGGGAATCATCACGATGTTCGGGTACGGCAAGTCCGCGCGCGGCTCGGTGAGGCCGGCGGGTATCCGCGCAAGGCGCCGGCCATCGCGGTACAGGGTGATGTCCTGGCGCGACTGGCCGTGTCCCAGAACCGCGTCGACAACACCGAGATCGTCAAGCACCTCCAGGCTTCGAGGTTGCAGGCCCTTGCCTCGGGACTGACGAGGCAGTGCGGGCGCGGCCTCGATCAGCACCGCGCGAACTCCACGGCGGGCCAAATCGACAGCGAGGGTGAGCCCGGTCGGGCCGGCCCCGACGATCAGCACATCGACGGCGGGCATCTGTCTCCTCCTTCTAGGCGATGAACCCCGGTAGCAGTCACGATGCCCAGCACGAGCGCAACAGCGACGGCAATCACGGGGCCCGCCCGCAGGCGGGGCGCCCGAGTGGGACCTCAGACATGGGGAATCAGGTCTGGCAGTAGGTCGAACACCGCACGTCGACTGGCAGCGTCGAGCGGTGGGCGGATGGCGTTCGCTCCGATCAGGAGAAGATGCGGCAGCAAGGCGGCGGCACGCGCCCGGGTCGGGTCAGACACAACGCGGTTCCAGAGGGTCTCGAGGAACGTGAGCCGTGCGCTGTCGACGCGTTCGACCACGCCACGCGCACCGTCGTTCCCGATCGCCCACGCCCGCAGCGCCCGATCCAGCTCGGCGTCGAACAGCTCGTCGAGCCGCGAGGGAAGGGCCCGCAGGGCGTCGACCGGATCCACGGTCGCGAGCTCGCCTGACAGCCCATCCAACAGGGTGACCTGTCCCTGCTCGATATGAGTCAGCAACGCCGCGTGGTAGTCGGCGACCCCCGTGAAGTGGTGATGGAACGACCCCTTCGTCAGGCCGAGGCGGGCGGCCAGACGGTCGATCCGCAGACCCGCCGGCCCCTCGTCGGTCAATACCGAGACACCCTCGCCGAGCCAGAGATCACGTGTTCCCATCAATCGAGCATACCATACGGTATGGTATGCAGCCTTGAGGATCACGTACCCAAGGCAGCGGGGAGGGACACGGACCCGCGCTCGTAGGGCGTGATGTCGATGCTCGTGACGAGGCCGTCGTGGACGCCGATCCGGATCAATGCGAATGGGTGCCCACCAGGGGCGATCACCGCTCCTGGGTGACCCTCAACGAGGACCGGGGCGGCGGCGGCGATGCGGTCCACGAACGCCCTGGTCTCCTCCGCGACCGCCCAGGCGCCCCGGACGACAGGCGCGGTGCCGGCCGCGAGGAATCCGAGGTCGGCCGTACGGACGACGTCAGGCGCCAGGAGCGTGACGAGCCGCGCGATGTCGCCGCCACGCGCCGCGGCGAGGAACGCGTCGATGATCTCCATCTGGTGGGCGGATCCCGGCAGGTCGATCGCACGAGCGTCCCTGAGCCGGATCCGCGCTCGACTCGCGAGCTTCTTCGCCGCGGCCACCGTCGTGTCGAGCACGGGTCCGATCTCGTCGAACGGGACGGCGAAGAGGTCATGCAGCACGTAGGCCACCCGCTGCGGAGGAGACAGCTCGTCGAGCACGACCAGCAGTGCCCGGGAGACGTCCTCACGGCGGATGAACGCCTCGTCGGCCGCGAGCTGCTCGCCGGGGATGTCGTCGGCCGTGAGCGGGACCTCACGCCGGCGATGGCGGGCGCGAAGCTGGTCGAGGCACAGGCGTGCCGTCACCGTGGTGAGCCAGCCCTCGGGGTTGGCCAGTTGCGCCGGGTCGGCCGACCGCGCGCGCAGCCAGGCGGCCTGCACCGCGTCTTCGGCATCGTTGTGCGAGCCGACGATGCCATAGGCCAACGACATCAGTCGGGCCCTCGATGCCTCGAAGTGTTCGACGAGTTCCACGTCTGGTCACCTTTCCTGCGTGCCGGGCGTCAGTAGGGGCGAGAGACCACAACCTGATGAACCCACGCACGTGGAGGCACCTATGAGTTTACCGATTGCTCGATCGCGCCGGCGCGCGTCATGATCGCCGTACTGGAGGGAGTCCTGGTCGTCGCGACCATCCTTTGCGCCCTCGCCAACGCCATCGAGGTGACCGCCAAGGTGATCAAGGCCGACTTCGTGGTGCGCAACTGCGCCGAGGTCGGGCTGTCCGCGCGGTGGATCCCCTACCTCGCGCTGGTCGAGGGGGCCGGCGTCGTGGGTCTGGTGCTCGGCCTTCTCGGCGTACGTCCCTTCGGATTGGCCGCAGCCCTCGGCCTCGTCCTGTTCTTCGTCGGCGCGCTCCTGGCTCACGCCCGCGCGCGGGTGTTCCACAACATCGCGTTTCCCGCGGTCTTCCTCGTCTTCGCCGTCGCCGCCGTGGGGCATTTCGCGTCGACGAGCGCCTGATCAATCGCCGATCGGCGTTTGCGGTGCAGGGGCTGAGGGTCCGTGTGCCGGGGCCACCGAGCCGTGCCGCCGAAGGAGATGAGGCGGCTGCACACCCCTGCCCATGACGCGCGTCACCCCGGCTCATGACGCCGCCGAACAGACGGTCCACAGTGGCGTTCACGGGATCCTCTTCTCGCCGTTGCCGGATTGGACGAGTCGGAAGAAGAGCCGGGCGGCGCTCCGCTGCGCTGCCCGTTGCAGGCGCGCGGCCACCCGATGGTCCGGGTCTGGCGTGCTGCCGGTGGCCAGGCGCGGGAAGAGGGCTTCGGCGTTGGTGCGGTTGACCGCTCGCAGTTGCCCGAGTTCGAGGCAGGTGTCGATTCCGTTGGCGAAGTACTGCCCGGCCGGGATGGGCGCGAAGGGCCAGTCGCTGCCGAAAAGCACACGCCCGGGTCGGGCGAAGGCAAGCAGGGTGGGCAGGGCGGCGGGGCTCGAGGACAGGGCGGTGTCAAAGTAGAAGGTGCGGAAGTCGTCCAGGATGTCCAGCGGGCTGCGTGCGGTGTCGGCGGCGATGGCCAGGGCCATGCGGTGTGAGGCATAGGGCAGAAAGCCGCCGGCGTGGCTGAGGACGAACCGGATTCTGGGGTATCGCCGGAGGACGCCGGTTCGGACGAGGAGGTAGGCCGCTCGGGTGGTGTCGAGCAGGAAGTCGGCGGCGAACGGTGGGATGCCGTCGATGGCTGGTCCGGGCAGGTCAGCGGGGTGGACGAAGACGACGGCGGCGCGCTCGTCCAGGGTCTGCCACAGTGCATCCTGGTCGGGGCCACCGAGGTAGTCGCCGTTGCTGTTGGCGAGCAGAGTGACGCCGTCGGCGCGTAGTTCGTCGAGGACGCGACGGGCCTCGGTGGTGGCGGCCGCGGTGTGGGGCATCGGCAGGGTGGCGAAGTACCCGAATCGGGTTGGATGCTCGGCGGCCAGCCCCGCTGCGTAGTCGTTGAGCTGCCGCGCAAGGTCGCCGGCTTCGGTCGGGCTGGTGAGGAAGCTGGTGCCGGGGGTCGAGACGGACAGCAGGGCCACGGCGGTGCCGAGCAGGTCCATCTGGTCCAGTGCGGACTCGGGTGTCCAGGTGGGCAGCGCCCGACCGCCCGCCGCTGCGATGCCGGCCTCAGCGAGTAGGGCGCGGTAGAAGGGCGGCAGGATGTGCTGATGGACGTCGATCCTGGCTAACTGGCCGGTCATGCTGTGGTTCCTCTCGACGCGCTAGACACCACCACCACCGCTGACCTCAGCTAGGGCTTGGCATGGTCATGGGAAGCCCCTGGGGCCATCCGGAGGGCCGCCTCGTAGACCAGCCGCGCGTGCAGCTCGAACATCGCCGCGAGATCGACGGCATCGCCGTGGATCTCGCGCTGCAGGAACAGTCCGTCGGCCCCGGCCAGGGCGTACGTCACGACGGTCCGCACGTCCCCCGGATCGAGGTCCGGCAGCAGCGTCTCGATCATCTCGATGAACTTCTGTCGGGCGACCTCGCGGACCTGGAGAAACACGGCCCGCCCTCGGGGCTCCTCGGGCCGCCGCTCCAAGGCGAGCATGAGACCCAGGCGCAGGAAGTCGGGGGCGTTGACAAGCGACGCGGCCACCGCCGCACCGACGGCGACGAAACGCTGCAGCGGCGTACCGATTTCCTCGCCGGGCAGGTCGACGGCCGCCAGCCAGGTCTCGAAGCTGCGCTCGATCACTGCGGCGAGCAGGTCGTCCTTGTCCTTGAAATGCCAGTAGATCGAGCTCGCGGGCAACCCGCAGCGGGCACTCACCGCCGCGATCGAGGTCCCCTCATACCCGCGTTCACTCGCGATCTGCACGGCGGCGTCGAGGATGCGTTGCCGCGACTCCACGCCGTTGGCACGCTTCCTGCGCGTTGCCCGTGTCCCTGTCATTCCGCACACCTCTCGCCTCACCGCGACCTTGACGATGCCGGGGCCACGAATCTACCGTAACGATCACTCTAATTGTAGTGAGCACTACAGGATCCGCCGGCAACTCCCACCCTGGACAGTCCTCGGCGGGGGAGGTGGTCGTGGCTGTCACAAGACGGGATGAAGCTTCGTCCAGTGCGTGTGGTGAGACCACGGTGGAAAGGCAGGAGCCGGGCATAGGCCGGCACAACGGACGCGGCCCGGTCCGAACAACGGCGTGCACTACCACCTGTTGCGCCACCCCGGGGTCCACTCGCAACCAACCGCATCGACCGAAAACGAGGATCATGACCAAGCTCCGGCAATTCCGATGGCAGGACGCCTCCCCCAGCTCCAGCCGAAGGCTGGCCCTGAGCGCCGTACTCACCCTGGCAATGGTCGGGTGCGAGGAACCGTCGAATAAGGACTCCCCGTCCCCGCCCGCTTCCAACACTCCGGCAGCCACCGGCGGCGCCAGCACCGGCGCGGCGTTGGCCGGAACCCGCAGCACCATGACCGAGAATCTCAAGGTCGAGGTCGTCGGCCTCAACCGCGTCAAGGGCAAACACCTCATCGCCCAGATCCGCCTGTCCAACACCGGCACCGAGAAGCACCTGTCCTGGCCCGGCGAGATGGGCGACCACACCCGCCCGCTCGGCGAGATCAGATGGGCCTCCGGCATTGGCGTCCTCGACGCCCAGGCCCGGACCTGGCTCCTGCCCTACAAACCCGCCAGCTCCCCCTGCCTGTGCAGCGCGGTGGACCGCGACGTCCCCAGCCGCTTCATCCACCCTGGTCAGTCGATCAGCGTCTACGCGGTGCTGCCCGCGCCGTCGGGCAACCCCGCGACAACAACCGTCGTCACCCCCGTGGGCCCACCGATGCTCAACGTGCCCATCAGCGACGACGCTCCGGCCGGCAACTTCCCCGACCCCGATGCCGAACCCGTCACCCCCGTCACCCGCCGCCTCATCCTCCCCTCCGAATCCCTGGACAAGTCCGAGGAAACCGCCGACGACGGCAAGGACCTACAGGTCAACCTCTCCGCCGACGTACTGTTCGCGGTGGACAAGGCCACCCTCACCCCCAAAGCCAGGTCGGTCATGGCCCGCACGGCGACGCTCATCGACGCCTCGCCCGCCACGGTGGTGACGGTGGCGGGCCACGCCGACTCCTCCGGCACCGACGCCATCAACAACCCACTGTCGCTGCGCCGCGCCCAGGCCGTACAACACGCCCTGTCGGCCCTGCTGACCAGGAACGGGGTCCGCTTCCAGACCGAGGGGTACGGCTCACGCCGCCCGCTCTACAGCAACGACAGCGACGAGGGAAAACGCCGCAATCGCCGTGTCACGGTGACCTTCGCCAAGCCTCAACCCGCTGTCCAGGAACCGGTGACCACGACCACCACCGGCTCGACCGACCTGACCGGCAGCGCCCAGGCCGACGGTCAGCCCATCGCGATGGAGGTCACCGGCCTGCGCCGGCTACCCGGAGGCCTCGGCCTGCTCACCTACAAGATCACCAATAGGGGCTCGTCCGAGGCCTGGTTCAGAGACCTGCACCATGCCCAGGACTGGGAGGCGTACAAATACCAGGCCGCCACCAACGTCCGCCTGACCGACCTCGCGGCCCGCCGCCAGTACCGGCCAGGCCGCCTCGAGGCTCCCACCGACGACGGCGTGGACAGCTACTGCGCATGCACAGCCGTCTCCGGCGTCCGCATCAACACCGAAAAGTTCGCACCAGGCCAGACCCGTGAGTTCTGGACCCTCTTCGCCCTACCCGACACCGCCGACACCCTCAGAGTCAAGATCGGCCCGTTCCGCGACCTCAACGTCCCCACTCAGTAACGGCATCCCGCGCTGCCTGCCCACTTCGATCCATCCGGGCACTCACCCTGTTGACCATCAGGAAGAACCTCGTGAATCTCGACGCGTCCTGTCCGGACTGGTCGCTGCGGTGCTCGCCGTCGTCAGCGTGCGCCACGACGTCACCTCCACGATGACGACACCACTGCCGGGCCTTCCCCTCAGCGCACCGGGCCGGAGTGGCGCAGGCGGTACACCGTGCTGCGACTGATCGCCTCCTTGAAGCCGATGGCGGACCGGCCGGTGAGTACCGCACCGATCGGGGAGTCATCGGCTCGGGTGAACTGGGTGATCCCGTCCCGCCGACCGAGGCTGATGTTCTGCCAGACGTAACGGATCCGAAGCGGCCTCGGCGTCCGTCCGTTCAGAACGGCCGCGATCGCGTCCGCCGCGTACAGACCCATCGGAAGGCCGGTCTGGCAGGACATCCGGGTCTCGCCGCCGAGTGCGGGTGCCGCTGCGGCGTCACCGATCCCGTACACCTGCGGGTGCGACACCGATCGACAGGTCTCGTCGACGATCATCCGGCCACGGCCGTCGACGGCCAGACCGGCCCGATCGGCCAGCGCGGACACCCGGAAACCGGCCGTCCAGACGACGACCTCCGCGTCGAGATCTCGCCCGTCTTCGAGGCGCAGGCCTGCCGCCGAGACCGTCTCGACCCGCACACCCTGGTGGACGCCGATGCCCATCCTGTCGAACGCCCGGCCGAGGTGGCGCCGCGCGGGCGGAGACAGCCAACCACCGAGGTCGTCACTCGTCACCAGTTCGATCCGTAGCCCCGGATATGCCTCGGCAAGCTCGGTGGCGGCCTCGATGCCGGTCAGGCCACCGCCGACGACGGCAACGACATCGCCGGCCGAGGCACCGAGCAGATGCGACCGTAACCGCTGCGCCTGAGCCGCCTCCGCGATCGTGAACGCGTGCTGCCGTACCCCCGGCACGCTGCCAACGTCCGCGCCACTGCCCAGCGCGTACACCAAGGTGTCGTAACCGACCGTGTACGGCTCGGCGTCCAGTCGGACGATCCTGGCGTCGACGTCGATGGCGGTGACCCGGGCCACGACGAGTTTCACGTCGGCGCCGTCCAGCATGGTTCGTAGCGGCCGGTCTCGCAGGGTCTGCCCGGCGGCGAGCTGGTGCAACCGGATTCGTTCCACGAATCGGTCGGTGGCGTTGATCAGCGTCACCTCGACGTCGGTGCGGCGCAGCCGGCGGGCGGCGCGCCTGGCGGCGCCGAGGCCCGCGTACCCGGCGCCGAGTACCACCAGGCGGTGAGTCATGGTCGTCTCCTTTGATATGCGCTGGTTGACGGGTGACGGGGCAGATTCGTGACCGTCTAGCGCCCTGAACGGTTCCGACACGGATGTCGTGCGCTTACGACACCGCAACGTCGGGGCCCTACTCGTTACCTGTCGATCCAGCCGAGCTCAACTGCCTGCTCACGCATGACGTCTTCCATCACGGGTAGCGTCAGGAACGAGACGGCATACAGGACAGCGATGAGTCCGATCGGGACGATCCAAGCGCGAGGACGGCTTGCCCAGGAGCGAGGACGGATCCCCAACGGCCCGAAGCCACCCGGGCCAGCGTCGGCAGGGCGGGCCCGATGGAGCCGCGTCTCCGGAAGCCGGCGGTCGGCTGGCCTCAGCACCCACGAGGCGATCGCGCACGCACCGAACATCAGCGGCACCCCCCACGATTGAAGGCCGTCACCGACTGACAGGTGCGACGCCACGGCACCGGACCACAGGAAGAAGGCGCCCACGTACGCCCATTCCTTGAGCAGCGGGAGCCCGGGCGCGACGATCGCGACGGCTGCGCCGGCCTGCCACGCGCCGAGAATGTAGGCGAAGAAGTGCGGGTACCCCAGGTGGTGCAACTGCACTTCCACCCATTCGATCGTCAGCAGGTTCCACACCGATCCAGCAGCCAACTCGAGGGCGATTACCAACGTCGTGGCCCAGAAGGCGATGGGGCGGATCCGGCTCCAGTTCCAGCCGCTTCGTGTGACGGTAGCCGACTTCTCGTCGGTCACTTCCTGGAACTTTCTGGTCGCTTGAGTTCGCATCTCAGTCGCCTCGTCAAATCGGTCTGATGTGTCGGTGATTGCCGGGATCGCGCAATGGAGGTAGACCGCCGGGGCCGGAAGAAGCTGTCCACGCCGGCGGTGTAATCGGTGCCGTCGGGACGGGCCAGGGTTCCGGTCAGTTGCGATCGTCAGGACGGAGGGAAAGGCCACCGTCTCACTGCGCTTTGGGCCGGCTGGGTGGCTGATCGTCTCAGTGGTACGACAACAGGGCGCCTCGGAATGTGAGGCGACGCGCGAACCTCACAGTTCGGTGTGCTGTCTTGTCGAACCAAGTAAGGGCAGACGCGACCAAGGGGAGTCGGCGACACCATGACCAGACCAACCGAGCCAGGACATGGCCGACCCGATCCGAGCCTGACCGCGGTCATGAACGAACGGCGTCAGCTGATCAATCTCGCCTACCGGCTCCTCGGCTCCCTGGCCGACGCCGAAGACGCCGTCCAGGAAACCTATGCCCGCTGGTACGCCATGTCCCACCAACAGCAGGAGGCGATCCAATCCCCCGGCGCCTGGTTGACCACGGTCGCCAGCCGGATCTGCCTCAACCTGCTCTCCTCGGCGCGGGTTAGGCGGGAGACCTACGTGGGCGAATGGATCCCCGAGCCGCTACCCGAACCCACAGAGTGGATCAGCGGACGGTCCGACGCCACCACCATCGACCCGGCCGACCGCATCACCCTCGACGAGTCGATCACCATGGCCTTCCTCGTCGTACTCGAATCGATGACCCCGGCCGAGCGCGTCGCGTTCATCCTGCACGACGTCTTCCGCTACTCCTTCGCGGAAGTCGGCGACATCGTCGGTCGTACCCCTGCGGCGTGCCGCCAGTTGGCCTCCTCGGCCCGTCGGCGCGTACGCGCAACACAGACCCCCGCGACCTCGACAGCCCCACGCGCCGACATCGTCAGGGATTTCAAACAGGCCTGGGAAGCCAAGGACATCAACGCCCTCATCGGCCTTCTCGACCCCAACGCCACGGCAATCGCCGACGGCGGCGGCATTGTCGGCGCCGTGCTCCACCCGATCGAAGGCGCCGAACAGATCGTCCGCTCCCTGATCCACCTCGAGAGCAGACTTCGAAACCTGACGATTCTGGAGCGGACGGTCAACGGCCAACCCGGCCTGATCGCCCAGCAGGACGGCGTCACCGTATCGGTGTACGCCTTCGACGTCGTCGGCGACCGGATCAAGCGCATCTGGGCGGTACGCCACCCCGCCAAACTCCGGCCATGGACGGTGGGACGCCTGTAAGGGCTCCCCGCTTCGGCACGGCTTCGTCGACTGAGCACTGAGGAATCCCCATGTTGCGGAAAGTGATGACCTTGCCCAGTGGCAGGATTGCGAAATGGGCAATCGTGGCCGTCTGGGTCGCCCTGATGGTGCCGGCCTTCCTGCTGGCCGCCAACCTGGGCGATGTTGAAAAGAACGACAGTTCGGCCTGGCTGCCCAGCAACGCGGAGGCAACAAGGGTCCTCGACCAGGCCAAGAAGTTCCAGCCCGCCGAGACCCTGCCCGCGATCGTGATCTATGACCGGCCCGAGGGCGTCACCTCTGCGGACATGGCCAAGGCCCAAGCTGACGCCGAAGCCTTCCAGAGCATCGAAAAGGTCGTGGGGCAGCCACAGGGGCCGTCGAAGTCCCAGGATGGCAGGGCCATCCTGACCGTGGTGCAGGTCGACGACGGCAGTGAGGGCTGGAACGGTGCCCACGCGGTGGTCGGCGAAATGACCACGATAGGTCAACAGAGCGCCAACGGTCTCGGGTTCCACGTCACCGGGCCGGCCGGCTACGCATCCGACTCGATAACGGCCTTCAGCGGAGGAGGCGCCCTGGGGATGATCACGGCGTTGGTAGTGGTGGTCATCCTGCTGTTCACCTACCGCAGTCCACTGCTGCCACTGCTGCCGCTCCTGACCGCGGGCGGCGCCCTGGTCACGGCAGAAGCGGTGATCTACCTGCTGGCAAAGAACGCCGGACTCGTCGTCAACACGCAGACCAGCCTCATCCTGACCGTACTGGTGTTCGGCGCCGCCACCGACTACGCGCTACTGCTCATCTCCCGGTACCGGGAGGAGTTGCGGCGACACGAGGACCGGCACGAGGCGATGGCGGAAGCCCTGTACCGCTCGAGTCCCGCGATCATCGCCAGCGCCGCGACCGTCGCTGTCAGCCTGCTGGTGCTGCTGCTGGCCGCTCTCAACTCCACAAAAGGTCTCGGCCCGGCCTGTGCCATCGGTATCGTCGTCGGGCTACTTGCCATGCTCACCCTGATGCCGGCCCTCCTGGTCATCTGCGGCCGTTGGATCTTCTGGCCGGTGAAACCGTCGTACGGGTCGGTCGGAACGGCCAGGGACAGCATCTGGACGCGGATCGGCACCGCGATCTCCCGCCGCCCGCGGATCGTGTGGGTCGCCACCTCGCTCGTCCTCGGCGTCATGGCGATCGGGATGACGGGGCTCAAGGCCGATGGGATCCCGAGCAAGGGTCAGTTCACCAACGAGCCGCAGGCGGTCGTCGGCGAGGAGATCCAGTCCAGGCACTTTCCGGCCGGGTCGGGTGACCCCATCTACGTCGTGGCCAAGGCCGCCTCGGCCGAGCAGGTCGTCACCGCGCTGTCAGGCGTCCCAGGGATTACCGACGTCGCGGCACCGATGGTCAAGGATGGTGACGTCTTCGTTCTCGGGACGCTCGAGGACGCGCCCGGTAGCAAGGCCGCGATGCGCACCGTCGAGCAGGCCAGAGCCGCGGTCCACAAGATCGAGGGTGCGGATGCGCGGGTCGGAGGCAGCACGGCGATCGCACTCGATACACAACAGTCGGCAGCCCGCGACGCCCAAGTGATCATCCCCGTCGTACTGATCGTGGTCTTCCTCATCCTCGCACTGCTGCTACGGGCGATCGTCGCACCGCTGCTGCTCATGGCGACGGTGGTGCTGTCGCTCGGAGCGTCCCTCGGCGTGAGCGCGCTGGTGTTCAACCACGTGTTCGACTTCGCCGGGGCAGACGCGAACTTCCCACTCCTAGTGTTCGTGTTCCTGGTCGCCCTCGGCATCGACTACAACATCTTCCTGGTCAGCCGGGTACGGGAGGAGGCACAGCTACACGGCACCCGACAGGGTGCCCGGGCTGGGCTGTCCGCCACCGGCGGTGTGATCACCTCAGCGGGTCTGGTCCTGGCCGGTACCTTCGCGGCGCTGGGATCACTGCCCTTGGTGTTCGCGGCGCAACTGGGGTTCACTGTGGCGTTTGGCGTACTACTGGACACCATGATCGTCCGCTCGGTGCTGGTCACCGCACTAACAGTGGACGTTGATCGATGGATGTGGTGGCCCAGCGAACTGTTCACGCATCACGACGACCCCCGGCCGCCGGCGGGCACGCCCGAACCCGCTGTCCTGGGCGCACGCAGCTGACAACCGTCGGAACTGGGCCGTCCGGCGAGGGCTGGAACGGCCCAGTATGGCTGAAACCTGACCGCGTGGTTCCGGCTGAATTCGGTGGGTGACACGTTGACCGGGCCGGACGCAAACCGAGGGGAACGCGCCCAGCGGACAAGCGGCGGCGGCCGAAGGGCGCACGCTTCCGCACCGATATCAGGCATGGACGCTCCTCCTCGACTGGTGGCTGGACAGGGGGGCAGCACCCGCCCCGGCCCCTGGGCGGCGCAGGTCTTCACGTATCTCCAGGAGCGGTAGGCCCGCCGCGTACCGCCGGAAGAAGCTGGCGGTCGGGGTGTCGGCTGTCGCGACGGCCTCCGGGGCGCCCGCCGCGACCACCGCGCCCCCATCCGGACCGGCTCCCGGCCCAAGGTCGATCACCCAGTCCGCGGACGCGGCGACGGCTATGTCGTGTTCGGCCACGACGACGGTGTTGCCCGAGTCCAGCAACACGTCGAGCGCGTCCACCACACGCTGGATGTCAGACGGGTGCAGGCCCGAGACGGGCTCGTCGAGAACGACGAGACCAGCCTTGCGGCTCGCAGCACCGCGTTGGATGGCGGACGCCAGCTTCAACCGCTGCGCCTCGCCGCCGGACAACTCTGTGGCGCTCTGCCCGAGTTGGAGATAGCCGAGCCCGACCTGGTTCAGAGCTCCCAGGGTTTCTGCGAGTTGTCGGGGCTCGGCGAACCGCTCCACGGCCTCGGCGACGGTGAGCTCCAGGACTTGATCGATGGCCAATCCCCGGTACGTAACCTCCAACGCATCCGGCTTGTAGCGGCGGCCCTCGCACGCGTCGCACACCACCCACACGTCGGGTAGGAAGTGCATGTCGACCAGTTTTCGGCCATAACCGGTGCAGGTTTCGCAGCGGCCACCGCCTGCGGTGTTGAAGCTGAACCAGGAGGCGTCGACCCCGCGCCCGCGCGCGATGTCGGTCTCGGCGAACAGCTTGCGGACGATGTCGAACGCCTTGCTGTAGGTCGCCGGGTTGGATCTCGGCGTCCGCCCGAGCGGTTCCTGATCGACGACGGCGACCCAGCTGAATCCCTCGACGCCGGTCACCTCCCGCACCGCGTCGGTCGCCGTTCCGTCCAGGGCGGCCCCCACGCTCGCCCCGAGCGCGGCGAGGAGGCTGCTCTTGCCGCTGCCGCTCACGCCGGTCAGGCAGGTGAGCCGACCGGCGGGGAACCTCACCAGGCTCGCGGTCACGTTGTGCGCACGCAGGCCGTGCAGCTCCACCCAGTCGGTGTCGTCCCCGGCCGGGCGGCGGGTCCGGTGCAGCCGCGGCCCTTCGCCGGCCAGATAGCGCCCGGTCAGCGACGTGGGATGAGCGGCCACGTCGGCTGGAGGCCCGGACACGAGGATCTCACCGCCGAATCGGCCGGCGCCGGGCCCCATGTCGATCACCCAATCGGCTCGGGCGATCAGCTCCGGGTCGTGCTCGACGAGGAGTACGGTGTTGCCGGCCTCGCGCAGCTCCAGGGCGATGTCGAGCAGGTGTGCCTTGTCCGCCGGATGCAGCCCGGTGCCGGGCTCGTCCAGGACGAAGATGATGCCGCTCAGTTCGGTGCTGAGCTGCGCGGCGAGTCGGGTGCGCTGCAACTCACCCCCGGACAGTGTCGCTGCGCTCCGGGACAGTTGGAGATGGGCCAGGCCGAGCCGGTCAAGGATTCCGAGCCTGCGGCCGAGGTCCTGCAGCAGCGGTTCGCCCACCTCACGCTGCCGGGCGTCCAGCTCATCCGCGACGCGTTTAGCCCAGTCGCGTACCTCCCGCACCTCCACCTCGAGCAGGTCGGGGTAGGTCAGTCCGCCGAGCCGCACGGACCGGGCCACCTCGTCGTATCCGCTGCCGCCGCAGGTGCCGCAGGGCTGCTTGCGCAAGTACGGCAGGTAGCGCTGCTTGGCGCTGGACGTCTGGGCGTTCACGAACACCCGCTCCACCTCGGCGAGAGCGCCCCGCAGTGGCTGGCTCGAGGTGTAGGTCACCAGGGCCCGCTCATTCCTGTTCGTCATGTCGACGGTCGCCTCGATCTTCTCGTCACCCGTGCCGTGGAGCACGCAACGGCGGAACTCCTCGGGCAGCGACTGCCACGACCGGCCGAGGTCGACGCCCCGCTTCTCGGCAAGCGCCGGGACGAACACGTGTTCCCCCGACCGCCATTTCGCGTACCAGGGCGAGGCCCCCTCGAAGAGCGGAAGCTCCGGGTGGGTGATGACCAGGTCCTCCTGCGCCTGCCAGCGCCCGCCCACCCCATGGCAGTCCGCACAGCTCCCTTCCGGCGTATTGCGGTCGAAGTGAGCGGTCGTCAGATGCTCGTTTCCACTCCCCGCCGCCGGGTCTGCGCCGATCCCTGGAAGGCGCGAGTACAGCAGCCCCAGGTGCCCGTCGATGCCGGTGATCGTTGCGACGGTGGAACGGGGGTTACGGTTCAGGCGGCGCTGGTCGACCGCGAGCGTCGCGCCGAGGCCCAGGATGCGATCGACCTTCGGCCGGTTGCGCTGCGTTATGTACTGCCGTACAAAGGGCGAAAGCCCTTCCAGATACCGTAGCTGGGCTTCGTTGTGCAGGGTGTCGATGGCCAACGAGGTCTTGCCGCTGCCGCTCACTCCGGTGAAGGCGACGAGCTGTCCTTTGGGAATGCTGACGGACACGTCCCGCAGATTGTTGGTACGAGCCCCCACCACGTCGATGGTGTCGCGTCCCATCCTTGCGACGCCCGATCCGATTTCAGTCAACCTTCGTCCACCCTCTCGCCCACGCGCTTCACCGCAGGTCGCCGTCCAGGGGACCTGCGTCGATGCCTCACCGATCTCTCATGACGTGGCTGGTCCCGATCCGGCCACTGCTGGGGGATCAGGGCTGGGACAGCGCAGTGAGCTTCGCGACGTCGGGCGCGTAGGCGGCCATCCAGTGCGGTTGCAGCCGGTAGTAGACAACATCGTTGTCCCAGTCGAAGAGCTCCTCGCCATAGAAGTCCTTGAGGTACGCGAGCAGGTCCGGCCAGTCCTCCGCCGGCTCGCCGTCTTGGGGGTTGAGGATCTCGGCCCTGCCGTGCGTGAACACGCCCAGGTCCTCACCGCGCATATGCGCGGCGCTCACGGCGGGCCGCGCCGAGAGGTGGCGCGCCTTGGCCGAGTCGCGCGCCGTGCCGAAGAGCCACTTGCCGTGCAGAAAATGCCCATCGACACCACTGATCCGCGGCTCGCCCTTCGCCGTCACTGTGGACAGGGCGACGGTGCACATGCCACTGAGGACGTGGGTGAGCTGCTGCGCGGTCAAGGTGCGCTCGGTGCTGATGATCGAGCGGAGGTGCGAGGTGGAACGGGACAGGGAGGCATCAAGGAGAGCCTGAAGCCCGGTGAGTTCTTCCGAAGTTTCGCGCACGAAAGTCCTTATCTGTTCGTATCTATCCGAGTTTCCGGTTTACGCCGCACCATCGGCGTCGACCAGCAACCCATGCTCGACCCAAAACCTGACACCTTGTGTCTTGATTTCTTCATCGGTTTCGCGCACACCACGTGAACGGCACACCCGAACTGACGACACTCGCAGGAAGTCCTGCCGGTCGACCTACCCACGTCGGCAGACCCGAGGCCCCGACGACGGCTCGCCGGGCGCGAGTGGGATGCGTCCGCCGCGGGGGTCGACGTAGGCGTCGCGGGCCACCTCGACGTCGACGACGTGGCAATGGGTCACACCGGCGTGATGCGCTGGAACGTCCGCGGCAAATGGGTGGTCTCCAAAGGACATCACCCATGAGTCACTCATCGACGACGCGACCTTCGAGCAGGCCCAAGCGATACTGCAACGACGCGGACGGGGAACCGGCGGACAACACGTCCGACAGCGCACCCGCAACCCGTCGGCCCAGTGGTTGTCACCAGCGAGGCTAGGTGGAGAGGTCAACGGACATCTTGCGGTGCCGGTGCGGCTGACCTTCACTTGCCAGCCGAGCGCGGCAGAAGCCGGATCCTCACTATGCGACGCCGGGGGTGGGGACACCGGTCCGAACCGCCTCGATAAAGCCATCAGGTGCCAGGTAGCGATGCTCTTCAACGTAGTGGCCGATCAGCACCGGTGCAGCGAAGTTCGTCCCGTCCACTCCGGTGAGCCAGATCTCGCCATTCCCGCGCGCAACATCGGGAGCTTCATAGAGCCGAATGTCGGCCCGAATCACACGCAGAGGCTCGACCGCTGCCTCGCAGAACTGGCAGTAGTGATACCCACGCATGAGCCGCACTGGTCTGGCACCGAGCCTCACCAAGCGATCTCGAACGTCTCGGGGGCAGGCTCCTGCAGTAAAGGACATGCTCGAATCCAGCCAACCAATGGCAATGGCGTCCGGGGCGCCCGGGTAGTAGTCATAGGGCGCCAGGTCCGGGATGTACGTCACGCGTCGATCATCGCAATCAGGCACGGGCCGCGCGTACAAACAAGACGACGGTGCGGGCCGCCTGGAGGCGGCCCGCACCGTTACCGAACGCCGGGCCGTGTTACGCCCGTCTGCCGGAATGCTGGCGGATGGGAGTTCCCGGCCTACAGGTCGGCCTTCGTCACGCGGGAAGATTCGTACGTCGTGGAGGCCTGCGGGAGGCCCGGCACGGTGGAGACGTCCTTGACCAGCATGCCGGTCTTGGCGTCAATGGTCAGCACCTCGCTGCCCTCGCCGCCGAACACCTCGGGGCCGGCGGTGATCGTCAGCGTGGCCTTGCCGTGGGTGGTCGAGTTCTTGACGCTGACCGCGGATATGGTGGACAGCAGACGCAGCACACCGGCCCGGACCTGCGTGTTGCCGTCGCCAGCGGACAGCGCTTGGGTGCTGTACGTCCACAGGGCGTTGTCGAAGTGCCGCTGTACGGCCTGGGGGCTGTACGGCTTCGGCTTGGCGTTGCCGCCCTTCTGCTTGATGATCACCTGAGCGGCCGCCTGCTGCTTGTCCCACACCGCCTTTTGCGCCGCGGGGTCGAGGCCCACCAGCGGATCCTTGGCTGCCTTGAGCATCTGGGTCCGGCCGTCGGCTGGGCTGCTGTCCGCTGCGGCGACGGCTGCCTTGAGGAGCGGAGCGTAGCCGCCGTCCGTCATCTGGTCCTGGTGACGGGCGACCGCACGCTTGATGTCCCTCACGCTGTTGCCCGTATAGATCGCGTGACCGTCGGTGTACAGCGTGTATACGACCTGCATGGTCTTGCTGCCGTGGACCTGCGTCGCCTTCACCAGCCACGCGTCGCCCGCCGACGGGGTGACCGTCTTGATGGACCCGGCCAGGGTCATCAGCGGCGCACGCTCGGCCGACCCGTCGACGGTGGTCGAGCCCGAGGTGGCGGCTGACGAATCCTTGCCGGCCTCCATGCCCCCGGTCGCCGGCGAGTTGAGCACCACAGCGACGACTGCCGCCGCGGCGGCAACCCCCACCCCGGCGCCGATGCCCAATCGGCCCGCGATACCGATGCGGCGGCGGCGCTGAAGCGCCGGGCTGGATTCGTGGTCCCGCGTGGTTGTCGTCGTTTCCATGGTTGAAGTCGCCTCCATAGTCGTGTCCGCCGCTGATATCGCGCCCAGCAGCCGCACGGTTCCGGGGTCGGCCATAGCCGCCCGCAGCACCGCCCGCGCCCGCTGATACGCCTCCGGGCGTAGTGGTTCTGCGCTGCCCAACGCACCGACCAGATCGAGCTCGTCGGTCATCGGTGTCTCTCCTTCGCGCTGTTGCGGTCCTTCAGAAGCGCGGACACCCCCGGGGCGTCGCGCAATGCCGTCCTGGCCTGGCTCAGCAGCCGCCGCGCGGTGCCCGCCGGTATGCCGAGTGCCCGCGCGGCGTCGGCTGCGGTCAGGTCCTCCCAGGCGACGAGCCTCAGGACCTCCCGCTCTTCGGGTTTGAGCCGCGTCAGGGCCGACCGGAGCACCGCCCGGGCGTCCACGCCGAGGTCCACCGCCGACCACGGATCCCATCCAGTAGCCACGTCCGGCACGTCCGCGACCAGGTCCTCGGCGGGCCGGGACCGCCAGTAGCGCCGCAAGCGATTCAATGCCACCCCGTACAGCCACGGCCGCGCATCGTTGTACGACCGGTCGTACGATCGCCGCGACTCGAACGCCGCAACCCAAACCTCGCCCAGGAGGTCCTCAGCCGCATCCCGCCCAGCCCGGCGAACGAGGTACGAACCGACGGCGGCCTCATGACGCTCGACCACCTCTACGAAGGCGTCGACATCGCCATCCAGCGACCGGCCTATCAAATCCGCATCCGAAGCCATGGCCCTCCTCGGCAAAGTCCGCGCTTCACCCTGACATTGCCGATCAGGCGGGGAAGTGTTCAGGCCCCGAGGTCCGACGGCAAGTGGTCGCCCAATAGCGACCTCTCGGCGGCATGAGCGGCGGCGGCGCGGTCAGCGTCGGGCCCAAGCGTGATACCCAGACCAGGGCCGAGCGCCGCGCCCTACCGCCGTGACCTGCGCGCACTCCCCTGCCAGGGTGCATAGGGCACTGTCAACTGCTGCCCGTGGCTCCGAAGCACTCCGTTGTCTCAGTCGGCTTCCCCCAAACCGGCTCGAGCCAGACCGGTGACCACCGACTGATCGTGAGCTGGCACCCCTAGACCAAGCTGTTACCAGCGATGGCTTCAGCGCCCACATTGGTCGCTTGGAAGCACCGTCACGGACGCGGCGCCCTACCAGCGGCATTTGCGGACAACAGCTGGCGAGGCTGGCAGCTTGTGAGTCATGGTTGCGTGGTGATCACAGTCCAGCGGGTGCGGGTGCGGTGGAGCGCAGCGGCACGCGGCGCTCAGCACGCCAACCTCCGCCGTGGCCTGAACCGGCCGGTGCCACTTACTGCCTCACTACCGATGTGCGACGTGGCCGTCCACGAGGTGTTTTATGACGAGGCGGCCGGCTACGTGCGCCACGACGAGGTGCTCAGTGGGGGCATAGAGCGAGCCCGCGACGTGGGCTTGTGGCTCACCATGGAGGGTTCCACGACGATTGTTGATCGGCTACCCGGCCGTGCGGCATATCCACGCGACCGTGGCACGGCCCGCCTGTTCACACTCTCTCCGGGGCAGGTGGGCCGCTACCGGGCCAACTTCCGGTTCACGTTCACTCAGTGCGCCTGCAACCCCAGCTGGTTCTACGAGGATTGGGTGGTGCACGTCGGCAACGGCCCACTAGAGCCCAACGGGTTCATCCATCGCGAGCCGGACCATGATGCCGACAACCGCGTGCATCTTTACGGCGGATCGCTGAGGCCGACCGCAGGCAGCCCGCACCGATAGGACCGGTTGGAGCGCGGCGACAGCGGAACGCGTGCCCAGCCGCCGCTCGTGTCTGCTGACGGTCTGGTCCACGGCGTCAGAACCAAGTCCCTGGGCGGGCGAGTCGCCACAGCCGTCCACGCCAGCGCGCACGCTGAGGGTGCAAGAAGAGCTCGATGTCCTCCAACGCGTCGGTGGCAGTACCCCTAACATGAGGCCGGACACGCCGTTCACGCAAGGCTGCGACGACGCGCCCCTCGTCGAGTCGACCGTAGACCCTTGCCAGGTGTCCAAGGCAGGTGGCGGCGAGCGCCTGCACCTGGTGGTCATTGTGATCCAGCAGAGCCAGGTAGAGATCCTGCGACCCTTTCCAATCGCCGTCGCCGTATAACGCGCACTCCACCATGGCATTCAGGACAGCGCCGATGTCTTCGCGATCGAGAGCAGTCCGCACATCGGCTGGCGTAGCCGACGGAGGATTGTGAAAGGTGTGATGCTGGTGGCTCATGCCTCATATCTTCGATCACCGCCGCTGTCAGCCACCATCCGCTCATCGGCATGAGCGGACGTCGCCCGGCTGATGACTGGGAGCACCATGACTAACATCTTCGGATCCACCGAAAGGGTCTCCCGGCAGGCATCATCATCGTGTGAACGCCCGCCGAACGATCGTCATGGTTGATGACCTGCGTTCGTTTGTGGATGGCCGTATCGCCGAGGTGGCCCGCACCAGCGACGCCGGAGTTGAACTCCTCGGTCGGTACCGGGACCGGCGCTTGGATGAACTGTGGCTGGACCATGACCTCGGCGGGGATGACACGATCTGGCCGGTCGTGGAGGTCCTGGAACGGGCGGCCTTCGACAAACGCCCCCTTGACGTCGGTGTCATCAACGTCCACTCCGCCAACCCGGCCGGCGCCGCGAAGGTCGCCCTGGTCCTAAGACGCTGGGGGTATTACGTCCGTGTCGCGTCGGGCTCAACCGAGGTTGGCTATTTCGACGGCCAAGCAGTGAACCGCTCAGCTCCTGGTTGATTCCTGCGAGGCCCCGATCATCCGCAACAGGGTGCCGCCGTCATGCATCGGTGGAGCTTAGACATGGACAAGGCACGCGACCACCGCGAACATCCGCCCATCGGCTACATGTTTCATTGACCTGCGACCGTGGCCCGGCCAGGCTTCGGTCGAGGCGCCCGGGCTGTCGCTCTCATTTCGGCTGCCCACGCTGGTCGTGTGGCTCTCATTTGGCCTGCGCGGCCCGGGCGTCGCCCCCAGGGCGGGGAGAGGCTCAAGAGGGGTTTGATCGGCTCGAAGTAGCGTTGCCCTCCCGGCTCGACAACCCAGGTGGATCGAGCATCGGAGGACGCGTTGAGTGCTACGTCAGATCGTGTGGTCATCGGTATGGACCCGCACAAGCGCTACGCGCCTACTTCGGCCGGAAGAAGACCACCGGCAAGACGTCGATGGAAGCGATGCGGGCGGGAGGACAACGGGAACGACAACTGGCTCCAGCGTGACCGACTCGCATCCCCAAGCCGGCTCTTCGGAGAAGTCACTTCCCGGACCCGCCGAGACCCGGGATAGAACTCTCCTCCCGGCGGTGTCCTGACACAGAGGGGAGCCAGATCAGTACACCGGTATGGACCTGCTGGCTTAAAGCGCAGCGGTCGGCTGAGGCCGTCGGATGAACTGTCTGTCGCGGGCGGTCACCGAAGCCGTTGGGCTGGCCGCTCGGAGGACGACATCGAGGACCAGGTCTGGATCCGCTACGTAGGCGCCGCTGGCCCATGCGGCATTCGCCTCGATCACGGCCCAGTGGCCATCGACCAGTCCTACGTCTACGACGATGGCGGAGGGCAACGTGTGCCCATATCCGGCGATGAGATCGGTGCCGAAGGCTAGCGCGTCGGGCGACGGAGGGCCGAGGTGCAACCGGCTGTGCGCGGCGTACTGGCTGCCGGTGTGAACAACACCGTCGAGCAGGTGCAGCCGGTACTCGGCGGTGAAGTCGACGATGTCGCTGACGAGCACTGGAGTCTGCCGGTCGACAGCGTCCGGGCCGGGCAGGCGGGAACCATCGGTGTAGATCATCGCTGGGATGTTCTTGTCGTTGGGCGACTTGATGAACGCCGGTCGACGGAGTTCGTAGGCCTCGCCAATGGCGACCATAGTGATCTCGCGGCCGGTGAGTTCACGAGGAAGGCTAGTCAGCCAGCCAGGTTCAGCCTCCAGGGGCGCGATCCCGAGCACCGGTGCGACGACGTCGACGAAGCTCGGTCCCGCGTGAAGGTGATCAGCACGCATCCCGGCGGGTACTTCGAAGGTGTGCAGCTGGACGGTGCGTAGTCCGCGTCGATGAGCGGCGTCGCGCAAGCTCTGAGCCGAGGCTGTCAGGCGCGGCGGCAGGACGAGTGTCACGGCCGATGATCCTGCCTGAATACACCGTCGCAGTTACAGCGGTTTGCTGCTCGTCGGCGACCTCGACGATGAAGACGCAGAGATATCCTCTCGAGCATCTGTTGGAGGAGGCGTCAATGGGATTGTCTGGCAGGGATTGCCCTGACTGTGGTCGGCGCATGAGCAAGCCGTTCGAGAAGACCATCACCGGCCGGCAAGTTTGCCCGGACTGCGCGAACGCCCTGTTTATGGGCTCGGCCGCTGGCACGATCACCGGCAACGTCGGTTCCGGATACGGAGTGTGGGCGATGCTCATGCGAAAGATCCGACACTCCGACTGACCCCGATTGCTGAGAGCATCGCATCATGGGCATCGCCGGATTCCGCTCGAACATGCGTAGCCTGATCGGGCTGGCGGCCGTCTGCCTGGCCGTCGCGGCGGTCATCAGCGTCGCCCCGAACCCTGCTGTACCTGAGCGCGACTGGCAACCACCAGCTGGCTATGTCCTGGCCGACACGGTCTCGCTCGACGACGAGCACACGTTACGGCTCTGGACCGGGCCGTCCGGCTGGTATGTCGAGAGCATGCTGTCCGGTCGGCACCAGGCAGCCGTCGGAGCAGGCAGTGGCGGCGACCAGTCCAGCGTGAGTGAGGTCCTCAATGGGCTAGTGGGCCAGTTGTCCCTTGCTGGCGCGACGGCCGTCGCGGTCGGGTCGCCTACACCTGTGCGCGCCCGGGTTCACTCCGGAGTGTTTCTCGTCTCTACGTCGGTGATCCGATCGACCGATCGGGCAGTTCCGGTGACGCCACTCGACGTCAACGGAAAACCCCTCGCTCCGGAGACTCTCGTAGAGGTCGCCGGCCGCGGCTGATCCCTACGATCCAAAAGTTCAGCACTCGTAGCCCAACGGATGGTGATCATGGGCTGGGCTGAGGCACTCAGTTGGTGGGTTCGTGGGGCAGGCACCAGCCGCCGAGTGCCTGTCGTAGTCCGCACAGGAGGATGCTCGCCGCGATCGATGTCGCGATCGCGATGAGCAGACCCCCGTACCACCGGTCCCGTGGGTCGCGGCCGATCGAGTCCGCCGGGGGCGGAACTGCGGGCTGCCGGCCAGTGTTTGGTTGGCGCCAGCACTGCTCCCGCAGCCGCATCGGTCGATCGGGCAGCACGCTCACGATCGCCGCGCCTTGTCAGCGGAAGATCCGTGCGCCGATCGTGCCGACGATCTGGTGGTCTCCAACGCCGCAGCCGGACTGGACTACGCCATCTGGCCGGACGTGCCTCCGTAGCATGTTCCGCCATGCACCGCATCGTCATCAGGCCACGCATCCAGATCCCGGCCCTAGTCGTGATCTTCGCTGTATGGACCCTGCTGGGCATCACGTACTTCACCTCCGGGAACGTACTGGCCGAGCGCGACTCGTTCGGCATCGTGCTGGGAGGCCTACTCGTCACGAGCGGCATGGCCGGAATCTGGCGAGCTCTTCGACTCGGCGTGGTAATCGGCGAAGAGGGTGTCCGTGTCCGTGGCTTCGACAGCCGTGACCAGGTCACACCGTGGAGCGCGATCCAGTCGGTCGACTGCGTACAGATCGACGTACGGGGAGGCTTGCCGCTCTACGCTCCCGTCCTGCGTCTCGGCGACGACGCCATGCCGCTATCGGCGCTCGGCTCGTATTCACGGCAGGACGCCGAGCGCAAGGCCGCACAGCTGCGGAGCCTCAAAGCCAGCGCCGCGCGTTCCTGACCGAGACGCAGAGGCGGGCGCCCGACCAGCGGCATGAGAGTGCGCTTTGGGTCAGCCCTGTGGGCGCCGATCGCGTACCTTGCAGGCATGCCAGTGGCATCCGCCGACGCGCTGCAAGCTGCGGTCGCTACCCCGCCAAATCGTCGCCTCGCAACGATTGCGTTCTCCCTAGCGCTGGTCGCCGTAGGGCTGGTCGGCGGCTTCGGGGCGGCCAAGCTTGCCGACGATCCGAACACCGCCAAGCCGGAGCTGCTCGTTGGGACGGTCACCTGGTCGAACGACCAGACCAGGTCCATCGCCTTTGAGGAAGACGGGGCCTTACAGGGCCCTCTCGATGGCGACACGATCTACTCAGTAATCGCCGAAAGCTGGCAGGACGTGAGCGGGACACTGCACAACGACGGTACCTATCCAACCTGCCTGGCCGGCGACAAGGACGACCCCGTCTCAGAGGACCGGCACCGAATCGAGCTTGAGGTCCTACACCGGGACACGGGCGATCAGCCACAGCACATCGTCGTCCACGTCCACTGCCTCGATTGATGGCATGAGCCGGGCCTGCGCTTCTGGCTTAACCTCGGCCACGAGACCGGCCCAGAGTGATCGTTTGGTGACACCCACTCAGTTCGACATGAGCGGACGCCGCTCGACTGACGACCGGGAGCAAACGGGCCGACCTCTTCGGGTCCGCCGAAGAGGTCTCTAGGCTGAAGGGCCCGCTCAGGGCGTTGCGGGTGGGATCTGCGCCTCGAATGACGGAACTGCGGCGGAGTCCAGCAAGCTCACCCGCAACGCTCCACATCGATCTGCAGCATGCCTGCAGACGTGGCCTTAGGCGAACCGAGACGCCGGCCGAGGCCAGCCATCCCGGAACGACACGCCTGACCACTTCGACCTCTACTGGGAGGTCACGCCGCACCGCTCGACCTCCATCACCGGAGGTCAAGGCCCCTCCTCTCTCCGGCATCGGTGAGCACGCCGCGGCCAGGAAGAGCGCGAAGGGCCGCAGGCCGGCCCGGGACGACCCGCGCAGCTCAGCCGGGTTGAGCGCGGCTCGGCACCAGGACGCCTGACCGCGTGGTGGAGTTGCGGTGATTTTGTGGTCAACCGCGCGGCGCTCGGTCCGCAGGAGCGTCGCGACGCCGAGCTGCACGGCTCGGGGGTGCGGGGATGGTGCCGTCAGCACGAGTCGTGGCCGCCGCAGCAGTCGCAGTCGCAGCCTTGGATGTGCGGCGGTGGAGCGTGAGAGTCATGACGAGCACGACCAGCGCTCCGACGATCAGCCCGAGGATCGCGCTGGCCACCGTGTTGACGAGCCAGCCGACGAGCCCGCCGAGAACACCCGTGGCGTCGTGGGCGGCGACCTCCACGTGGTGCACGGCCTCGTACAGGAAGTGCAGGTTCAGCTCGTTCGTGCCTAGCAGCAGGATGTGCCCGCCCACCCACAGCATCGCCGCGGTGCCGACTACCGTCAGCACGGTGAGGACCACCGGCATCGCTCTCACCAGACCGCGGCCGAACGTGGCGACGGCGCCGGAACGTTGCGACAGGCGCAGCCCGGCGTCGTCCATCTTCACGATCAGGGCCACCACGCCGTACACCAGGACGGTTATGACGACGGCGACGACAGCCAGGATCGCCAGGCGGGACCAGAACGCCTCATCGATCACCTCGTTAAGGCTGATGACCATGATCTCCGCCGAGAGGATCAGGTCGGTTCGTACCGCCCCAGACACCAGTGTCGTCTCGTCCTGCACCTTCTCCTCGCCCGCGCCGGAGGCACCGTGATGGGCGACCTTGGCCCACACCTTCTCCGCGCCTTCATAACAGAGGTAGGCGCCGCCGAGCATGAGGATCGGAGTGAGCAGCCAAGGCACGAACTGACTGAGCAGCAGCACCGCCGGCAGGATGATGAAGAACTTGTTGCGCAGCGACCCCACGGCAATGCGCTTGATAATCGGCAACTCGCGCTCGGCCGCCAGGCTCCGCACGTACTGCGGCGTGACGGCAGCATCGTCGACGATGACACCCGCAGCCTTGGCGCCGGCCTTCGCGGCGGCCGCCCCGATGTCATCGATCGACGCGGCAGCGGCCCGGGCCAGCACCGCCACGTCATCCAGCAGGGCTACGAGTCCACCAGCCAAGGGAGGGTCCTTCCAGGGTTGCGCAGAATTCGAACTGGCCCATTCTCGCTCAGGTCCCCGCGCGCGGCATGTCACCGCCCCGTCATGTCAACCGATGCGTGGTCTACGTGTGAGCCGTCTCCGTGTCCGTCAACAAGCAGCGGCGCGCCTGTTGCGGCGCTGCTCCAGCAACGTGGCGCGACCCGGCCTATCCCGGTCACGACGACTGGGCGATGCTCGGCGCCGGCGCATGCGGGGCGAGCCCGGTGCATGTCGAGGCGACGCCGATCCGCTTCGACGTCGCCGTTCCCGGCGAGCTGCTCGGTGCGCTGACCTGGCGCAACCGACGCGGAGAACAGCGCACCTTGAAGACGGCGAGGCGGCGTCCGGGTGCCTCGGATTCGACGAGCCGTTTCGTCAGCAGCGTCGAGCCGAGGTCGGCCAGTTGCCGGTCGTCCCAACTGTTCCAGCGCTACAGGTTCGGGTTCGCTCGGTCCGAGCCCACGGGCGACTGAAGGCTCCGCAAGACGTAGACCTGGTTGACCTCCGTCGCCTGGTGCGTGCCGCCGGCTTGGGGTGGGTCGCACTCGCTCCCATGTTCGTCACCAAGGGCTCGATGGCCAAGGCGCTGGATGACGCCCTAGTCTCGCCAGATTCCGTCGGTCGCGAGGTCATGTCCCACATAGCCAACTTCCGGCCACGTACATAGGAGTCGCCAGTAGGAGGGGGTTGTTGTCAGTGAACTTGCTCCGGCCCGAGTGCACGTGACCGGCCCGGATGAAGGCCCTACGAGGTGCCGATGGTGCTGGGGTTGGACCCTGCGAAGCTGTAACGCTCGGCGCTGGACGACGGGTGTCGACCAACCAGCCCCCGAAGCAGATACCTCGGCGCGCCGCCACGGACAGCGCTGAGAGCGCAGCGCTGCCGTTGTTCCTGCAACTGGTGCTAAGCGACTACCGTCATCGGGTACTCGATCCCACGATCGTCTTCGACACCTCCGGTCCGCTGGAAAGCCCGCTCACAGACGAGGTTCTGCGGGAGGTGGAGGCGCAGCTTGGACGCAAGCTACCCGCTGCGTACATCGACCTGGCCCAGCGACACAACGGCGGGGTGTTGGCCCGTGACGCCCACCCCTCGCCCAGCCGAACCTCGTGGTCCGCAGACTATGTGGCTGTGTACAGACTGGCGGCCACCGGTCGGACTGCTTCCTTCAGCCTGTGCGGCGAACTCGGGAACGCGTTCTGGATAGCGGAGTGGGGCTACCCCGACCTCGGCCTCTACATCGCAGACTGCCCCTCAGCGGGCCACGACATGATCGCCCTCGACTACCGATTCCCCGGCGAGCCGACAGTCGTACACGTCGACCAGGAGTGGAACTACCAGATCACGGTCATCGCCCCCGACCTCGAGACGTTCCTAGGCGGCCTCGTCGACGAAAGCGGGTTTGATGGAGACGATTGATCGCCCGCTCGGCACCGGGCCGAGGCGCTAACGGATGGTGAAGGTCAGCGGGTTCGAGATGCCGAGGCCGCCGTGGGAATCGTGGACCCGCACGGTGAAGGTGGACGACGTGCCGGCCGACAGGGCCGTCTGGAACTGGTAGCGCTGTCCGCTGTCGGTCGGCGTCACGGCCAGCCGGGTTGCGCCGAGGTAAAACTCCACCCGGCTGACGAGGTCACCGGGATCGGTGTCGGCGACGTCGGCGACCAGCGTGACGGTCGTCGGCTCGAGGAAGTAGGTCTGCCCGCCGGGGGTGCTCAACGCCACCGCCGGCGGGTGGTTGGTGCCGGTGGACGCCGGCGTCACCACCGTGACCAGCAACGGTGGCGCAGCGCCAGGCAGCGACTGGTCGGTGCCGGCCGAGACGTACAGCACGAAGGTGGTGCTGGTGCCGGGCTCCCCGATCGGTGGTGTCCACAGCGCCTCGAACCGGTCACCGGCCGTCCTCACCCCCCGGGCCACCGTGACGCCGTCCACCCGGAACGACACCGAGGTGATGCTGTGTCCGCCTCCCACGGTCGCGGTCGCCGCCAGCGGGACGGTTCCCGGCGTGGTGTACACCGCGCCGGCGGTCGGGCTGAGCCAGGTGACGATCGCCGGGTAGTCAGCGACCGGCGGTGTGGCCGTCCGGGTCGGCGTCACGCTGGGCAGGACGCCGCCGGTGCACGTGACGCCGTTGAGCGTGAACGACGCCGGTATGGGGTTGCTGCCCGACCAGACGCCAACGAAACCGATGTTCGCGGAGCCATTGGTGCCCAGGGTCGCGTTCCAGCCCAGATTGGTCGCGCTGACCTGCTGGCCCGCCTGCGCCCAGGTGGCGCTCCAGGTTTGCGTGAGCCGCTGGTCGACTGCAGGGAACGCGAACCGCAGCGTCCACCCGTTGACTAGGTCACCCAAGTTGGTGACCGCGATGTCGGCGTGGAAACCACCGGTCCACTGGCTGGTGACGACGTAGTTCACCCGACACCCGGCCGCCGCGTTCGCCGCACTGGCGTGTGAGATCGCGGCCATCATCGCGACCATGGCAACAGCGATGGCGGCCACAGCAGTCAGCGACTTCCGCATGGCACACCTCGCCGTAAAAAGATGAACGTCAATGAATATGTCGACTGTCCTGCTGCTCCGCCTTCCTGTCAAGGCACGCACGGCAGTCCTGCCGCCGGCAGGACAACGGACAGCCCGCCCATGGCTGATCGGTAGCGGCCACAGCGCCGAGCAGGCAGAAGAGTGGATAGCGCAGCTTCCCGCCTAGACCGCGACTGACCGCCAGGTCCTGGACGACTTCGCGTCAAAGAACGCAACGAAGTGGGCGGCTAAGTCCCGGCATAAAACCGAGCGCCGGGTACGCGACCCCGCAATGTGGACTGACGAGTGGGCTGATCACCAGACCGACGGCCATCAGTCAGCCCCGAGCCACAGCGCGGGGGCACCCTCGTGAGGTGGGCGCCGGCGCCGCTCTTCCGCCACAGTGGAAGCCGGCCGACACCGGCTACCTCACGACGACGACCTACCGGGCCGATTCCGACACAACTCCTCCATCGCCGTACACCGCACGGCTTCAGACCTCCGGCGATGTTGTCACCGCTATCATTCTCGACCCCGAGGGGCAGGTCGCCGCGTCCGGCAGGCTCACGACCGCCGACGCGTTCGGGATCGTCGACCAGGTCGAAACCGCACCTGCACACCGGCGCCGCGGACTGGGCAATGTGGTCATGCGCTCGCTCGCGCCGCACGCCCTCCGACTCGGCGCGGACACCGGTGTCCTGGTCGCTACTGACGACGGTCACCGTCTTTATCGAGCTCTCGGATGGACAGTACGCACACCTGTCGGGGGCCACGAGCAATGCTGCAAGCAGCGAGCCCTGACCACCTCGGTATCCCCTGGAAGGTCACACCGCACGCTTGAGCGCATCACAGCAGGTCAGGGAACTCGTCTAAGCCCGGCGTCGGTGAGCACTTCGGACGCGGTGACCACTTCGCCAACCTGCACCCAATCTGCTCCCAGTTGCAAGGCCAGGCCAACCAACGACTCCTTACCTCCTTGACCTACGCACACTCCCTGCCAGGCGACATGGAAGCATGTCGATCGCAGTCGAGAACCGCAGGGCACTCCGCGGGAACCAGGACGCCGCACCCACTCTGACCTGCGGCAACATGGAGACGCGGGTAAGGGTGGGTGCAGTTGAGGGCTGTTCGGCGCCGTTGTACGCGGTTCAAGGCCGTTCAGGGCACCCTGCTGCTCCCAGGCTGCTCCCCCTATCCGGGCCAGCACCGCCTCCTTGTAAGTCACAGGCAGCACCAGCAGTACAGATCCTCGCCCGCATTCCGGGCGCGCTGAGCACGGGCGGCAACCTTTTGGATCACAGGCAGCGTCTCGTCGTCAGACGGTGGCCCACTCCACGCCAGTTCCTCGATCCGCCCCCATTGCGCCGACAACTCCAGCACCTGGGCGTTGCTGATAGAGGCGAGGGTGTCCCGCGCGGCCCGGTCGAGCGACATCAGCCATGGCCCGTCCTGCTCGTCCCCGCTCCACAACAACTCAAGGTCGACCAGGCTCACATCCCAGTCGACCTGTCGAACGAAGCTCACCAGCTTCCCGAGGGTCACCGTCGGCTCGATGCCCTTCAAATCAACCACATCCACAGCTACGCCGCCGCGCGGCTGACAGCGAACGGTCCGCCCTCGAAATCCGTCATCAACCCGACAGCCGCAGCGTCGTCCTTGGCCCGGAAGTAGTCGTACAGCACACCCATGGCACGCACTCCACCACAGGGATACGACAGCTGACGCCCCCACATCTGGGGGTACGCCAGGATGCTTCTGGCGGGTCAGCCTGGACCTGGTCTTCCCAGACCACCCGCGCTCGCCGACCGAGACCAGCGTCATCGCCTGGCGGCCGGCTGAACGATGTCCGGGCCGCCGGTGTGCGGCGTCGGGAGGTAGCCGGGTAGGGCTCCGGTAGTGCCGCCGCGCAGCACAAGCGCGGCCAGCAATGGCTGCTCCGCGCCTGGCAACCCGTCGACTACAGAGCCAACGCAACAGCCGAAGACGATGTGGTCCTCAAGGCCTACATGCCCCGCAGCTTCCCCAAGGATGGCATCGATCCAGACCTCGCGAACCCCGATCGCCGTCGCTCGGACCGCGTCTGGTTACTCAGCAGGACCGATGCCCTGAGCCACCGCGCACGGTCGGTGGCATGCCCGGGCGGATCCTCAGACGCAACGCGTAGTCGTGCAGTTGAAGACCCGGGCGATCGAGCGCCCATCCTTTCGCCGCCGCCCCAACCCGGTACCGCGGCATTGGCCTGCCCGCGACGGTTTCGATGTGGGGTGAGGTGACCGCTTGCAAGGCTTTCCAGGCCATGCCAGCCAGAAGGACGAAGTCCCGCCGTATGCAGTCGGCTTCGTCTTCAGGGAACCACTTGAACGCCAGCCTGCCCGGCGACATCGCCTCGGGCCGTTCAGCCGTTGCCCGGTACCGACCGCCGGTAGAGGCGAGCACAGCCTCGTCCGTGGTCACAACGGAGGTGCGCAGGTACTGGATGAGGGGACCCACGGTTTCGCCGTCACGACCGAGCAGCCGCAAGAACGCCTGCGTGCGGTCGTGGCACATCGCAACCGGCAATGAGTCGTGCAGCGAGTTGCTCCGAGCACGCTGATCATGGGTCTCCCACTGCCCAAGATCGGCAATCGCGGGCCCCAGCGCCTCGTCGAATGCCGCCGGTCCTGCTCGTCGTGGCCAACTGAGCGGTGGTCGAGGGTGGGGGCGGCCGGCGGTGGTCGGCGTCGAGCCCGGGGCAGGTTGGCAGGCATCGGTGGACTCCCAAACGTCGTAGGTTCTGGCGGCTGGAACCGGGGTGGTGGCTCGTCCCGACGCTGTGTGGATGCGCCGCGACGAGCCACCAGGGCTTGGCAGTGGCTAGGTGTGCTGGCAGAGCAGAAGTCGCAGGGCAGTCGCCGCCTGGGCAGGGACGACGCCGTTGCCGAGGACCCGCAGTGCGGTGGTGCGGGGCAGCCCGAGAGTGGGGGCGGTGACCCAGTGCTCGGGCAGGCCCATGAGCCACTCCACGAACGGCGGCGCGAGGACGGGTTTGCCGTGCCGGCCAGTTTGCGTGGGTTCGGGTGCGGGGCGGCCGAGCAGCAACTCCCAGCGGGCGACCGCGTCGGCGTAGCCGCCCCACCGTTGCTCGTCGGGTTGCCCGAGTGCGGCGATGGTGGTGCGCAGGTCCGCGCCGCCGTCGCCGTGGCGCCCGGGGCCGCGCCCGTCGGACGCGCGCGGGGTGGGCAGGATCCGGGCCGGGACCCGTACCGCCGCGGAGGGGAGGGTGAGGTCTCCGTGCGAGCCGCGCTGCCCTGGGCAGCCCTTCTCGCCGTCGGTGGCCCGCGGGGTGGGCAGCAGCACTTGAGACAGCGGGGGCCGGAACCCGGAGCCCGCTCGTCGTCCGGGCGTGCCGGTGTCGCTCGCCCTGGGGGTGGGCAGTAGCCGTACGGCGTCGGTGCGTGTGTGCACGTGCTGACCGGTGCGAGCGAGGCGCTCTGCGGTGGAGGTGGGTAGGAGGCCGTGGGTGGAGCCCGACGGTTCGATGAGGTCGGGCAGGCCGTGCTGGTGGCCGGGTCCTTTGCCGTCACGGGCGCACGGTGTCGGCAGCGTCCGCACCTCCCCCGGGTCGTGGGGTGGGTGCGGCCAGCAGGAACAGCCGGTCGCGGCGGTGGGCGGCGCCGATGTCGGACGCGCGTAGGCATAGCCAGCTTGTGTCGTACCCGATCGTGGCCAGGTCGGCTTCGACGACGTCGAATCCTCGCCGCAGGAGGGCGGCGACGTTCTCCACGAACACGAGCGGCGGTCGAAGGACGCGAACGGCGTCGGCGATCGAACTCCACAGGCTGGAGTGCGTCCCGGTGATGCCGGCGCGCTTGCCGGCGTTGGAGATGTCTTGGCACGGGAACCCGGCGGTGAGGACGTCGACGGGCTCGACGCGGGTCCAGTCGACGGTGCGGATGTCGCCGAGGTTGGGCACGCCGGGCCAGTGGTGGGCGCAGACGGTGCGGGCGTGCCGGTCGTTTTCGGCGTACCAGGTGAGCTGGCCGCCGAGCACCAGCTCGACGGCCAGGTCGAGGCCGCCGTAGCCGGTGCACAGCGATCCGATGCGGGGGGTGGTGGTGTGGGCAATGCTCACGTCACCTCCCCGTGCCCGGCGTCGCCTGTCACCGGCTCGCCGTGTGGGCAGGACCAGGGGCCACAGCCAGGCGCTTCTGTGGGTTGAAAACGTGGGCGCAGCTGTACTTTGTCGAGCGGTACTCGCTGTCGGTGCAGGAAGAATTGGCCGCGCAAGGGGTGTCCGTCCGCGTTGGCCCGGGCGGATCCGTTGCGGATGGACCGGTCGAAGGCGACGGCGTCGGCCCACTCCTGGGGGCTGTGCTCGCGTAGGGCGAACCAGAAGCCGTCGTCGTGGAAGGGGCAGCCCACGCACGATGACTTCGGGGTGTCCGCGAGGCCGTGCCCGGCCAGGAGGCGTAGGCAGTCGGTGCGTCGCCAGCCGACGTCGAGCAGCGGGTGCACGTTGTGCATGTAGGCGACGTCGGAGTCGCGGGCCCGACCGATCTCGTCCAGGCTGATCCCGATCGCGACCTCTGCCCGGACCCCTCTCGGGACGCGCCTCGGGTGTGGGTAGCCGAGTCGGCGCCGCACCTCGACCTTGATGGGTTTGATCTTGTATTCGGAGGTGCACTGCCGGCGGGCCATCCCCCGCTCACCGTTGGGGCCGAGGGTGAACAGGGGCATGGAGGCGAACCGGTGGCGTGGGTCGAGCGCGTCAGCTCGGATGTCACCGGCGCTGACGCGCACCACCTCGATTCCGGCCTGTTCGGCGATGCCGGTCAGGCGGTCCAGGTGCCGGTAGACCGCTGCGGGTTCCCAGCCCGTGTCGGCGAAGATCGCCGCGTTGAACATTGGGATCTCGCCGCGAACGGCAAGTAGCAGAAGGCAGGAGCTTTGTACTCCAGCCCCGAGACTCAGGTAGCGGTGGGCGGGTGCGGTCACGCGACCACCCCGTCCCCGTGGGTGTCCTTCGAGATTTCTGAGCCCGGGTGGTCGTTGTGGGGGCGGCGGAAGATCAGCACGTCCTCGTGTGTGATCAGGTGTAGCGGGGTGCCGCCGGCGCGGGCCTTGCGTACGGCCTGGAGCTGAAAGAAGGATGGGCGGGCGATGAGGTGGCCGTCGCGGACTGCCGCGAGCAGCGCCACGCACCGCTCGGTGGGGATCAGGCCGGCGCGCATGCCAGCGGCGATGACCGCCGATGGCAGGTCGACGAGCTGGCCGTTTTTGCGCCATGGTCGGGCGGTGACGACAACGGTGCCGCCGGGGCGCAGCAGGGTCGCGCAGCCGGTGAGGATGTGCGCGAAGCCGTCGGCGAGGCCGGTGAGGTCGCGGTAGGCGAGGTTGCCGCGGTCGGTGCCGTCGTTGTAGGCGTTGTCGAATTTCGCCACGCCGTCGGCTCCGGGTCGGACGAGGCCGTGCACGGTCGGGCCATACGGTGGCGAGGTCACGACCAGGGCGACCTGCCCGGTGAGCGCGGCGGGTAGCAGGGACCGCAGGCGGGTGGCGTCGCCGCGGATCACGGAGGCCCGGCTGGTGGCGCCTTGGTGCTGGGCGTGGGTGATGTTGGCGTCGGCGATGTTCGACCAGCGTGGTTCGTACTCGACGCCGATGGCGTCGCGGCCGGCGTGGATGGCCTCGACGAGGGTGGTGCCGATCCCGCACATGGGGTCGAGGACCAGGTCGCCGGGGCGGGTGTAGGCGCGCACCGCGTGCGCGGCGATCGCGGGGAGCATCCGGGCGGGGTGCTTGACCGACTCGGGCACGTACCGGCCGCGGCGCTGCACCGGCCCGGTCTGCTGCGCGGTCGCCCACACCGACAGGTTCTCCGGCCCGTCGGGTACGCGGTGGCGTCCGCCGGTGTCGCGGTGGCGGCCGGCGTGGTCACGATGCTGGCCCTGGTTGTCCTCCGCCCGGCTGGCTGGCCCGGGTCGCTGGGGAAGGGGGTGCGCTCAGTCACGGCGGTCACCGCCCTGTCGACGGCTCGGCCTCTGCGACGCCGAGGGTGGTGGTGCCGGGCTGAAGACGAGCAGGTCGGCGTGCACGCGCAGGTGTGCCACCGCCCACGGGTGGCTGCTCTGCTGGGCGAGAGTGAGTAGTTCCTCGTCGGTGACGTGGTAGATGAACGCGTCGCCGCTGGTGTCGGCGGCGACGGCGACGATGTGCTGCAGGTAGCCCAGGCCGACGGCCGCGGCGGCGGTGGCCGCCGGGGTGAAGTCCTCGGGTCCGATTCCCCCGTTGGGGGCGGTGACGACGAGGACGAGGCAGCCGCTGGGGCGCAGCAGTCGCGCGCACGCGGTCAGCAGCCACGCCAGCCGGATCCGGTTGGTGGCGTCGGCAGGGTCGAGGGGCCAGCAGGCCACGACCAGGCTGGTCGCTTCCGCCAGCGGCGCGTCACCGAGATGGGTGGTGGCCTCGTCGGTGGGCAGGTCGGGGTCGGTGAGGTCGTCGCCGAACCACGTGCGCATGTCCGGCAGTTCGGCGCTGCTGTCCTCGGATGGGGCGGTCGGGTCGGGGCGGGCCGGCGGGGTGGCCGGTCCGATGATCAGGCTGGACGCTTCGGTGAACCAGCCGGGGTGGTGCCGGCGTGCCCCGGTGGCGCAGACGGCGGTCAGGGCGTGGTCGACAGTGACGTCGACGACGGCGTCGCCGGGGCGGCTGTAGGCGGCGACAAGCCTGTAGGCCAGTCGCGCGCCGACGCTACGGCCAGTGTCGGCCGGGCCGCGAGCGGTGCGCCACACGGTGACCGGCACCGGCGGGTCGCCGGCGACCAGGTCGATCAGGGTTGGGTCGACCTCGTTCGGGTCGACAGGCTGGGCAGGGGCGGGGTGGTGCTGCGGCGGGTGCTCGCTCATCTGGTGTGGGCTCCACGCCGCGCCGTGATGCGCTGACACCCCTCAAACCGGTTCTTGTCGGCTCTGGCGGACAGCCCTCTGTCTGACGGAGGTCTGACAGCGCCACCGGGCCGGTGCGTCACGCGTCCACTGCGGTCAGTCCGGTGCCAACATCGGTGGTGGACCGCATTGCCAGTCCGTCGCGCCAGAGCCCGCATTTCACGACCGGCACGGCCACAGAACGCCGTCATGACAGCGCTGCTACGTCGCGCGGCAGGGCCGTGCCGCTGTCAGATCGTGGTGGGCCGCAGCCGTGACAGACACGTTGCCGCGTCAGGTTGGCAATGTCCGACACCGCCGGTTGTCAGACACCGGCGGCGGTTGCCAGACCGCCGTCAGACTTCTCCTGGCGGGCGCGGCCTGGCTGTCAGAGCCGCCGGCATGGCTGATGTCACTACCCGGACTGGCGGTGTCAACGCGCAGGTCAGAGCAGGTTTGTCAGACCGTTGTCAGAGTCGGCGCAGATGGCTGTCGCCGTCAACGATCGGCGCAGCGGCGGGCGGACACGGTGTCGTCGGGCTTGCCCAGATGGGTTGTCAGAGGTCTGTGAGGTAGCCGTGGCGCAATCGATGCCTCCCGCGCGCCGGGCGACACCGCCTCGGCACCTCGAAGACTTTCCCTGATTGGGAGTGTGTGACATGACCGTGTCCACGCCAGACTGGCCCGACTCACCGTTGGACGCCGTCGACGCCGCCTTCGCGGCGCTGACCACCGGCCCCGCCCCGATGACACTCGACCTGGACACCCTCGGACCTGACAGCAGACTGCCGGGCGGTGTCATAACACTCCCGGCGCTGCGCGACTGGCTGCTGCGCCACCCCCGCGCCTACGCCGCGCGGGACGCGGTGTGGCGG
The DNA here is from genome assembly GCF_026342155.1 of Micromonospora sp. NBC_00362. Lineage (NCBI taxonomy): Bacteria > Bacillati > Actinomycetota > Actinomycetes > Micromonosporales > Micromonosporaceae > Micromonospora > Micromonospora sp. NBC_00362. The sequence goes on from NZ_JAPENH010000002.1 coordinate 231,993, forward strand.
GACCTGGTGTGCCGCGCCCGCCTCGACGGGCCGTCCTGGGTCATCGCGGCGGTGGCGATGGCGATGCCCGCGCTGCGCCGCCACGCAGGACGGCTGCACGCCGGTTGGTTCGGGGATGCCGCCGACCTCGACGCGGAGATGTTGGCTGGTTTCCTCACCGCTTTGCGCGACCGCGTTGATCTGGCCAAGCCCGCCCCGTACGCGGCGTTGTGCATGGCCGCCTGGCGGGCCGGACACGAGTTGCTGCGTGCCACCGGCACCGCAGTGCCGGTCGAGGACATTGAGCACGTGATTGGCCCTCGCACCCCGCACGTCCCCTATGGGCACCCCGACCTGCTCGTGCGACGTGCCGCTCGCCTCGGGCTGCTTGAGGACTGCGACCTCGACGCCTACATCGACTTGCGGCTCGGACGCCGGTCGATTGAACCCATCGCGGCGCGGTTGGGCATTACCGTCGATGCACTGCGCAAACGAGTAGCCGGGATTGATGAGCGTCTCGCCGACGCCTTGGGCAAAGGTTTGCTCACCGGCGTCGTGTCCCCTGAGGCCCGCGCGTACCTGCGGAAGCAGTCCGTGCACCGTACGCGGACCCGCGCAGGCCGCGTCGTCAGCCGAGCGGGGCGGGCGGCGCCTCCGACAGCCGCCGCTGCCTGACCTGGGCGGCGATCCTGATGCGGGGGTCCGACTATGACGGTCGGACCCCCGCTTTCGCTGTCGCGCCTTTGCTGCGTCGGTGCTGCCGGCCGCAGCAGCACGCTGTGGGACAACATTGCTGCTGGAGCCGCACGCCTGAGTTCGCTTGGGTGTCAAAGGCATGCTGGCCCTTGAAGGCCTGGCCGGGGTCTGGCGCGGGACGCCACCACCCGGCTTGTTGTGGATCACCACGCGTAGAGCGTCCTAGGTTGCTAGCCCTGAACTGGTAGCCGGCGGACGGCGTCTTCACCCTGTGCGACGCGCCCACCCAGCGGGGCCAGCTGAGCCGGACAACCGGACGCGGCCTCGCACTGCCAGACCGATGTCAGCTCCGAACGTGTCCGCCGGAGCTGACAAACGCCGGTTTGAGGGTGCGGAACATTCCCGGCGCCACAGCAAGACGGTGCCGAGATTTCCGCCCGCCGCCGGGCCTCGAGGTTGGGGCCGACCGTGAGCCGGACGCCTCGGGTGCCGCGCCGACTGGTGCGCTGACACCTCACCGATACCGCCACACCCGACAGGGAGGACGTGCTCCTCCCGAGGGCCTGTCGCGGCTCGACCGTGTCCCTGTCTCTCGCGCCCGGCGGCGGCCTAACCGTTGTTACGACGCCCTACCCCCGGGCCTGGGGGCGGGGCCGGAGGTGAAACCGCTCGTGTCCCGCATTCCGGCACGTCTTCGTGCCCTCATCCACTGCCGTACCGCCCGCCGCGCGGGCCGCGTCGGCACCGTCGCCGGTGCGGTGCTGCTGTCGCTATCGGTGCCCACCGCCGCTCACGCCGACGCCGGCGTTGCTGTGCTGGCGGCGAACTCGCTGCCGGTCGTCATCGAGAACCTGCGGCTGTGGCTGGTCGGCATCCTCGCCGCCGTGGCCACCCTGTTCCTCGTCCTGGCCGGCGTTTACTGGGCCACGGCCGCAGGTGACCCGGCGCAGGTCGAAAGGGCTAAGGGCGCGCTGAAGAACGCCCTGGTCGGCTACGGGCTGGCCATCCTCGCACCTGTGCTGTTGCAGGTCGTTCGAGGCATCGTCGGGGGCTGACTCATGGGCTGGATGCTTGAGCAGATCCTGGACTGGCTCGCCGCGGCGATCCTCGCGACTCTGGACGCGCTGATTGGGGTGATTAGCAGCGCGCTGCTGGTCACCCCGAACGTCACCGCCCTGCCGCAGGTGCAGGCCCTGACCGGTCGTTCGGTCCTCGTCGTGGATACCGTCTTCGTCCTGGCGTTCGTCGCCGCCGGGGTGCTCACCATGACCGCCGGCGGCGACGAGGGTTCCCGCTACACGATCAAAGACCTTCTTCCCCGCCTGATTGTGGGGTTCGTCGCCGCGCACTTCTCCCAGCTGTGGTGCGGCATGCTGATCGACCTCGCCAATGCCCTCACCGCCGCTCTCACCACCGGCGACGGGGACAGCGACGGCGCGCTGGGCGCGATCAAGACGCATGTTGCGGCAGGGCAGGACAAGACCGCGGTGCTGCTGTTCGTGATCTGCGTGGCGATCATCGCCGTGCTGCTGGCCGGTACGGCGTTCAGTGTGATCGTCCGCTTCTCCGTCGTCATTGTTCTGACCGCTTTCGCGCCGTTGGCGCTGGCGTGTCACGCGCTGCCGCAGACCGATCCGGTCGCCCGGATGTGGTGGCGCTCCTACGCCGGGGTGTTGGCGGTGCCGGTGGGGCAGGGCTTCACCCTGTTTGCCGGGCAGTGGATGCTCACCGATCCTGACCATCTGCTGCCCGTGCTCGGCCTGCCGGTCGACCCCGGCGGGGTGATCAACCTGTTCATCGTGATGGTCATGCTGTGGACCACCCTGCGGGTGCCCGCGTTGATGAGCCGCTTCGTCTCCGCCTCCGGCGGCCGTGGCACGAGCATGGTCGGCGCCGCGGCACGGGTGATCTTGGTACAGCAGGTCACCCGGTCGGTTCCCGGCCTCGGCCGCGGCCTTCGGGCGGTAGGCCGATGACCGACCACACGGACACCGGCCGGACGCGGATGCCCGCCGACGTCGACGCCCCCGACAAGGTCGCCTACGGCCTGACATTCCGGCAGCTGGCGATCCTCGCCGTCGCCGCCCTCGCCTTCTACGGCGCCTGGCGAGGCCTGCACACGGTCGTTCCGGTGCCGGTGCTCGTCGGTGCCGCCGTTGTCGCCAGCGGGCTGGTTGTCGGTGTCGCGGTCGGCCGCCGTGACGGGCTCTCCCTGGACGTGTGGCTCCTCGCCGCCGTTCGCCACTGGCGCTCGCCTCGAGCACTGTCGACCACCGACACACTGTCGAAGACCCCCGACTGGGTGCAGGCACCGAAGAGAGCGGTGATGCTGCCGGCGCCGCTGAAGCTGCCCGCAGACGCCATCGACGACAGCGGGGAGATCCGCCTCGGCGGGACACGGGCGGCGATGGTGGCCGCCACCAACGTCAACCTCGCCCTGCGCACTCCCGACGAGCAGGCCGCCCTGGTCGACACCTTCGGCCGCTGGCTCAACAGCCTGTCCACACCGACGCAGATCGTCGTGTCGGCGCAGCCGGTGGACCTACACTCGGCCGCCCGCACCCTCGCCACCGCGGCGCACGCCCTGACGCACCCGGCCCTGGCCGACGCCGCGACCGATCACGCCCGCTTTCTCGACGACCTCGCCACCGGTAGGGATCCGCTGCGCCGGCAGGTCCTCATCGTCACCCGCACCGGCGCGGGCGAGCGGGGCGAGCACGCCGCGCGCCGCCGCGCCACCGACACCGTCCGCGCCCTGTCCGGCCTCGGCATGAGCACCCGGGCCCTCGACGGGGCGGCGGTCACGGCGGCGATCGCCGCCGCCGCCGACCCCTACCGCCCGCCCCGACCCGGCGGCCTCGCCGCTCCCGACACCGTCATCACCGGGGCCGGACATCCACACCGACAGGAAGAAGCGATCCCGATGAAAGTCTGCACCCGTTTCCGCACACCCACCCCTGGTGGCGGCCAGCCCTCCACGCTGGCGGCTACCGTCGTTCCCGCCTCGGTCGAGGTGACCCCGCGGATGCTGCGCGTCGGCGACGGCTACGCCGCGACCCTCGTCGTCACCGGCTACCCGGCCGAGGTCGGCCCGGCCTGGCTGGAACCGCTGCTGTCCTGGCCGGGCCGCCTCGACCTGGCCCTGCACATCGACCCGCTGCCCACCCCGGTCGCGGCGTCACGGTTGCGCAACCAGCGTGCCCGTTTCGAGTCGTCGCGGCGCGCGGACGCCGAGGCCGGCAAGCTGACCGACCCGTCCGTCGACGCGGCCGCGGACGACGCCGCTGACCTCGCCCAGCGCCTCGCCCGCGGTGTTGCGAAGCTCTTCCGCGTCGGCCTGTACCTGACCGTGCACGCCCGCAGCGAAGACGAGCTCCTGCACGCGTGCGCGCAGGTGAAAGCCGCCGCCGCGTCGACGCTGATCGAGGTGCAGCCGGCGACGTGGCGGCACCTCGCCGGCTGGACCACCACCCTGCCCCTGGCCACAGACTCGCTGCGGGTGCGCCGCACCATGGATACCCAAGCCCTCGCCGCGGCGTTTCCCCTCGCGTCGGCGGACCTGCCCGCGCCGCTGCCCGGCGACCCGCCCGCCGAGGGCGGCATCCTTTACGGCGTCAACCCCGACTCCGGCGGCATCGTCTGGTGGGACCGCTGGGCGCAGGAGAACCACAACTCCGTCGTCCTGGCCCGCTCCGGGGCCGGGAAGTCGTACTTCGTGAAGCTGGAGATCCTGCGCAACCTCTATCAGCGGGTGCGGGTCGCCGTCATCGACCCCGAAGACGAATATGTGCGCCTCGCCGACGCCGTCGGCGGCACCGTCATGCGCCTGGGTATGGCCGGGGTGAAGCTCAACCCGTTCGACCTGCCCGCCGGGGACACCCGCCCCGACGTCCTCACTCGCCGCGGTCTGTTCCTGCACACCCTCATCGCGGTGATGCTCGGCCAACAACCGCCGCCGGCGGAGCGGGCGGCCCTGGATCGAGCCATCCTCGGCGTCTACCGAGCGGCGGGCATCACCGCCGACCCCGCCACTCATCACCGACCCGCACCGTTGCTGCGCGACCTCGCCGACCGCCTGCACGCCGATGACGACCTCGCCGCCGTCCAGCTTGCCGCCCGCCTGGCCCCGTGGGTGCACGGGTCGTTCTCGGACCTGTTCGACGGGCCCAGCACCGCTCGCCCGGACGGGCATTTGGTGGTGTGGTCGTTGCGGCACCTGCCCGACGAGCTGCGCGCCGTCGGCACCCTCCTCGCCCTCGACGCGATCTGGCGGCAGGTCGACGCCCCCAGCGAACTGGCCACCCGCCAGCTGGTCGTGGTGGACGAGGCGTGGCTGCTGATGCGCGACGGCGAGGGCGCCCGATTCCTGTTCCGCATGTCCAAGGCCGCCCGCAAGCGCCACGCCGGCCTGACCGTCATCACCCAGGACGTCGCCGACATCCTCGGCACCGACCTCGGCCACGCGGTCGTCGCGAACGCCGCCACGCAGGTGCTGCTCAAGCAGGCCCCGCAGGCCATCGACGCCGTCGGCGACGCGTTCGGCCTCACCGCCGGCGAACGCCGACTGCTGCTCGCGGCCCGCGTCGGCACCGGCCTACTCATCTCCGGTGCCAACCGGACCAGCTTCGACGCCATCGCCTCTAACACCGAGCACCAGCTGTGCACGACACGCCCGAGTGAACTCGCCGACCTGGACGAGGGAGACGACCTATGACCGCGTCCGACTTCACCAGCGCGGTTGTCCTTCCACCCAAGCCGGCGCCCAGCCCTTCGGGGCCGGACGCCGGTTTTGTGTTACCTCCGACCGGGCTGACCCGCTGGCTCCTCGACGCCGCCGCCTGGTCCGGACAACGGCCGTGGCTGCTGACCGTGGCCGCCGCCGCCCTCGTGGTGTTCGTCGCCGGGCGCAACCTGCTCGCCCTGTGGCGGCACCGCCGGCACGCCGACGGCGCCCGCCTCGTCACGATCGCCCCACCACCGGAGGTCGACCCCCACAGCGCGGCAGCGTTGTGGGCGAACCTCGCCGGCACGCTCACCCCTTCTCGACGCAGGCGCCTGCTGTACGGCAGCCCGCACGTGGTGTGGCAGTACATCTGGGCCGGACGGCGGCTGCTCATCTCCGTATGGGTGCCCGGCACCATCGCACCCGGCGCCGTCGAGGCCGCGGTCCGTGCCGCCTGGCCAGGCGCCGCCTGCACCACCAATGCCACACCCCCACCGCCGATACCGATCGACGTGCCGGCGGCGGTGGGCGGGCACCAGCTGCCCACCGCCGCCGAATGGCTCCCCCTGCACACCGACCACGACACCGACCCGCTACGGGCGCTGATGTCCGCAGGCTCCGGGCTACGCGCCGACGAGTACGCCTGCGTGCAGGTCCTCGCCCGCCCCGCCGCGTCTCGCCGCGCCCTTCGCGCCCGACGCGCCGCGGCCCGGCTACGCGACGGCACAACCGCCATCCCCACCATCAACCCCGTCGCCCCTCTTCTCTGGCTCATCGACCTGTTCCTGCCCGCCCGCACCTCCCCCACCGTTCGACCCGCCGCCGGCCGACGGGACCCAGGAGTGGAACGCGATGTGCGGGCCATCCTCGACAAGACCGCCCACCCCCTGTGGGAAACCGCCGTGCGCTACGCCATCGGCAAGAACAACCACCGAACGAGCACCGACCAGCGGCCGCGGCTGCGTGGCATCGCCGGCACAGTGGCGTCGTCCTTCGCGGTGTACTCCGGCCGCAACCGCCTCACCCACCGCACCCGCATGCCCCACCCCGCCGCCGTCCTCGCGGCGCGGCGCCTCGGCGCCGGGTTCCTCACCAGCACCCCCGAGCTGGCCGCCCTCGCCGCCCTACCCCGCGACCTGGCCGTGCCCGGCCTCGACCGGGCCCGAGCGAAGTCCATGCCCACCCCGGTCGCCGTCCCCACTGGTGGGCGCGGCACGAAGGTGATCGGCGACGCGCAAGTCGGCGGCCACGGCGTCGCCCTGGCCGTTCCCGACGCCCGCTACCACCTGCACGTCGTCGGCTCCACCGGCAGCGGAAAGACCACACTGCTGGTCAACATGGCCGTCGACGACATCACCACCGGTCGCGGCACCGTCGTCATCGACCCGCACGGCGACATGGTGCTGGACATCCTCGACCGGCTCCCCGCCTCCGTCGCCGACCGGGTGGTCCTGTTCGACCCCGACCAGCCCAACCCGCCGACGATCAACCCGCTGTCCGGCGACGACCCCGACCTGGTCGTCGACAACCTCGTGTCGATCTTCGGGAACATCTTCGCCAAGGCCTGGGGGCCCCGCATGGACGACGTCATGCGGGTGGCCTGCCTGACTCTGCTGCGACACGCCAACGTCACGTTGCAGCACATCCCACCCCTGCTCAACTCGGCGCAGTTCCGCTCGGCGATGACCGTCGACCTCGACGACCCGGCCGGCCTGGCCGGATTCTGGCAGTGGTACGACGACCTCAACCCGGCCCTGCGCTCTCAGGTCATCGGACCCGTCCTGGCCCGCCTACGGGCGTTCCTGCTGCGCGACTTCGTCAAACGCACCATGCGCTACCCCCAGTCCAGCTTCGACATGGGCGACGTCCTCGACGGCGGAGCCCTCCTCGTGCGGATCCCGAAGGGTCAGTTCGGCGAGGACACCAGCAAACTTCTCGGCTCCCTGATCCTCGCGCAGGTGTGGCAAGCGGCCACCGCCCGCGCGAAGACCGCACCGGACAAGCGGCGCGACGCCACGCTGATCATCGACGAGGCGCAGAACTTCCTCACCCTCGCCAACAGCCTCGACACCATGCTCGCTGAGGCCCGGAAGTACCGGCTGTCCCTCGTGTTGTCCCACCAGGACCTCGCCCAGTTCCCCAAGGACCTCCTCGCGGCCGCGTCCGCGAACGCCCGCAACAAGATCTACTTCTCGTGCGCGCCCGAGGACGCCCGCGTGCTCGCCCGCCACACCCTCCCAGAGCTCGATGAGCATGACCTGAGCCATCTCGACGCGTACACCGCCGCCACCCGCCTCGTCGTCGACGGCCGGCAGACCCCGGCGTTCACGATGCGCACCCGCGCGCCGAAGCCCGTCGTCGGGGAGGCGACCGCTATTCGACAGGTCGCGGCGGCCCGCGTGCCCTCGCAGGACACGAGCGGTATCGACGAGCTGGTCGAGCAGTACTCCCGGCGGGGGGACAAGGCGAACAGGGGCCGCCGACGGTAGTCGCACCCCGTCGCGGCAGGCTCGCCCGTCGAGACGGCCTGCCGCCAGGAGCGGCAGGGGTGGGGCTTCCGAGTGCCCTTCCGTTACGGCTTCCGCTGCCCTTCACCACCGCCCCCGGGTCAGGCCGACGTCCGGTCCGGTCACGCGGACGGTCCCCGCAGGACACGAGGCCTCAGTGCCGATCCTCGTCGTGGCTGTCAGTTCCCGACACCCTCCCCACAGGAGGGTTCATTCCTTCCACTCCCCCTAGGAGATGCCTCGTGTCCCGCTCATCCCTCATGCGTGACCGTCTCGATCATCTGCGCCGGCTCACCCTGCGCGATCGTCAACTCTTGGCCTGGCTGGCCGAGCACTATGTGCTGTCGGCCGGTCAGATCACCCAGGCCCTGTTCCCGTCCGAGCGCTCGGCCCGGCTTCGTCTGGCGACCCTGCACACGATCGAGGCCCTCAGTCGATTCGTGGACGTCACCACCGGCGGCCGGCAACACCTTTACGCTCTCGGCCCGCTCGGCATGCTCGTGCACCCCACCACCTTCCACGACCCGGACCACCCCGACGCCCGCACCCCGCACACCAGCTTCGACCGCGTCGCGCGGATCGTCGGCAGCCGCAACCTGCGGCATCTGCTCGGCACGAACCAGATGTTCATCGACCTCATCGCGCACACCCGCACCCACCCCAGCGCGCAGCTGCGGCGGTGGTGGTCGGAACAACACGCCACCGGCGCCTACGCCATCGCCGGCGTCCGGCCCGACGGACACGGCATCTGGTCCGTCGACGGCCACACCGTTGGGTTCTTCCTCGAACACGACAACGCCACCGAACCCCTGGCCACCGTACTGGCGAAGCTGCGCGCCTACAGCCGCCTCGCCGAGTTCGGGCCCCGCTACCCGGTCCTGCTGCGGGTGCCGAGCCGTCGCCGCGAAGCGCACCTCCTCGACGCGCTGGCCGGCCTGACCACCGCCATGCCCGTGGCCGTAGGCGTCCATGACGAGGATCCCACAGGTCCCTTCTGGACGCTTGCCGCGGACCCGGCGGTGCGCCGCTGCCTGCATGAGCTGCCCAGCGACCACGGTCCCGCCAATCCCGCGTCCAACCCCCACCGCTACATCGAGGACGTGGACGCCTAGGCACTGTTTCTCGGATCATGTTCTGACCCAGATGACGAGGGCTGCGAGCGAGACGGTACCGAGGTAGATGGAGGCGCGTTTCTCGTAGCGGGTGGCGACGGCCCGGAAACCCTTGAGGCGGTTGATGGTGCGTTCGACGGTGTTGCGTGTCCTGTAGCGCTCGCTGTCGAACCCGGTGAGCCGATCTCCTCGGGAGCCTCGGTTCTTGCGGTGTCTCTGCTGGTCGAGACTTTCGGGGATCGTGTGTGGGGTGCCGCGTCGTCGCAGAAGCGGCCTCCTGGAGATCCGTTCGGCAGTCGCGGCAGTGGCCGGGGTGGGTGGCGCGGAGGCGGCGGCGCCCACACCGATGACGGCCCGGCCACGGCCACGTTCGCGGAAGGGCCGGTGCGGGCGGGGACGGCCGTCCTGGTGTGTGCGGCCGTGGTCGTCGGGCTGATCGCCGCCTCGGTGTTCGGTTGAACGAAGTGACGGACGGCGTGTGCGGTTCCGACTCCGGACCGGCCCCCGCGCCTCTCACACCGAGCTCAACGCCTCCGTAGGTGTCAGCCGGGCCGCGCGCGTCGCCGGGTAGAGGCCCGCGACCGTTCCGATCAGGGCCGCCGATCCGACGCCCGCCAGCAGGACGGTCACCGGCATGACGACGGGCCAACCCTGGGTGAGGGACCAGCCCGCCGTGATGAGCGCGCCCAGCAGTACGCCGACCGTGCCGCCCGAGCCGGACAGGGCCACGGACTCGGCGAGGAACTGGATGCGGATCTGGCCGCGCCCGGCCCCCAGAGAGCGGCGCAAGCCGATCTCTGGGCGTCGTTCCAGGACCGAGATCACCATCGTGTTGGCCACGCCCACACCTCCGACGAGCAAAGCCACCGCGCCGAGGCCCAGGAACAGTGACGTGAAGGCCGACTTGGCGGCCAGCTGGGCCTCCAGGGCGTCGGACGGGCGGCTCACCCGTACGTCCTGCGGGTTCTGCGGGTTGGCCGTGGCTGCCAGCACGCCGCGTACCGCTTCCACGGACTCGTCGGCCGAGCGTTCGTACACCGTCGTCGGGTGGCCGTCGAAGGCGAACAGGTCGCGGGCGGCGTCCCAGCCGATGAGCGCGGACCTGTCGATCTCCGGGGCGAGTGCGACGGGGGCGAGGAGCCCGGTCACCGTGAACCACAGCTCCCCGATGTACACCTGCTGCCCGGTCCCGTCAATCCCGAGCCGTTCGGCGGCCACCGAGCCGAGGACGACCGCCGGGTAGCGGCCGGTCGCCCCGTTGAGGAACTCTCCCCGCGCCATCGAACCGCCGACGGTCGGCAGCAGATCGGTCCTGGCGGCGGCCACGCCGATCCCGCCGCCGGCCAGGGGGTCGATGCGGTCGGTCCGGCGCACGGTGACACCGGAGAGCTGGGCGGTGGCCGTGACGGACTCGACCGGTCCGATCCGCCCGATCATCTCCACCGCGTCCGCCGGGAGCTGCGCGTCCTGGCCGAACAGGTCGCGTCCGGGCGAGACCGTCAGCAGATTGGTGCCGAGGCGGCTGATCCGGTTCGTGAGGTCGGCCTGCCCCGCGTTGCTGATGCCGAGCACGGCGACCATCGCGGCGATTCCTATGGCGATGCCGAGTGCGGACAGCACCGCACGCGTCGGCCGGCTTCGGATTCCGACGAGGCCGACGCGGACGATGTCCGCGGGCAGGAGGCGTGAGGGGGTGGGGAGTTCGGATGCTCTCATCGGGCGGGCTCCTCGGTCGGGTGGGGGGCCGGGCGGTCGTCCGAGTCCTCGACGATCTCGCCGTCCAGCAGCGTGACCCTGCGAGGCAGCTGCGCGGCCAGCGCGGAGTCATGGGTGATCACGACGATGGTGGTGCCCTGTGCGTTCAGGTCGCGCAGGAGCGCGAGAATGCCCTGGCCCGCCGCCGAGTCCAGGTTGCCGGTCGGCTCGTCGGCCAGGATCACGGCGGGGCGGATCGCGATGGCCCGGGCGATGGCCGTCCGTTGCCGCTCGCCGCCGGACATCTCGTGCGGCTGGTGCCATAGGCGGTGGCCCAGCCCCACCTGGCGCAGCGCCGCCACGGCCAGTTCGCGCCGGCGGCGGGCGGTGATGCCGTGGTAAAGCAGTCCTTCGGCGACGTTGTCGACGGCGCTGCGCCCGGGGGAGAGGAAGAACTGCTGGAACACGAAACCGATCCAGCGCGCCCGCACCGCCGACAGACGCCGGTCGTTCAGCCCGGCGACGTCGTGGCCGCGCAGCAGCACCCGGCCGGTGGACGGACGGTCCAGCGTGCCCATCAGGTGGAGCATGGTCGACTTCCCGGACCCGGAACGGCCGACCACGGCCAGGAGTTCACCGCCCCGTAGGTCGAGACTCGCCCCCCGGAGCGCGTGCACTCCTCCCGGATAGGACTTGGAGACGTTCTCCAGTCTGATGACCGGAGCTTCGCCCGCTGACCCGTTGGCCACTCGGATGGACGACTGTGGCGCCTTGTCCCGCGATGGCGCCGCACCGGGTCTGCTCATGCGCGCGGCACCTTCACCTGCATGCCCTCGGTGACCCCGTCGCCGGACACCTCGACTTTGCCCTGGGCGAACGCGCCGAGGCGGACACGTACGAGCCGGCCCTGCGGCGTCTCGACCGCGTATCCGCCCTCGGCCAGCGCCAGCAGCGCCGGGATCGGGACGGCAAGGACGTTCTCGCGGCGGTCACTCGTGAAGTCGACGGAGACGGGCGCGCCGTCGAGGCTTCCGACGTCCTTGGGCCGGGTGAGGCTCACCCGGACCGCGATCGTGGCGTTCCGGGTGGCGTCGTCCCGGTCGGCCGTACTGCCCTGCCGGCCGTCCGTTTCCGGCGCGTCGGCCACCGTGCCGACGTCGGTGACCTTGCCGCTGGTCGTGGTGCCGCCCGGCAGCCAGACGTGGACGGCGGCTCCCTTGCGGGCCAGCTGCTGCTGGGCGACCGGCATGGCGACGGTGACGACGCGTTCCGTACCGGAGAGGGCCAGCAGCTCGCCCTCGGCCGGCGCGCCGATGATGCCACGCGTCTCCGTCACGCGTACGGGACCCGGCTCGACGAGCGCGTCCCCGGGGGACACGGTGCCGGTCTCCTCGTGGCCGAGATCCTCCTGCCAGTCCCGTACGGCGTCGGCGGTCCCGGACGAGTAGTGCTCGTCGTCGGCGAGCTGGTCGCCGTGGCCGAGCTTCTTGAGGTTGCGCTTGAGGACACGTACGTCGGGGCCGTCGGGCACGCCCACGGAGAGCTCCCGGTACAGCGGTGTACCGCCGTAGAACAACGGCACGTCCACCCCGCCGACGGCGTAGGCGCGGTCGCCGCGCACTAGGGTGGTGCCGACGTCGGGCAGCCAGGTCACGATCGCGCGGCCGGAGCCGGCGACGGTGTAGTGCCCGTCGTACCCGAGCGTGCCGTCGACCCGCTGCGTCTGCACGAGATCGGTCCGGGTCACTGTGGTCGTCGCGGTACGGGTGGCGGCGGCGCCGGGTGCCGGCCCGTCCTTGTCGTGCAGCAGGATCGCCGCGCCCGCGCCGGCCGCCGCCAGGAGGGTCAGGGGGGCCATGAGGAGCACGCCGCGCCTGCGCCGGCGGGGAGGCCGCCCTCCGTCGTCGGGGTCAGTGGCACCCGGCGGGTCCGCGGGGCCGGGTACGAAGGCACCGGTGTGCGGCAGCCGGTCGACGTCGTCGCTCATTGGTCACCACCCGCCGTGGGCGAGGCGGAGCCCGTTCCCGCCCCGATGGGCGTGCGACAGGCGGTGATCGCGTCCCGCGCCTCGGGGCTGTTCGCCGCCCCGCTCAGCTGGAGCGGCTTGCCGGGCTCGGGGTCCGCGACGTCCAGGCCCTTGCGGCGCAGGCACGCGGCGAGGGCGACGGCGCGGTCCTGCGCCGTGCTGTCGGTGCCGTCCTTCGCCCCGCCGCCGAGCAGCTTCTGGCATTCGGTGAGCGCGGTCTGCGTCTTGGTGTCGCCCTTGGTGCCCGCCGGGAGCTGTACGTTCTCCTCGCCCGGGGCGGGGTCGGGAATCTGGACACCGTTCTCGCGCATGCACCGGGCGAAGGCCACCAGCTGGTCCTGTCGGCTGCCGCCGGGGGAGGCCGAGGCCGACGCATCCTTCTTCGCGTCGTCGTCGCCGGCGCTCGCGACGCCCGGCGAACCGGAGTCGCCCGAGCATGAGGTCAGCGCCAGCATCGTGGCCGCGGCCGCGGCCGCGAGGGCGGCCCGGCCCCTGGCACGGGGGAGCCGTCCGGCCTCCCGCCCCGATGCGTTCGTCCCACTCCTGAATGCCACGGTTCCATCCCTTCCTTGCCCTGTCGTGCGTGCGTCCACAGATATACGGGGGGCGGGGTTGCGGCACGGTTTCCGACCGTGCATACGGTGGCGAAACAACGGAGCGGGTAGAACGGTGATCGGTGACGTCGGCGGACAGGGGAACGGGTCGATGCGGGTGCTGGTGGCGGAGGACGAGGCGATGCTCGCCGACCTGGTCGCGGAGGGGTTGCGCCAGTACGGGATGGCCGTCGACGTAGCCCTGGATGGTGATGCGGCTCTGGAGCGCCTCTTCGTCAACGACTACGACGTACTGGTCCTGGACCGCGACCTGCCGGGTACGCATGGCGACGAGGTGTGCCGTCAGGTCGTCGCCTCCGCGGCCCGTACCCGCATCCTGATGCTGACGGCGGCGGGGCAGACCGGCGACCTGGTGGCGGGCCTCGCCGTCGGCGCCGACGACTACCTCTCCAAACCGTTCGAGTATCCGGAGCTGGTGGCCCGCGTCCAGGCACTCTTCCGACGCGCCACGCGTGCGGTGCCCCCGGTGCTGGAGCGGGCCGGGGTCACCCTGGACATGCCGCGCCGGCAGGCGTTCCGGGAGGGCCGTTACCTGCGGCTCTCGCCCAAGGAGTTCGCGGTGCTCGAAGTGCTCCTCGTCGCCGAGGGCACGGTCGTCAGCGCCGAGGAGCTGCTGGAACGGGCCTGGGACGAGAACGCCGACCCGTTTACCAGCGCGGTACGGATCACCATGAGCAAGCTCCGCGCCAAACTGGGCGAACCGTGGTTGATCGAGACCGTGCCCGGCAGCGGCTACCGGATCTGAGGGGCCAGGATGCCGGTACCGACTGTGAACCCGAGCCGGCACCGAGGCTCGGTGCGGGTGCGGCTGACCGCCCTGTACAGCGTGGTCTTCTCCGTCACCGGCCTGCTGCTGCTCGGCCTGACTAACCTGCTGTTCCGTACGCGGATCGGCGCCACGACCGTGACGGTCGTGCCGAAGAGCGAACTGCCCACGGGAGGGGTCTCCACGCTCACCCCCAGCCAGCTGGCGGCGGTGGCCGAACGGGTGCGCGGCGACGCGCTCGAACAGCTCATGCTGATGTCCGTGCTCGCCCTGGTCGTGATGCTGCTGGTCTCGGTGGCCCTGGGATGGTGGATCGCGGGACGGATACTGCGCCCCCTGCACACCATCACGGCCACCGCGCAGCGGCTGTCCGCGGCTAATCTGCACGAGCGGATCGCGCTGGAGGGGCCCAACGACGAGCTCAAGGACCTCGCGGACACCTTCGACGCGCTGATGGACCGGCTGCACGCGGCCTTCGAGGCACAGCGCCGATTCGTGGCGAACGCCTCCCATGAGCTGCGTACTCCCCTAGCCGTGCAGCGGGCCGCGATCCAGATCCGGCTGGGCCGGGCCGGGCCGCAGGACCTGCCGCGGGTCCAGGAGGAGCTGCTGGAGGCCAACCGGCGCAGCGAGCGGCTGATCGAGGGCCTGCTGACCCTGGCCACCAGCGACCGGGGCCTGGACCGGCAGGAACCGGTCGACGTGGCACAGGTGGCGGCCGAGGCGGTCGGCCAGTGGCAGCCGGCGATCAGGGAGGCCGGTCTGCGGGCCGCTCTGGACCTGCGGCCGATGCCGGTGACGGGCGATCCGGTGCTGCTACTCCAGCTCGTCTCCAACCTCGTCCAGAACGCCGTACGTCACAACGTGCCCGGCGGGACGCTGGAGTTGGCCACGTCGGCCGGGGGCGGGCTTCTGGTCCGCAACACCGGCTCCGTCGTTCCGCGCCACGAGGTTCAGGGGCTCCTCGAACCCTTCCGCCGGCTGTCCCGGCAGGGCGAGGGCGTCGGCCTCGGCCTGTCCATCGTCCGCTCCATCGCTCAGGCGCACGGCGGCACGGTCGAGCTCGCCGGCCTTCCCGGTGGCGGCCTGGAGGCCCGCGTCCGCCTGACCGCGACCGCGTTGGCGCAGCCGGTTCCGGCATGACGGTGAGCCCGCCGGCGCGGCGAGGTGGCTTACCGGCCCCGGCCCGCGGTCTCTCTGCCGTCCCCGTTCCCGCCGACGATTCCCTTCGCCGCGAGAGCTGCCTCGATGGCGGCGGCCTTCGCGGCGCCCGGTCCGGCAACGGGCGCGGCGCCCGGCCCTGCACCGTCAGGGCTGTCCCCCGGCGGCCCCTGTGCGTAGGCGGATGCCTGGAGGGCGAAGAGCCGGGCATAGCAGCCGCCCAGCCGCATCAGCTCGTCGTGCGTCCCCTGTTCGGCCGGACGGTCTCTGACGTGGGTGGAGCTCCAGCGCTTGCGGGGCAGTCAGGTCAGCGAATGCGGCCAACACAGCCGGGAAGTATTCCCGCAGCGCGCTGCGCAGCTGCAGCATGTGCCTGGTCTGTTCCCAGATCAGCGCGAGTGATGACCTTGACCGCCTCGGACTGGTCGCTGTCGCCGGCCACCGGCCGCAGCTGGTGCCGATCGGCGCGGATCATGTTGGCCAGCGTGTGGGCACCGGCGGTGTCACTCTTGCCGCCCGAGATCGGGCGTCGTTCCCGATAGCGCGCCACCTGCAGCGGGTTGATCGCGTAGACCTGGTAGCCGGCCGCGATCAGCGCCCGGACCCACGGCCCACGGTCGGTCTCGATGCCGACAACCACCTGGGTGGCGTCGTCGTCTGCCAGGTGTTCGCCGATCATGGTGTGCAGCCGCGTGACGGCGGCGATGCCCTCGGGCGGTTTCGCCTTGCCCAGCCGACGGCCGGTCTCGTCCTGCAGCTCGACGTCATGGTGTTCCTCTGCCCAGTCGTCGCCAACAAGCAGCAATTTCGGTTCCTCTCCTCCCGGCTGCGGACTCGTCTGTAGCTCTGGGAGACCTCCAGGGACCTAATGATCGATTGCTCACGCCCAACACCAGCAGGCACGACATCCCATCAGCGGTTCTGTTTCCTTATCAGCAGCGGGGGCACGATCTGCGCTCAGAACTCACAACGGCTCTGGTCAAAGCTGAGTACTCACCCACCAGCGGCTACCGGACCGATTCTGTCTGGCAGGTCCTGTCAGCGCTCGGTTGATCTCATTAGGTCACGGCCTTCGAAACGCACGCTCGGCCGGTGAAAGGGCCCGCCTTCCTGACAGCCGACTCCGTCGTCTGTCAGATTTTCCGGCTCTGACCGGCGCCCCGCTTCACTGTGCTGAACTGGCGACGGAGGGGTCCCGACCGCGCTGCTGAGCGGCGGTTCTGCTCTCACAACGCGCGCAGGGGGCGCTGACAGATCGCACCGCTACCGTTCGTGGCAACACCACACCCCATATATCGCTTCACCCCGGTTCGGTCCCACCTCAGGGACACCCGCCGCACACAGCGGTGCGCGACGCCCACCCGCTCAGGCCGGTCGGCACGCGTCCCATGCGACGGCCCTCGAGGTCGCACCCACTACCTGCACGCCTTCTCCCCTTATTGCCCTGACCCAACCCATGCACCCGGTGGGCCGGTCAATCCCGCGTGCCTACGCACCCCTATCAAGGAGGACCTGCGCATGTCCGCTCTGCACGGCACACCGCTGACCCGTCACGGCAGCCGGGTGCCCGCCATGCCCAACCGACCGGCCACCGTGCAGACCACTTCGGCGCCCGCGCGCCGATCGGCGCCCACCCAGGCCACCAGCGCACCAGCCGTCACACCAGCGCCCACCATTGGCACGATGATCGTTTGCCTACCCGACGAGCTGCCCGCCGAGGCGCTCACCGCACACCGCCTGCCCACGCAGTTCGGGGTCGCCGGCACCGTCACACCCCTGTTCTGGGCGGTCGGACAGCTGCGGCTTTGGCAGCGGCAGAAGATGATCGGCCTTCGTAAGGGCCGGCCCGCGGCGTGCGCGGGCGGACCGGTCCGGCTGTTGGACCTGCGGGGCATGCGCGACGCCGCTGGCGTCGGCGCCGGGATCCGTTACCAGGTCTGGCAGCAGGTCGTGCACGGCACCCGCCCGGCCACCCCGTGGCCGGTGTTCGAGAGTCGCCACCTCACCGATCCGCAGAAGTACCCGTTCGAGGCGGCGACGGCGGACTTCCACGCCCAGCCACGCGTCAACGCGATGCGGATGCACGCCGCGGCGACGCCCGGCACCGGCCAGCCCAATCCGGGCGAGCTGGAGATGTACCAGGCGGGCCAGATGGCCTACCAGCATTATCACGCCGCCAGCGCCATCGCCGGTGACGCGCTGCTCACCGTCGACGGCCGCAAGCTGGCCCCGGCTAGTGACGCCCTCACCCACCGGGTGACCTACCTGGAGCAGGCCCTGCGCTACCTCGACACCGTCGAGCCGGACCAGCGGCTGCTCGCGGTCGCCCTCTAACCGAACGACCACCCGCCAGGACGGCGCGCCCTGCTCCCCCGCACTCGGGCGCGTCGCCCGGCTGGTGCACGTCCACGCTCACACGGTGCACAGGCCCCGCCCTGCGTACCGCTCAGCCAGTTGGAGGTATCCCCTGATGCGGTCACCGCACCGCGCCGACGCGATCCGCGCGGCGCTCACCGCCGTCGAACACGACGCTGACAGGCAAGGCTGGGGCGCTCTGCCGGCCCTGCTCGGCCTGTTCGACGCCACCACTAACGGCCATCAACCACCCCACATCGACATCGATACGTTCGACATCGATCCGGGCTTCTGGTGGCTGCATGCGCGGACCGTCCCCGGCATACGACTGCCGTACTGGGTCGGCCTGAAGACCCTCACCCGCCGACTCACCACCCACGAAGGGGCGCCGCTGCTCGCCCGATGGGCGCACACCGGGCAGCGGCGACTGCTCGGGATGGCGTTCCTCGGCGAGGGTGTGGACACCAGCGGTGCCGGCCGCCGCATCGCCGCCACTCACCGGCTGCCCGCCGACGACGACGGCGGCATCGTGGTGCGGGCGCTCACCGTCTGCGACATCGACGGCCGGCACTACCAGATTGTGCGGTACCGGGGAGTCCCCACCACCACGGCCCTGGTGCTGGATCATCCGCCGGCACAGGTGCGGGCCACTGCCATTCCGGCCTGCCTGCGCCGCCTACTCACCACGGCGCGCCCCTGATCGGCACCGCAGCCACCGGTTGCCGCCATGCGGCGCTCCGTGCGGGCACGCCGATCGGTCCGGGACGGGCCAGTGCCCTCGTGCCAGCACCGCCTCGGGCCGCGCACCGGCTGCCGCTGCCGGGAGCGGGCGCCGACAACGGCCGGTCAGACCCGCCCTACGGCGTTCGCCCGCAGCTGTGGGCGGCCGGGCGCCCCGGGCTGGGGCCGGTGCGTCGAGCCGGCCGGCGACAGGTCACCTTGCCCCTTTTCCCCCACCTGCGCGTTCGGGAGGTTCCGCTTCCATGTCCCACCAACTCTGGTTCCGCATCGAGGACGTACTGCCGCTGGCAGAACACGCCCTCGCCTGTCCCAGCCACCGCCTCACCCGAGCACAGGTCGCCGCCGGCGAAGCTAACGGCCCTGCGCTGACGTTGACCCGCACCGGTCGCGTCGGCGTGCTGCGCTCCAACGGCGTCCCAACCTGGCACACCCTCGAGGGTGATGAGCAGGCCGCTGTCAGCACCTCGTGGCGCGCCACCACCGCCCGCCCTCGTGACACCGCGACGGAGGACCTGTATGTGCCGCTCGGACAGGCACCGCGCGGCCAGCGGCGGCTGATCGACGTCCTGCGCGCCGCGCGGGACCTGCACCGGCCCTGGCTGGCGATCACACCCGAGCGAGGCACCCCGCTGGGCGTCGCGCACGTGCAGGTCCTTGACCGGCGCGAGGACATCGCCCCGGCCGGCGTCCGCTGGCGACCGGTGATGGTCACCTCCCGGCAGGTCGCCCACCGCTCCTACCCGGCGCTGGTGGCAGCCGGGTACACCACCGACGCCGGAGGGCTCATCTGCCGGTTCGCACCGGCTGCCGCCCGCCTGCTCGCCGCCGAGAGCACGGGGATGTGGCGGCTGGGCACCATGCCCGGGGAGTACCCGCTGGCACGCTTCGACGGCGAAACCGTGGTCCTGCTCGAGGAACGCGACACCGGCGACGGCGAGGTCCTCGACGTCGACGACCGCTGCCACCCCGACCGCGACGGCTACTACGGCATCGGCGCCTACCGCTGGTCCTGGCACGCCGACCCCAGCGCCGCGGTGCCCGTCCGCACCCGGCTGCGGCTGCACCTTGGCGCCCTCGCCGCCCGAACGCGGGAGATCGCGGCCCGCCGGCAGGCCCGGCCGTCGACTCCCTCCCCCATCAGAGGCCTGCTCTAACCCCGCTTGCACTTGATCTGCGCCGCGTTCGAAGCGTGGATCAGTGCTGACCTGCAGAAGGGACACGCCCATGACCGACACCGCACCGCACGTGCCGGCGCACACCAGGTTCAAGGTCCTCGCCGCGCTCGGGGAGCTCGGCGACGCCACTGCCGCCGCGGTGGCCGAACACTCCGGGCTCGGCTACTCCACCACGACCGGGAAGCTTCGCGCGTGGGAGCAGACCGGGCAGGTGGAGAAGGTCGACACCGACGGCAACCGCACCCTGTGGCGGTTGACCGATACCGGCCGCGCCACCACCGTCGCCCAGGCCGATCCGCCATCGCACGCTGCGGCGACCGATCCAACCCCAGGCGAGTCGGAGCCGACCGCCCCGGACACGGCCGGTTTCTTCAACTCGCCCATAGCCGTCGATCCGCCACAGCAGGACAGCGTGCGAGTCGTGCCGCCGGACGGGCCCATCGACGACGCAGCCTTCACACCCGCCGATCAGGCTGCCCCACCAGAGACAGCTACGCCTCGTCACAGCACCGAGATACACCCACCCTCGGCGGGGACAGAACATGAGGGTGAGCCGGCCGACGTCGTGGCCGGACCTGATGCTGCTGTCAGCGCTGGTGTAGGCAGCGAGGTCACCTCGACGGCGGCCGACCGTCGCGTCAAGGGCTCGCTGCGCGGAGCGGTGCTCGACATTCTCGAAGCCCATCCCGATCGGCAGTACAAGACCGGTGAGCTGTGCAAGCTCATTGACGCCGCGAACGCCGGCACGGGGGCGAGAAAGGCCAGCGGCGGCGCGGTGTTCAACGCGGCGGTCAAGCTGGTCGCCGCTGGCACGGCGGTGCAGACCGTGGAGAAGCCCGCCACCTTCCAGTACGCCTCCCCCAGCCGGTAACCCCGGCCCTGTTAGGCAGCCCAGGGGCGGGCGTACAAAGTTTGGCGACTCACGCCCGCCCCCGGTGCTCCTTCCCATGAAAGGAGCAACTCAGTGTCTCTTACCCTGCAAGGAATCGTCAGCGCCGTAGGCGGGATCCTCGCCGGTTTCGCTCTCGCTGGTGCGCTGCTGTGGCGCCAGCAGCAAGCCCTCACTGCGGCCCGCTACGAGGCCACCCACGACGAGGTCACCGGGCTGCCCAACCGACGGCTGTTCGTCCGCCGCCTCCGTGCCGCCCTCGCCGACACCGCGCCGGTGGGAGTGGTGCTGCTGGACCTCGACAGGTTCAAGACGGTCAACGACACCCTCGGCCACGACAGCGGCAATGACCTGCTCGACCAAATCGGTCGGCTCCTGAGCGGCATTCCGGCCCCGGTGCGGGTCGCCGCCCGGCTCTCCGGCGACGAGTTCGCGCTCCTAGTGCTGGGCGATCGGGACGACACCGCCGCCGCGGCTCGCGCCGCGTGGCAGGTGATCGCGGCCGAGCCGATCCGTGTGGTCAACGGCGAGCTGACGGTCGCGGCGTCGGTCGGCTACACCCACGTCCACACCGACTTCGCTACCTCCCGTCAGCTCCTCGCGCAGGCCGACACGGCCATGTACGAGGCGAAACGGACCGGCAGTGGCGTCTGCGAATACCTGCCGCATCGCACCCCTGCCGCGCGCAGCCGAAACCGCCACTGACCCGCCCCTGCACCGCTCATGGACCCCGCAGCCGTCCTGGCTGCGGGGTCCTTCGCATCCACTCCTCGAAAGGGGACCACCGTGTTGTCCTTCACCGTCGTCCACGCCCTCACCGCGTGTCTCATCGCCGCCGACGCGGACGCCGACGCGCTGGGCTGGGGCCAGCCCGCGACGCTGCTGCTCCTCCACGACCAGCCGACCACCGCCGCCCGGTGCCAGCGCGAGGTGCGCAGCCTGGAGTTCCCGCTGCGCCGCGAGGACCTCCCCACCGACGCGGGCCGGCTGCCCGCGCTGTTGCAGCACCTCGCCGGTGCCCTGCGCGACCCGGCCGCCGGCACGCCCTACCGGGCCACCCTCGCCGCCATCCTCGGCCGGATCCACGCCACCGCGCCGGACGCGCGAGTGCTGGCCTGGGCCGCCTGCTACGACGACATCCACACCCTCGACGGCCCGCCACGGCCCGTGCGCCGCGTCGATGCCGTCGACACCGACGGCCGCGTGTATCAGCTCACCCACCTGCGCGGCGAGGACCAGCCGGTGCTCCTCGTTGACGACACCCCCGACCTCACCGCCAGCCCCACCGGTCCTGGGCTGGCCGCGTTACTGACCGCCTCCACCCACCACACCTCGACTATCACCGGCCGAGGCATGGCGTGATCGGCCCACCGGGCCCGCCCCGACCCGACCCCGAGGAGCCGATCTTCGGCAGGTGGGGGGCCGAAGGGTCGTCCCATCGCTGCCGGGTCTGCGGGGCAGTCGACGAGGTCGTCTTCACCGAGGTGCCTTCGATGGTCGGTTACGGCGAGGACACCTCCGCGCACTGCGCCCGCTGCGGGTCGACCGAAGCCACCGACCCGATTTTCGGCTGGCGCGCCACTCCCGCCACCTGGCCGCCGCCTGAGCACCAGCCATGAGGTCCGCATCCCGGTCCCGCTACCGCCTCCCGCTGAAGGAGTCCTGCCCCGTGAGTACCTCCTGCTACATCGGCGACGCCGACCCCGACAACCCGCACGTCGTGCGCGCCCGGTTCGTGCTTGCTGACGGTCACCCTGGCGTCATGCTGCCCACCCTGGCAGCCATTTGGGCCGGGCACGCCCGCCACGACACCCGGGCGCTGATCACCGCGATCCTCGCCCGGGACTGGGAACACCTCGACCCAGCCATCACCGCCGCCGCCTGCGGTGCCCGGGGTCGGCGACCGGTGCTCGGCGTCGGCATGCCCCTAACCCGCACCACCACCACCGGCGGCGTCGTCGACGCCCCGGAACCGCTGACCGTGTTCCCGCTGTGCCACGCCGGTCACCTTGACGCCGAACGGATCTACCTCATCGAGGCCGATACCACCATGATCGCCGTGCACACTGGTGACGGCACCCGCCTCGGCGCCTATCCGCTCACCGCCTGCCTACCGTCCCCCACCCCCGGCCGCCGGCCCTACCCGCCGCGGCCGGCGGGGGTCCGGGAGTGAGCGCCCGCGCCCTGGCCGCTGTCGCCGGCGGGGTGGTTGCCGTGCTGGTGCTGTGTGCGGGCGGGATCGGCGCCCTGTTCACCGGCGGCGGCGCCGCGTCGGCGGCCTGCTACCGCACGCTCGGCCCGGACGGGCAGCCGCTGCTGCCCACCATCGCCGCGTCCCCGCCGACGAGCGGCAGCGCCGACGGGTGGAGCAACGAGCAACTCGCCAACGCGGCGGTGATCGTCGCAGTCGGTGACGAGCTGGCGGTGCCGCCGCGCGGGTGGGTCATCGCCCTGGCGACCGCCCTACAGGAGTCCACGCTGCGCAACCTGCCCGGCGGGGACCGCGACTCGGTCGGGTTGTTCCAGCAGCGCCCCTCCCAGGGCTGGGGCGCTCCCGCTCAGCTACGGGATCCCCGCTACGCGGCGGGACGGTTCTACACGGCGCTGCTCGCCGTCGACGGTTGGCAGGCGATGGCGCTGACCGACGCCGCGCAGGCCGTGCAACGCTCCGCGTTCCCTGGGGCGTACGCGAAGTGGGAGGACGATGCCATCGCCCTGGTCCGCGTCCTCGCCGGCGGCACACCGACCGGCCCGGTCGCCGCTGACCTGGAGCAGGCGATGAGTAACCCGCTGTGCCTGTTCGACGGTGGTGACGGGCAGCCCGGCAGCGAACAGGTGTCCCTGCCCGACAGGTTCACGCTGGGGCCGGACACGCCGCTGCCCGTCGTGACCGCGATCGGCTGGGCCCTGGCCCAGCTCGGCACCCCCTACACCTTCGGCGGCGACTGCACCGCCGCGCACTCCGGCATCGCCCGGCACCAGTGCGACTGCTCGTCGCTTATGCAGCAGGCCTACCGGGCCGCTGGCATCGGCATCCCACGCACCACCAGTGAACAAGTCCACGCCGGCAACACTGTGGACGACTATCGGGACCTACGGCCGGGAGACCTGCTGTTCATTCCCGGCAGTCGGGGCAGCCGCGCCCGACCCGGCCACGTTGGCATGTACCTCGGCCAAGGGCTCCTCGTGCAAGCCCCGCACAGCGGTGACGTGGTCAAGGTCAGCAGATTGGCCGGCTGGGCCCACCAGCTCGCCGCTGTGCGCCGAATCGTCAGCTAGCCAACCTTCAGGTTCGTGGCGATTCAGTGGTCGCGGGTTCTAACAGGCCGGTCACAAAGGATTCACGGGTTAGCTATAAGCCCGGCGGGCCGCGGGCCGGCGCTCGCTGTGTACGCCGCCTTCGCGGCCTTCACCACGCTACGCGCCTCTCCCCGTTCGGCTCCTTCGACGTTCAGTGGCGGTCGAAGGAGCCTGATCAGCGTGTTCTCGTGTTGTCGGGGCTCCGGGCAGGCGAACCAGGTCAGTCGTAGGTGATCCCGCATCCAGGCCGTCAGACGCGGCTCGTCTTCAGCAACGAGGATCACGCGATCGGTCCACGTCGTCCGGTACTGCTGCGTGGGTAGGAGGAGACCGGCGAGTGTTCGGCGGAGAGTGGAGCTGCCCGAGCGTGCTAGGTGGTTGCGGGCGATCCTGTTGCGCAGGTTGGACGCGATCCCCAGATAGAGGAGGCGGACGTCGGGATCGGCGTCGTTGGCTGGGCCAGAAAGGCCCGGCAGTACCTCAGGTTCGGCCCACCATGCGTAAACGCCCGCGGTACGCGGCAGGAGTGGCACGGCATCCGTGATGGACGTGGGCGCCTCGTTCAGCCCTGCGATGACGGCGTTCAGGGCGCTCGGAGTGTCTGGCGTCGTCATGGGGCAATCTTTCTAGCTCGGGCGATGGCGGGAAGCTGCGAAGGTGGCACACCCATGTGGGTCACGGAAGGAGATGTGGTTTCCCGTCGGGTCGGTTCAACTCGCGCGACCGGATTGCCAGCGCCACATCGCGTGATCAAGTTTCGTTGGGGTGACGCCCAACTGTTGGGCCGCCTCGGTGACGAGCGTCGCTGCCAGGTCCGTGTTCACACCGCTTTTTGCACTGTTGAGGGCGGCGGCTACGAAGCGAAGGATCATGCGGTCCGGTTTGACGCCTGGGGTCCCCGACAGCATGAGCAGGTATCTCCACGACGTACCGGACCTCTGGCCGGGCACGCCGCGCCATGCCTGCTCGGCCTGGCGTAGTTGGTCAGCTCCGGCGTCTCTGAGGTCACGGCACGTGAAGATCTCGGAAGCGGACAGAGCTGTCGCCGCCTGCTCAATGGCTAGGGCTTTGAGCGGCGCGCCGGCGTGAGTAGAGGTCCTGTTCGCGCTGCCCACGCTCTGCGCCCACGCTTCGACACCGCCGAGACTGGCGAAGGTGCTCAGCAACTCGGGTGTGCCATCAACCGCGGGATCGCAACCCTGGCTGCGGCGAAGAGCTGTGTACCGGTTGACGACCTTGACAACGCTTCCGTACGTCACCCCGATCGACTGGATCGAGTCGATGACGCACAGCGCCAGTCCCTGGGGGTAGCCAGCGGGCTCGACCCAGCCGGAAGGTTCGCCAAGCGTCGCGCGTACGTGCGCCACGACTTGCTCCACACGACCGTCAGCGTCCTGATCTGTGCTGTCGAAGGCATCACCCATGCGCCGCATCATGCCGGCTCACTACGACACGCATGGGCTCACCACTGGCTCACCTCCGCGCCTTGACCACAGCAGCATCACTAGTCGCCATCGACGTAGCCGGTGCCTTTCGTGGCGCCGGCTGAAGCCACTGCTTGTCACCACGAAAGGACATCACCGTGTTTGACGCCGACCACAGCAGTCACCGGCAGCAGCCAGGGACAAAGCCCAACGACACCCGCTGGCTGGTGCCGGGCCGCCACCACAGGCCATCGCACATCGGCTTCGTGGCCACAGGCTATGACGCCGACCGCTACCAGGCGGGCACACCGGCCGGTCCGCCTATCTGGGCGCCGCCGTCGGACCAGAAGCGGGCGCTGGTTCTCATCGCGGTGCGCGACGAGTTCACCACCATCGCATCCGACGGTTTCGCCAACTGCTGCCAAGCGCTGCCCGAACCCGCCGGCACGGATGTTAGGAGGCCACGGTGAGCTACCAGCCGGGCGAGCGCGTCGTACTCGAGCGGACAAGCGACCCGCACACCTTGCTGCGTCCGGGAGACGAGGGCATCGTTGACCGCTACGACGCGCAGCTGCGAGTCCTCGAGGTCATCTGGGACGGCGGCTCGCGCCTGTCGCTGCTGCTTGGCGAGGGTGACCGCGTCCGCCGTATCCCCGCGCCGGACACCGCGTCAGGGTGGGAGCGGGTGCTCGACGCGATGCGCGCCGCCGGGGCGGCAGCCGGACACGACGCGGCCCAATGGTGGGCGCAGCACGTCCTCGGTGGCCGAGCCGCTGGTGACGTCTCCGCGACCGCCCGGCACGTCCTCGCCGGCCTCGACGACGGCGACCCGGGGGTCATCGACGGGCTTCCGCTCGCCGACCGGTACGTCCTGGACGAGGACCGAGACCGCCACGCCGAGCACGCCCCGACCGACGCGCCCGGGTGGGAACAGCTCACCGCGGGCCAGTGCGACCAGACGCGGTGGGCGTGGTGCGACGGCTTCGATGACGCCGCCGAAGCAGAAGCGGCCCGGCAGTGCCGCATCGTCCTGCACCCGGGCGGGGATGACCGGGACGTCCGCCACCTGCATCCCGACCGTGTGCGCCTGGGCGGGCCGGGCGTGTTCGCCGGCGACTGGGCGTGGATACCCAACGGTGACGGGGTCCTGCGCATCCCGGTCGGCTTCGCCGGCACCCTGCTCGACACCTGGAACGGGTGGGCGGTGTTCACCTGCACCCGCCCGGTGGCCGAGGCGATCGTCGCCGACCAGCAGGCCGCCCGCGCCCGCTACCGCCAGCACCTCGCCGCTGACGGCATC
The DNA here is from genome assembly GCF_026342155.1 of Micromonospora sp. NBC_00362. Lineage (NCBI taxonomy): Bacteria > Bacillati > Actinomycetota > Actinomycetes > Micromonosporales > Micromonosporaceae > Micromonospora > Micromonospora sp. NBC_00362. Next base: position 258,456 of record NZ_JAPENH010000002.1, read on the forward strand.
GCCGGGGACGCCCAGCGGCGGATGGTCGACGGGTCCCTGACCCGCCTGCACTTCGACGGCGACGTCCTCGTCGCCGACGACACCCGCGTCCACGACGACCCGGACGCCGTCGAGCGGATCGCCCCCGGCCCGGACGGCCGGTACACGGTGATGGGCCGGGTCTGGACGTGGACGGCTGTGCATCCCTACGACTGCGACCGCATCGTCGGCGATCTGCCCGCCCCTCCCGACCACCCGCCGCCCGAGGCCTGACCTCAGTCCCGTAACCACCCACCGGTAAAGGACCACGACCATGATCGGTGACGAGTTGGGTGAGTACGCCCACGAGGGCATCCTCGAAGCGGTGGTGCGGCACCTGCTCACTACCGCTGACCTGGACCAGCTCTGTGACGACGCGGACCTGCCGCAGCTCACCTACGGCGACGGCACCCCGGTGACCATCGACTCGGCCCGCATCGACCGCGACGCGCAGGTGATGACCCTCGACCGAGGTGTATGGCTGGAACTGTCCGACGGCACCGTTTTCGGCCTGACCGTGCACACCGGCGCCCGCCCTCGCGGCGAGGTCATCCTCCGCCGCCGCTGAACACCCGCGACCTGCCCCTGGCTCGACTTGATCGGTCAGCGGTCGGGTGCGTTCCTTGTCGTCGCCCACCGATGCGGTGGCGGCGACACCTGACCGGCAGCCCGCCGAAGGGCTGCCGTTGCTGTGAGCACCACACGGAGGTCGCTGGCCGTCCCTGTCCCTGGGGCCGTGCCCGCCACCGCCCGTCTCCGCCGCGCGCATCGCACCACCGCCCGCGCACCCGGAGACGGGTGCGCGGGCCCACACCCACCGACAGGAGGCCCGTATGGACCCCGCAGCCCCGCCCACCAGTGTCGACGTCCCACCCGACGTCGGTGACGGGCGCCGGCCCGGCTACCTCTACCGGCAGGTCGCCGCGTACCTCGCCAGCCAACCCGACCAATGGCTCAAGGTCGGGCAGGTCACCACCGCGATCGCCGCCCGGTCCACCGGCGCGGTGTTCGAGGCGCTGAAGAAGATGACCGCCGCCGGCTACGCCACCCACGACACCGGCCCGCACCGCTTCCAGATCACCCAGGCGGGCATCGACGCCGCCGGGACCATGCCCCCACCCACCCCACGCGCTCCCGGCGCCGGCCGGTCGGCACGGCGGCAGCCCGTCACCCGCCCCAACGGGGACCTGTACTTCCCGCGCAAGCTCGCCGGCGCCACCGACGTGGACGTGCTGCGGCGGCTGCGCGACAAGCGGATCCCGGTGCTGCTCTACGGCCCGCCCGGCACCGGCAAGACCGCCCTCGTCGAGGCCGCCTTCGGTGATCTGCTCACCGTCGCCGGCACCGGCGACACCGTCGTGGAGGACTTCCTCGGCAACTTCATCCCCCTCCCCGATGGGGGTTTCGAGTTCGTCTACGGGCCCCTCGTCACCGCGATGCGGGAGGGGCGGGCGCTGCTGATCGACGACGCCACCCTCATCGCACCGAAGGTCCTCGCCGTGCTCTACCCGGCCATGGACGGCCGCCGGGTCATCACCATCCCCGGCTACCGCAACGAACGCGTCGAGGCCGCCGACGGGTTCTACGTCGTCGCCGGGCACAACCCCGGTGTGCACGGCGCGGTCCTCACCGACGCTCTCGCGTCCCGGTTCGACGTGCACATCGAGGTCACCACCGACTGGGACCTCGCCCGCCACCTCGGCGTCCCCGCCCCCGCCGTGCAAGCCGCCATCGCGTTGAACGCCGACCTCGCCGCCGGGCGGGTGTCGTGGGCGCCGCAACTGCGCGAACTGCTCGGCTTCGCCCGCGTCCGCAAGACCCTCGGCTTGCCCGCCGCGCTGGCGAACCTCGCCGGCCGCGCCCCCGCCGACGACCGCGAGCAGGTCCTCACCGCCCTGCGACAGCAGTACGGCGCTGACATCACCGCCCTGACCCTCGGCAAGCAACGCTGAAAGGACCTCACCATGGCCCTACCCCGCACCCACCTGCGCGCCGGTTACCCGACCGCTTCGCCCGCCGACGCGGACTGGCAGCCGTGGAGCGACGCCTGGACCCGCCACATCCCCGCCCTGACCGACCGGCACGACCTGCGCGTCACCGTCGCCGCGGGCGCGGGCGGCGGCGCACCGGCCTGCTTCTACCCCGACGCCGGCCGCATCGAGGTCGACGCCACCCACATCGGTGCACCCGACATCGCCAACCCGGCCCGCGCCGGGCATAAACGCCTCGTGCCCACCGCCTACGGGCTGCTCGTGCACGAGGCCGCCCACGCCACCCACAGCCTATGGACGACACCACCGGGCACCCCACCCGTCGTCGCCACAGTCGCCGACCTGCTCGAGGAATCCCGCGCCGAGCACCGCCAGCGTTCCCGGCGGCGGACCGACCGCAGGTGGCTGCGCCACACCGTCACCCACCTCCTGAATCCCGACGGCGCGCCTGTCGATGACCCGTGGCACGCCGGACAACTGGCCGCCCTGCTCCTGGCCAGGGTCGACGCCCGCATCCTCACCGCCAAGGACATCAAGGGCGTGCGGGCCGCCGTCACCGCCGTCCTCGGCCGCAAGCGCCTCCTGGCGTTGCGCGACATCTGGCGGCAGGCCCACACCGTCGACGACACCGACGCCGCACAGATGGTCGACCTCGCGTGGCGGTGGTGCCACGTGCTCGGCATCGATCCCGACCGGCGGCCCGAACCGCCGACTGCCGACCTCGGGGTCTTCGCCGGCCACCTTGCCCAGGCGCTCAGCGATTACCTCGCCCACGCCGCCGGACTCACGCCCGCCGAATACAGCGCCGGGCACCTTGAATCCCACTACCGTGCCCCGGCCTCGTGGACGCGCCGCGATCCCCACGAGGCTGAACGCGCAGCCGCCCGCCACCTTGCCGCCCGGCTGCGGCAGGCCCGCGTCCGGCACCCGGAACCGGCGACCCGGCCCACCGCGGTGCCACCGGGGCGGCTCCGCACCCGCCACGCGATCACCGCCCAGGCGCAGGTCGCCGCCGGGGCGCTACCCACCGCCACCCCCTGGCAGCGGCGGGCCGCGCTGCCGCCGCACAAACCGACCCTGCACCTAGCCGTCCTCGTCGACACCTCCGGGTCCATGTCCTCCTACGCCGCGCCGATGTCCTCGGCCGGATGGATCCTCGCCCATGCCGCGCACAGCGCCCAGGCGGTCACCGCCACCATCGCGTTCGGCGACACCGCCACCCTGCTCGTCGCACCGCGCCGACACCCCACGCAGGTGCTCGAGATGACAGCGGTCGGCGGCACCTGCGCGTTCCTCGACGCGGTGAAACTCGCCGACACCCTGCTGCACCTGCGCCACCGCGCCACCCTGCGGATGCTCGCCGTCGTCTCCGACGGCGACCTGCCCAACGCCGACGCGGCGCAACGGCTCATCAGCACCCTGCACCACACCGGCTGCACCGTGCTGTGGCTACGCCCCGCCGACCTGGCCGGGCACACCTTCACCCACACCAGCACGCTGCTCGTCGACGACCCGGTACACGCCGTCCGCGCCATCGCCGACGCCGCCGTCACCGCCCTCGACACCGCCTAACCCCGGCGCGGACACCGCTGCGCAGCGCCACACGCGGTGACCGCGCCCTGCCACGTCTATGCCACTCATCTCGACCGGAGCGACGGCTAAGCGGGCCACTACGCGCCCAGCCCCCTTCGCGCCGGCGCACCAGGCCGATGCGCAGCCATCGCAAGCAGCCCGGCCCGCGCCTCGGCGAACGGAGCGCACCAGCGGCAGCAGAGCCGCCCTCACATGCGGCTTCCCGCCATGGCGGGAGTCACCGCGACAACGCCACCGACCCTCATCAGACGCCCGAAAGGACACTCCAGTGACCCTGCGACTCGTTCGCAAGTACACCGGCCACGACATCACCGATGACGCCATCGCCGCCGCCCGACAGGCAAGCGGCACCCTGCCGGTCCTCGCCGCGGCGATCGTCGACACCTGCTACGCCCTCACCAGCACCGAAGCCAACCTCGCCCGCTGCGCCGACACGATCGCCGGGCACCTCGCCGACGTCCGCCGCGCCCTGAGCGCCGGGCCCGACGAACCGGCACCCACCCTCGACCCCCTCGGTGTGCTGCAGGCCTACGGCCCGCGCTTGACCGCCCTGACCGTCCAGCGCGCCACCCAGATCAGCCACCTTCATGCCCTGGCACAAATCTGGCTAGCCCACCAACCCCACCAACCGCCCGCCGCCGGAAGGGCAGAGCAGGCGCGACACTTTGCCGAGCGGATCGTCGCCGCAATCGACGAGGACATCAGCGCCGGCACCGTCCCCGGCGGTATCGGCTCCTTCGTCGACCTGCACCGCTACGTCGACGCCAACGACTACCTGATCGTCGCCGGTGTCCCCTACGACGGCACCGCGGACAGCATCGACGTCGCCGTCGCCGTGCAGGGTCTCGTCGTCGCCAGCCTGCGCACGCCCGGCCGCCCGTTCTGCACCCACGGCACCTGCCGCTTCGCCGCACACGACCACACCACCAGTCAAGGACCCGACGGCGCTGACCTCGACGCGGCCGTGCCTCTGCGCTGTCGGCACTGCGACCAGCCCGCCCACTACGACCGGCGCCTCGAGGAGTACCGCCACGACGACCCCGCGGCACCCGACTGCTTCCTTGTCGACCGCGACGATTAACCCCGGCACCGCAGCGGCACGCCGCGCAGCCACCCGCGCCGGGAGCATGCCGGGCCGCACGGCGGCGACTTGATAACTCCGGAAAGTCGAGCGTCAATGCACCCGGTCGCCGCCCCGGCGAACCCGACAGCGGCATCCCCACACCGCTGGCCGGGGCGGCGGCCACCGCGCACCGTCGCTTCTCCGAAAGGGGCAGCCCCCGACATGCCGCACCGCCGCGCCGTACCCCGCACTGTCGGCGACACCTTGCTGTGGCTTCTCGCCGCCGACGTCGCCGCCGCCCACCAACCTCACCCGCAGAGGCTGAACCGCTGCGCGAACCTGCGCTGTACCGGCGAGGCGTACCCGTGCCCGCCGGCATGCGACGCCCAGCGGGCCCGCCAAGCGGCCACCTTGCCCACGCTTCTGGCCCATGGCAAAGCACGAGTGGGCCCGTGGATGGCCGCACCGGCCGCCGCAGCAGCCACCGGGTTTGCTGGCTGGTTCCGCTCCACGATGCCCCGACCGGCAGAACCGCGGCAGCAGCCGGCGCACGTCGCGTGACCCCAGGCCCTGCGGGCACACCACCGGTCTGAGTCAGAGGCTGACCGGGCGCTGCTGGCGGGCGGCGCCGTCCACGTGATCAGGAAGAGCGACACCATGCTGGACACCGCCTACCCCTTTCGACGCGAGCAACCGGGCTACCTGCGGTTCCTGACCCTCGGCGACGGCTATTTCGAGGTCCTCGTCTGGAGCATCGCCCCCACCAGCCGACCCGCCATGCCCGCTCTGGTCGACATCGGCAGTCGCGACGCCTCGAGCCTCGCCCTCGTCGGCACCGGCGAGGGCCGCCACTAACGCACTGCTCGCCGTCACCACCGACGCCGTCCTGTCTCTTCGCAGGCCATGCCTCGGCCTTTGACTCCCCGACCTGGCCGTACTCGATCCCGACGTCGCCCGCGACCTGCACCACCCCGACACCCCGATCATCAGCCTGGACGAGTGGCTACCCCTCCCGCCTGACATCGACGCAGCCCCCCAACCGTGGACACCACGAGCGTCAGCTTGATGCGGCTCGACCGCAACGCCCACAACTGGCCCTCACCAGTCCCCTTCCATCCCCGGATGGCGCATAGGAATGTCAGCCCGACGCCGATGGATAGCCAGCCGCCAGCTGCCTCGCCATCACCTTGCAACCCGCCTGCTCGCAAAAATGGCCTGACCGCTCCGATCCCTCTAGGCCGTGTCTTCAAAGGTTCACAACCATTGGAGTAGCGCGGCGATAGTGACTGTGGCCTGGAACGAGGTCGCGGTCTTGTCGTAACGGGTCGCCACGCTGCGGCACTGCTTGAGCCGGTTGAAGCACCGCTCCACGACGTTGCGCCGTTTGTAGAGCTGCTTGTCGAACACCGGTGGTCGGCCGCCACGGCTGCCTCGTCGGTGGCGGTTGGCCTGCTGGTCGGCGCGCTCAGGGATCGTGTGTCCGACGCCGCGCCGCCGCAGGTGCTCACGGATGGCCTTCGAGCTGTAGCCCTTGTCGGCGATGACATGGTCGGGCCGGACCCGAGGTCGGCCGGGTCCGGACCGCTCGACCCGGATCGCTGCCATGACGTGCGTGAAGCGGCTGCAGTCGTTGACGTTGCCGCCGCTGAGCACGAACGCCAGGGTCCGACCCAGGCCGTCGCAGGCGAGGTGAATCTTGGTGGTCAGTCCACCTCGACTTCGACCGAGGGCGTGATCTTGTGGTTCGTCCGTTTCTCGATGCCCCCTTTAGCGCCAGCGGCATGCTGATGAGCACGCACGATCGTGGAATCCACCGACACCAGCCAGTCGATGTCCCCGGCAGCGTCCGCGTCGGCCTGGACCCCGGCGAGCATCCGCTCGAACGTGCCGTCCAGGGCCCATCTGCGGAAACGGGTGTAGATCGACTGCCAGGATCCGTAGCGGGCGGGCGCATCCCGCCACGCCGCCCCGGCCCGGATCTTCCACACGATCCCGTTGAGGACCCGCCGGTCATCGACCCGAGGCCGACCACCAGTCACCGCCGACGGCAGATACCTCGACAACGCATCCCACTCGACGTCAGACAACTCATAGCGACGACCCACGCCCTACATCATCCGACACCAAAATCCTTTGAAGACAGCGCCTAGGGCGTGTCCTGCCGATCATGATTGTCACTTAGTTTGCCCAGGCGAGCGCTGGTTGTTGGAGCGCCACCGTCCCGGGCCTGCCTCTGGTAGTGGCAGACCCGGGACGGTTTCCTGCAGGGTTAGTTGAGCGTGTCGGTGCGGTTGTAGTCGAGGAAGACCTCGTAGAAGTTGAGCTTGGGGTGCTGCTTGGTGTTGATCATTTCGTGGGCGAGCAAGGCACCGGTCTTCGGGTCGAAGATCAGCAGGCTTTCGAGATTGCGCTCCGAGTCGGTGCTGGTGATGGCGACGCCGGAGCGGCCGGCTCGATCGGTGACGTTTCCTCGCCATGCGAAGCCGGGCACGTCGGCGAGGACGTTGAGGATCATTGCTCGGGAGGCCCGTGATACCGGGTACCGGCTGTAGACGGTGTTCACCATCTTGGCGACGTCGGCCGGCTCCTGCGTGGTGTGCAGGAACTGGGCCAGGGTGCGCCGGTTCGTGGGCAGGGGCTTGAGTCCGTCCGGCTCGGCGGGGAATGGCAGTTCGTGTGCTTCGGCGACCTTTGGAGCAGCCTTGACGAAGTAGGTCGCTGACTCCACGTCGGGATACTGCGCCGCGCCTGCTTCGGTGCGCTGGTGACCGGAGCCGTCGGCGGCCGTCCACTTTTGCAGCTTCTCGACGTAACTCATGGCGTACCGGCCGTCTTCGGATTCCTGGATGGCACCACCCCAGTGCTGGGTGCGGACGTAGGTGTACCAGCCGCTGCGGGTGTCATAGGGGGCGGCGCCGGTCCTCGATGCGAGTGCCCTCAGGTGATCGCCGGCAGGAGGCGGCTGGGTGGTGATCTGGTAGGCCACCGGCACGAGCACCTGACCCGGAGCCGCGGTCGGTGAGCTCTCCTGCCCGTCGACGGTCAGCACGGTTCCAGCCCCGACCGTAGCGACCACCGCGGCGGCCGCCGCGGTGAGGACCAGTCGCCGGGTCGGGCGCGCCGGCCGCACGCGGGACACCTGGTCCTGGGTGGCCTCAGCCTGGGCGATCAGCGTGACTACAGGCGTCCGCGGGGGGGGAACGGTGACGCCCCTGGCCGGGTCCTCTGCCTTCAGCAGCATTCGAGTGCCCTTGACACCAAACATGTTGTTCCCTTTCACCCTTCACGATCCGTTTGAGCATTCATCGCTTTGGTCAGCCTTTTCCGCGCACGGTGCAGGCGCACCGCTGCTGTCGCCCGGGTGCAGCAAAGAACGGTTGCGGCCTCACCGAGGGACAGCTCCTCCCAGCCGATTAGCCGCAGGATTTCTTGATCAATATCTGGCAGGGTGGCTAATGCTGCCCGAACTCCAGCCACCGCGACCAGACTGTCCTGCACCATGGCCACTGCCTGGCCGCCCCCGCCGCTGACATCGGCGAGAAAGGTCACCTGCGGCGCCGTGCGCCCCTCTCGCCTGGTGTTCGCCAACACTCGACGCGCCACCGCATACAGCCAGGGCAAACACTCTGGTGGCACCTGCATGCGGCGGCGCCACGCGATGATGAACACTTCCTGGGCAACTTCGGCGGCTGCGTCCCCGTCATACAACCTGCGCAGGCTGTATCGGACTATTCGTTCATAGTGTGCGAGGTAGATTTCGGTGAACCATTCCTCGCCACGGTCCCTCGGTGGACCCATCAACCCTCCCGCTGACATCGGACGCCCTTACACCTAGCTTCTGTCACCGCCAGAGCGATCATTACCGGGTGACGGGAGGAATCTCTACCCGGCGTTCATTACGATGTTGGTAGGAACTTTCCAGCCGGCATAGGTGCAGCTACCCCTGTGGCGCAGGCCGGTTGATCTTGCGCGTCGGTTGACTGACGATTGGTTAGTGAAACGCCGCGGTGAGTTGACCGATGAGATGTGGGCGGTCATCGCGCCACTGCTACCCGAACGGGGCAGCCGGCGGGGGCGATGGAGGGATCATCGGCAGGTCATCAATGGGATTCTATGGAAGCTACGCGCTGGGCCGCCATGGCGTGACCTGCTCGAGTGCTATGGGCCGTGGAAGACGTGCCACGAACGCCTGCGTCGCTGGACCGCTGACGGCACGTGGGATCGGATCCTGGCCGCGGCTCAGGTGCATGACGACGGCATACCCGTGCAATGGACGATCAGCTTGGACTCGTCAATCGTACGGGCCCATCAGCATGCCGCTGGAGCCCGCAAGGCGGCGGGCTCTACGGCAAGTGCGGCGACGCCTGATGCGCAAGATGGTGAGGCCATCGGCCGATCCCGAGGCGGGTTGAGCACGAAGATCCACCTCGCTGTCGATGGACGGGGCCGGCCGCTGTCGATCCTCCTCACCCCCGGCCAAGCCGGCGACAACCCGCCGCAGCTCCTCGCGTTGCTCGACGCCATCCGCGTCAACGAGCCCGCGCCCGGCCGGCCCCGCAAGCGGCCCGAGGTGCTAATAGCCGACAAGGGCTACGCGCACGACTCCACCCGCCGAGCGTTACGACAACGCGGCATCCGCCACGTCATCCCCGAACGACCGGATCAGGTCGCCCGCCGGGCCGCCAAGGGCAGCGCTGGCGGGCCGGCCGCGAGCCTTCGACCGGGTCATCTACAAGAAACGCAACGTCGTGGAACGCTGCTTCAACCGGCTCAAGCGATGGCGTGACCTAGCCACCCGATACGCCAAACGCGCATCCCTAAGGTTTCGGCTACTTCAGCAAGACGGTCGCTGATCACGCTCGTCATTCTTGCCGCACAGTGACGCGTTGGCCAGCAGGACCATCGTCCGTTCGGATGCCTACGACTGGAGCAGGACGAGTGCATAGGGACAGCCAGACGATGATCATTGATGGCATGTGAGGGCCACCGAAGAGCGTTCGGTGACCCCTGAGCGACCGCGATGACGTTGACCAGTGGCAGGCCATCCTGGATGAGGCGGTGACGCCGGTCGCCGGCTGGGTCGTGCGGGCGGAGCCGCGCTGGTGCGCCCGACAGTTCGTGGAGAGGCTGCTGCCGGGTATGAATCAGCTACTTGTTCATCTCTCGCAGAACAGGCTGGTCGCGCAACTCCTCGCGAAACAGGCTGGTCACGCGGATCGGCAGGTGATGCAGTGTTTGCTGCGCTCAGAGGTTTGGAACGTCAACCTCATGCGCGATGAAGTGCGGGATTGCTGATGGGGCAGCCCCCTAGGCGCCCGACACCGAACACCCTTAGAGCACGAAACATTGTCCTTTCTCGTTGGGCCAACGAAGCGCCCGGCCTTGGTGTCGGAGCATGGCCCGGCGTCTTGCACGGATGGCCCGTCGCGTGGAGCCGAAATGCGGGCGAGCGTCACCGCCGACGGGCTGGGGAGCAGCCTCAGCTGCGTCGAGCGGCGACCAGCTTCCCGCTGATGCGGAGCGCAACGCCGTCGGGCGACGGCCAGTGACGACGGACGCCGAGTTTGGAGCTATCGATGCCGTCCTGCTCGCCCTCGGCGCGCTCACCTGCTTCGGCGGTTTCTCTCGAGTCAGCGAGCTCCGCTCGTGGCGCTCGTCTGCATTCCTAGGCACGACGGCGATAGTTTACGGGGGTTCCCGTTCGGTGACGCCAACGACGCGGCGACAGTATGCGGCGGTGGGGCCGCAGGCGGAACTACGGGCTGGATCTTCTTGGCCGGCATCGACGTCGGCGCAATGCAATAAGGTTCGGCCGCGCCTCGCGTCGTTCTGCCCGCCAGGTGACGCGTGGCGGCGCCGCACACTCCCATCACCTTGTTCGAGTGCGACCTGGAGGACTGGGCCGCCGCGCAATAGGACGGCGCCACGTAGGCCGCGACCAGCGGCGAGGTGGTCCAAGCCAAATGACCGGGGCCGGCCGGGCGGGGCACGTCCCCGCCCGGCCGGTCATAGCAGCACGTCGACCAAATCGTCCGACGGATCGAACAGTCGTGCAACGGCCACGCGTAGGTCGGCAATATCGCGGGACAACCTGCGTAGGCGGGCCACGGCGGGTCTGAGGTTCAGTGGTAGATGGGGGCCATCCAACGCCCGGTTCTTGAGAATGTTGTGAATCGTCTGGCAGACAGACCCAGCGCGGTCTACCACGTCTACCGCTTGGTCCCGGGTAACAAGCCGCTCCTCAAGACTGTCCGCGAGCGATTGAAGCTCCTCTGCTGACCGAATCCCGACCGACATGGAGTCGGCGTAAGTGACGTGCTTGACGAGCGCAAGGCCGTCCACCTGGCGGATTTCCTGCAGGACTTCCAACATGCTCAACGCCAGAATCTCGATCTGGTCGAGAGTGCTCAGGAGGCCGAAGGACCGCGGCGCGATGCGCACCCGGTAGGCCTCGTTGACGTCGGACGTCAAGACGTTGACAACGCCAGTTCTGCCGTCGCCCAGGATGAGGCCGGCATCGTCCTCTGCGGGGAGGTTGGCACCGCTCACCCATGGGTCCGATCGATCGGAAGGTGGACCAACGATCTCCGCCAGCCTCTTTTCGACATCGGATGTTCTCGCCTGGGCCTCGATGGTCTTGTTGTAGCGCTCCGCGAGCAGGATCTCCTGGAGCCCGGCCTCGACGTCCCACGTCTGGTCAAGGCACCGCTGGATTTCGTTGAGAGCGTCGCGGCCAGCAGTGTCGTCAGCCCAGCACCTGATGGGCGACTTGGGGCCGGCTGCCCCGGGGCGGGTGTTCGGCGCCCCCGTGGTGCGGTCGTTCATGTTCACCCCCTCGCTCACTGGTCCGAGTCCTGACCGTGCATGATCTTGGCGAGGTTGCGTCTCGCCTTCCACAGGCTGCTCCGTACCGCCTCCGGGGTCATCTTGAGCTCTGCGGCGATCTCGGTGGGCTCGTACTCCTCGTATGCCCACAGGAGCAGCTGGCGCTGGCGCGGTGGGAGCTGCTGCAGGGCAGCCAGGAAGTCCTGCAGGGTGTCCGACATGGCGATGGCGCAGGTGTCACCTTTGCGGGGGATCCGGTCCTCGATGTCCTCCACCGGGAGCATCTCGCCCCTGGCCAGGCGCTCGACGCACAGCCGGGAGGCGGTCCGCCGGGCCCAGGCCTTCGGGTGCTCGATGGTGGGCCACCTCTCGTACGCGAGGCGCATCGTGTCCTGTGCGACGTCGTAGGCGTCGGCGGCGGACATCCAACCGTGCAGAATCAGCCAGGAGGTGAGGTGGGTGAAGAACTCCCTGTAGAAGTCGCTGAACTCGTCGCGGGTCCGGTCCCGTTCGCACGGGACGAGGTCGCTCAGTGGTGCGTTCACCGTCGAGCCGATCACCCAGGACGAGGGTCCGTGCTGCGCCGGCGGTTCGGCCCGCTCGGTTGTCTTGTCATCCACGGCGGTTCCCGCTGCCTGCGGCGGTGGGCACCGTCAGGGTGATGCATGAGCCGTCGGCGCGCTGGTCGCGTAGCCGGCCGCCGCCAGGCAGCGCCTCGGCGATCGCGATGAGCGAGTCACCGCGGGCCTTCTCGTGGTGTACGCGCCACCTGGCACGGATCCACAGCGCCAGCAGCCCGGTGAGGCTGGTGACCACGGCGGCCGCGAGTCCGCCCCAGCTGAATACGTCCACTGATCTCTCTCGCTCTTCTCGTCGGGCCGCGCTGGTGCGTGGTCGCTGATAGGTAGAGGGCAAAACCGGGGTTAGCGTGAACCGCCGGATCCATGATTTTTTAGGCGGCACGGCCGGCGCTTGGCCCCGAGCCGCTCGAACGCGAAGAGGCTACGGTCCACATTTACGGCCAGCACCGCCTGAGCCATGATGGCCAGGTCGACTTCGAACCACCCAGCCGCAGCGCCGACGACGTCGCCGTGTTCGACGAGCGGTGCCGCGTCCGGAGTCAGCCGCCGGATTCGAAAGTCGTAGCTTGGTCTGGGCTTATTCGTTCCTGCCAGCCGGCCCGGTCCGACCACCACCGTCGTGGGCCGAGGCCGGCGGCCGGGCCGGTCGCGTTGTCCGCTCGGGCGCGCCGACGGCCAGCAGCGGGTCGCCCAAACGGCCTCCTACCTTGGTCGGGAGTCGCCGCTGAGGACTGGGGGCTGCCTCAGCGGCGCCCCGTGCGTACCCGGTTGCCGTTGGTGCGGGGCGCAACACCGCCGGACGGCGGCCAGTATCGGCGAACCGTGCGTTCGGACCTGCCGATCCGCGTGGCGATCTGTGCCGGATGTAGGCCGGGGTCACGGCGGTGCCAGTACGCCACGGCCGTGGCGGTGTCCGTGGGCACCGCTGCATCGTGGTCGCCAGCACCGCTTGCTGCGAGGTCGCCGTGGGGTTGGGCTGGTGGTGTGTGCCCGGCAGGATCGGTTGCGGGCACCGCTGCGTGGTGCGGGGTCTGTGTGTTCGGCTTGGCGCCTGCATGGTGGTTCACACCGACCTGCTCGGCCTTCGGCCGGTCGCTTGCCTCGACCGTGGTGCTCGGGTCAGCGAGCGGCGGTTTTGGCTGCTCGTTGACATTCCTTCGCTCGGCAGGTGGGGCCTGCGCGCTCGGAGACGGCGGTGCGGCGGCGATGCACGGCGGCAGGTCCGCAGGCAACACTGCGGATTGAATTTCCTCGGCCGGGCTCGACGTCGGGATGGTGGCGGAGTGGCCGGCCGCGTCTGGTGCCGGTCCGCCCGCCGTTTGTGGTGCGGCGGCGGCACGAAGTCGGCCGGTGATCTCGACGAGGCTGACGCTGGCGACCACCACCAGCCCGTCGACGGATAGGGGTAGCAGGTATTCGGCGGCGGCTTCGGTTTCGCCGTAGCGGGCGGCAACGCCGGCCATGTGCCAGTAGCTCACCCATGCAGCGATGGCGGCGATCGGGGTGGCGGCGAGCATCCGGACCGCCGCCAGCAGCCGTTTGTGGGTGGGCACGCGGGAGATCAGCTCGACGGTGAGCATCAGGGCTAGGGGTGGCCAGGCGGAGATGACTTGGCTGATTGGGTTGGGGCGGGCGTGGAGCACGTTCGCGGCGATCGAGGCGGCGATGCCGAGGGCGAGCACGGTGCGTACTCCCCACCGCAGCTGCCGCAGCTGGCGCAGTTCGCGCTCCCCTGCCCCGGTGTGGGCTACAGGCGCCGTGGTGGTGCTCATGCGGCCGAGCCGTTCGACTTCGGGGCGGGCTTGGCGGTGGGTGTGAGGTGGGCGACGAGCCGGTCGGCGAGGGCGATGGTGTCGTCGCGGGGCTCGGCGTCGATCTGGGCGAGGGCGCGGGTCAGCTGGCGGCGCAGGGTGCGGATTGCGTCGAGGTGTCCCAGCTCGGCGCGGGCGCGCATCGCCTGCTGGTAGAGGTCCTCGCGCAGGGGGTGGTGGGCGATGGCCGCGTCGAGCACGGCGATCTGTTGCGCTGGGTTCCCGGCCAGGATGTCGGCGAGGGCGAGGTAAGCATCAAGGGCTTCTTGGCGGATGGCCTCGCGGTAGGACTCGACCCACTCGTAGTCGCAGTCCTGGGCGAGGGGGCCGGTGTAGGCGTTGACCGCGCGGCGTAGCGCGGCGGTGCGGGTCTGCGGGTCGATGGCTTGCCTGGCTTCCCGGAGTGCCGCTCGCATCTGCCAGAGGTCGATGTCGAGGGTGTCGGGGTGCAGGAGGTAGCGGTGGTCGGGGTGGCTGACGTAGGTGCCGGGTCCGCCGGTGTGCCGCAGGACGGATCGCAGTCCGGAGACGTAGGTGTAGAGCCGGCCGGGGGCCTTGCTGGCCGGGGCGTCGGGCAGCAGGTCGTCGAGGATCGCTTCTGTCGAGGCCGCCCCGTTGTGCACGGCTAGGTACACGAGCAGCTCCAGGGACTTGGCGCGGGGTGTGCGCTGTGGGTCGCGATTGATGATCTCTGGTGGGCCTAGCACCCGCACCCGCACCTGCCTGGACTGGAGGTCGACGCTGCCGCCTGTTGCCGGGTGGGCGTGCGCGTGCCCTTCCGGGACGTCGGGTGCGGCTGCCTCCCCTGGTGCGGTCAATGGGCCGCGGTGGTCGTGGCCCGGCTGGGATTCGGACTCGGCCAGGTTGTCTTGCCGGCTGCCAGTCGGCGTCACAGTTCTGTCGTGCGCGACGTTGTCCGCGTGGGGTGCCGGCCGCCCGACTGTTGTCGGCGCGCTGTGCGCCGAGGGGGACGGCGGGTTGTCGGGCGCGGAAGGGTCTGCGTGTGGGCGGGCCTGTTGTTCGGTGGGGGCGGGTGGCTGGCCGGTGTGGGATTCGGCGAGGGTGGCGAGCAGGTCGGCGGTTTCGGTTGGGTCGAGCACAGCGAGGCGATCGACGTGGGTGGAGTGGGTGTCGCTGGCGGTGGTCGTGCCGTCGGCGGCGACGGTGACGGTGTCGCCCTCGGGCCATGCGCCGAGCAGCGTCCCGTGGATGTCCAGACTCCGCCCCTGCGCGAGTAGGGCGGCGACGCGAGCGCGTTCGTGGCGGGTCGTAGGGTCGGCCAGCAGCATGACTGGTGGGAGGGCTTCTTTGTAGGGGTGGCCGCGGCGTAACTGGGCGACGGTATCGACATCATGCTGATGCACCAGGCGGGCGCGTTCCATTGTCTGGATTTCCAGGAGATCGAGAGCCTCGTCGAGGCCGGCGGTGACGGTCAGTCGGGGGGTGCGCGGCAGGGCGGCTGCGGCGATACCTAGCAGCGTCGTCGCGGTCGTCGACGGAATGACCACCTGGGTGCGGGCCTCGGGGTGGTCTACTCCGCCGCATGCCAGGGCGGCGGTGAGGAACCCGCGAGCGGCGGCCTGTGCGCCGGGACCGGCCAATCCCAGTCCGGCGGGAGGCCACAGGGCTGCCTGCGGGTTGTCGAGTGCTGGCGCGACTGGTAGTGGCGGTGCGCCGGCGCCGTCGTCTTTTGATGACGCGTTTGCGCCGGCGGTGGGAGCGCCGGCGTCCCGATCGTCGCTGCCGCCGGCCACGAGCACGGGCTCGTGGTCGATCTCGTATCCGTCGTGGTGGTCGCCGCGAAGCTGGGCGTGATCGCCGGGGTGGTGGGGGCCGATGGCGGTGCGCAGGCCGCGGCGGATTTGCCCGATCACCCGGGGCATGCGTGTCAGGTCCGGGTCGTGCATACGGGGTGTTGTCATGGGCTTGCGAGGGAGGTAGCGGCGGCGGCGCTGTGCCCAGACCAGTGCGGCCGCGGCGGTGATTGCGAGGGCTAGGCCGAGATCGACCCAGCTTCCGGTGGGCAGCCCTACTCCGCGCGTGGCCCTATCGGTGGCGCTGGGTGTGTCGGGTGTTGCGGGGCTTGCCGTGTCAGGGGCGGAGGCAGTCGGTGCGGGCGACGCTTCGCCGCCGCTGTCCGGGGCTGCGGTTATCGGGGGCGCAGGCGACGGCGGGTGGGGCGTGGTGGTGCCCGGGGCTGGGTTGGCCGGCGGCGTGTGCGCGGCCGGCGCTTCCGGCTGGTGTGGACTCGGCGGTGGTGGGACTGGCGTGCGCGGTCTGGCGGGTGCGGTGGCGTCGGCGGGCAGGTCGAGGGTCCAGCCGGGGTGGATGAGGTTCGGGTTGCGGAGGGTGCCGCCGACCTCGGCGTGGTGAACGCCGCGGTTGAGGGCGAATATCTCCGGCCAGCGGTCGGCGTCGCCGAGGCACCGGTCGGCGATCTTCGACAGGCTGTCGCCGCGTTTGACGGTGTAGGTGGGCACCGTTGATGCTGTGTCCCTGTCGGCTTGCTGGGCCTGGAGGGCTGGCGTGGTTGTCGCTTGGGTGGTGGGCTGATCACCACCACCGCTGCTGGTGGTGGGGGTGGCGTGCGCGGCGGCACCGGTGGCGGTCGTGACGGCGGTGGCCCCCAGTAGCGCGGCGGTGATGCCCTGGACTGGGCCGGGTACGCGCAGCGTCGGTATCCCGTGCAGTCGGCGGGCCAGGGCGCTGTAGGTGCGGATGAGCACCGCCGTGGATAGCAGAAGCCACAACGTAACCGCGCCTGCAGCGATGAGTGCGATAACGAAGCTTGTGCTCAGCGGCTCAGCGATCCACTGCCGGGCCGTGACGTCCGGCGAGGGGAACTCGGGTGTCCACGCGCCGGTGCTGGCGAGGACGGCGGGCACGCCGGCCGTGAAGGACACGGATGTGGTGACTGCGGCGACCCGCGCTGCTCGGGATGACATCTGACCCTCCTTGCACCTGCGGCTGGTGGTGTCCTACCTCCCCTGGCCCGGGTGGCGGGCAGCCTGCGAGGGCGAACGGGGTGGTTGCGGTGACGCTATGGCCGCGGATGCCGCGATGGAGGTGGGCAACGGCTCACCGCACCTCACAGCGCCTCACATGACCTCACAAACCCAGTTCAGCGAGGGCGCGGCCTCGGAAGATGGCCGAAGGCTGCAACAGGCGGTGCTACGAGATCGGGTGTGTGCGGGCCTAACGGGTCGAGGCGGCGGTACCCCGTGGCCGGGCGGTGGTGGCGCCCTGGGCCTTGTCGGTGCGGAGACCGGCCTCGGCGAGACGGCGGTGGTAGGCGTCGTGCAGCTCAACAGCCGCGGAGTGCTCGCCGAGGGCGGTGAGAGTGTTCATCGCGCGGGTGTGCAGCTCGGCGTTGTAGGGGTCGACGCGGATGCCGGCCTGCAGCAGGCGCAGGGCCTCTTGTGGTGTGGTTGCGGCGGCGGCGAGGGCCGCGTGGGCGTCGATGACGTGACGGCGGACGCCCTCCCGGATCGGGTCAATCCATGGCCATTGGCGGCCGGCGGCGACCTCGGCGGGGTAGGCGTCGATGACTGCCTGCCAGGCGAGCGTGTGATCCGTGACAGCAGTCGCGGCATGCTGAACAGTGGTGTGCAAGCGCCACAGGTCCGTGTCCACGTGGCCGCGGTTGAGGCGATACCGCTCGTCGGTGTTGTCGATGACGTCGAGCCCGCTCGCGGCGCGGATAGCGCCGCGCAACTCGCTGAGGGCGGTGTAGAGGCGGCCGGTGAGGGAGTGCCGGGGTAGGCCGGGCCAGAGGGCTTCGGCCATCTGCCCGCTGTGCGCAGAGGGGTGGGCGGTGAGGAACACCAGGGCCTGCAGGGCGGCGGTGCGTCGGATGGTGAGCGGTTCGCCGTCGACGAGCAGCATGGGTTCGCCGAGCACGCACACCTGAACACGCCGCCCACTGTTAGCGGTGCCGAGGTTCCGGTCCTTGCTGGTCGGTTGCCGGGATATCCATGCCGATGGCATCAGAGGACTGAGCGTTGGTCGGGTGCCGGATGCCCCTGGTGAGGTCGGGTTGAGGTGGCCCATCACGGTGAGAAGGTCGGTGGCCGCGACCGGGTCGAGGACACACAGTCGAGGCCCGGCCGCCCCTGGACGGCGAGGGTCTTGTGTGTGGCCTGCCGTGTCGACCTGCCAGGTCGCGCCGTTTGGCCACTCACCCAGTGCGACAACCGTGACGGCGCCGGCGCCGCGCACAGCGTCGAGTCGTTGGGTAAGGGCACCGGATGGGTTGTCGACGATCGCGACGGCCACCGCGCCCCCAGCCGTTGCCGTTTCGGACTCGCGCGGCTCCGGTTCGTCTCGCTCTCCTTTGGCGTGCCCGCCGAGGAGGGCTCGAAGGAGCATCGTCGCGTCATTAACGGTGGATACCACCTGCAGGTGCGGTGCGGGGTGTCGTATCGCTTCGGCGGTGGTTCCGAGCAGGGTGGTCAGCGCGGCGCGGGTGACGACGAGCGGCACCGCTCGACGGTGTTGTCCGCTCAGCAGGATGGTGACCAGCAGGCCCCTTGCCGCGGCCAGAGCACCGGGTCCGGTCAGCCCCACTCCCGAGGGTGGCAGGCCCGATATCGCGGATGGCGCCACCTTTGCGGACGCATCAGCGACGACCGGGGGCGGTCCCGGCGGCGCAGGGTGATCGGCGAGGGCGGATTGCACTGCGGCGACGGCGGCCGGCAGCGGCAACAGATCCGTGTCGTCGCGGTTGATGCGGTCGGGTGGGCCGGGTCGGTAGGCGCGGCGGCGGCGCAGCCAAACGAGGGCCCCGGCGACGGCGATCTGGTCGGCGACATCGCGGGGCAACCAGGCGCCCGATACCGACACTCCGTCGCCGTTGGTGGTGGCACGTCGATCCGCGTCGGCGACAGGTTTGGGCAGAGATTCCAGAGCCCCGGCGGCGACGGCCACGGGAGGCTGCGGCGTTGGCACCGGGTTCGTGCTGGCACTGAATACCGCGGCACCTGCCATCCCGCTGGCAGTGGCCTGCAATGGGGTGGGTAGTGGCAGGCGCCGCAACCAGGCGACACCCACGCGCAGGCGAGTCAGCGCCCGGATGGCAACTGTGTAGGCCAGCACCAGCCACACCAGCCATGCCCCGCCGGTGAGTGCGGCAAGCATGGTCTGCTCGGTCAGTGGCTGCTGCACCCACGCCCGGAGCTGCTCTCCGCTCGGCCAGCCGAGTGCCGGCATGCCGGTCAGGGACAACAACACCGTCGGCGGGCCGACCAGGAGCAGGACGATGAGCAGCAGGGACATCAGCTGCCGCGGCCAGCGCATGTCACCCGCCTCCACCCGGTGACATGTCCGTCCGCACCGGGCCCGTGGGCGGTGCGGTGGGAGTGGGCGGGGCGGGGCGCAGGATTCGGCTCCAGAGTCGAGTAGCCCACCAGGTCGCGACGGCGATGGCGTAGATGACGCCGAGCATGCCGGCGGCCCGTCTACTGACGATCGCCGCGAAGATCACCGCCAGCGGGGCGGCGAGGATGAGGCGGAACATTAGGGGTGTCACCACGGCCATGACCACGGCGACGCCGAGGAGGAGTCCGCCGACGCGGCCGGCAATGTCGATCCACAGGATCCGGTCCGGCCACCGGTCGGCGGTCAGGGAGTACTGGATCAATCCCATGCCGAGGGTGGCGGCGACGATGGATCCGGTCGGCGCGGCCAGCAACGCCGACCAGCCGCCGTGCGGGGTACGCCACTGCCGGGCGGCGACGAGCGCCATCGCCACGGCCATCACCGACACCGGTGCGATCGGCCACAGCGCCCACTTCAGGTACGGGCCGACGGGCATACCGAAGTATTGGCTGGTGACCACCGCGTACAGGCCAGCGATCGCCGCGCCGAGGGACACCGCGGCGAGGATCCCGACGCTGACCCTTCCCCCTTCGGTTCGGGTGCCGGGGGTGGGACTGCGAGCGGCGATCAGCGAGCCGAGGACCGTGCCCGCGGCCAGGCACGCCAGCAGGGCCATCACGGCCGCCATCGTGAACTCGCCCCAGTTCACACTCACCGAGTAGTACACACCGAGCACCCCGTGCTGCTCCGCGGTTAGGAGGCACTGCCAGATCAGGGCCAGCGACGCGAAGCCGGGTACCGCGATCGCCGCCGCCCGTCGCACGGGCGGCACCGGCACCTCCACCCGCTCGACCGTCGCGGTATCGACGGCGCCGACGTCCGCGGCGCCCCGGGCCGCGACCAGCGCCGGCTCGGGCACGACTATGGGTGCGGCGCCTGTGTGCTCGGCGATCGCCGCCGCTAGGTGCGGTAGCTGGGCGCTGCCGCCCACACAGTAGACACCGGCGAGGTCGCCGACCGTGAGCTCAGCGGCGGCGACCGTCTCCTGCGTCAACTGCGCCACGCGCCACGCCACCGGCCGGACGGCCTCGTCGAGCATCGCGCTGCTCGCGACTACCGGCGGCCGGTCCGGGAGCGGAACCGTGACAGCCGGATGGATCGCCAATGCTTCCTTGGCGACCCGGACGCTGTGCGCCACCGACGCGCGCGGCGCGCCCTGACCCTCTCCCGTCGGCGCGCCGATGAGGGCGTCGGCGAGCGCTTGATCGACTGCCGTGCCGCCAGCCGCAGCGTCGGCGAGGGTCGCGAGGACCTCGAACCCGGCCGGCCCGCGGCGCAGCACCGTCACCTCGGCGCCAGCGCCGACGTCACAGACGACAAGGAACGCTCCGACCGGCACCCTTACACCAGTGGTGAGCAGGTACTCGGCGACCGCCACCGGGGCCTCCACCAGACGCGGTTGCGGCAACCCCGCTCGGTGCGCGACCTGCCGCATCCAGGTCCGCCGCCGAGGGCCCCACCCCGCCGGGACTACCACCCGCACATCCCGCACTGGCTGACCGACGACCCGCTCGGCTTCGGCGGCGACCCGGCGCAGCGGCGCCGCCGCCACCTCCAGCGCGTCGCCGCCAGCGTCACCTGCCGTCGTGTCCTCCGCCGGATGGCGCGGGCGCGGAATGGACGCTGAGGGCTGCCCCGTCGCGTGTCCGTTCGCGGGTAGATAGGACCCGGTGTGTAGGGGTGGATTCCCGGCGAATGACAGTACGTGCGCGCTGCCGTCGGCCCACGCTAGGACGGCTTGGGTGCCGGCGCTGCCGCAGTCGATCGACAACCGTGCTTCCCCCGACCCCATGTCCATAGTCAAACATGAGGATCACATTCACGTCACCTGTCAATCACTCACGGCCAGCAGAGGTCAGCCGAAACGCACCAGCGTCACGAACCGCCGAAGGATCTCCTCGAGGAATCCCCGTGAATAGGCCGTCTCCCGCCTGCGTGCCTCTTGCCAACGACACCAACACGCATTGGATGGAACCGTGAAGCCCTCGAACCCACCCGCCCACCCCACCGACGGCATCGCCCGCACATGGACCCGCGCAGTCCTGACAACCGAACCCGCCGACCACGACACCGCCGAAGCCGCAGCCCGCGCCGCCTACCGCACCGCCGGCAGGCCCGATCCCACAGAGTTCATCTGGTGCCCGTCTTCCTGGGCCGCACTCAAGCTCATCAGGAATCTCCTCGAAGAAGGGCAGGCTCCACTCGTCAATTCCGTGCGTCGCGCGGTGTTGAACCAGGCGTTGTCCGCAGCCCGCGCCCCACTCATCGATCGGGCCAGCGACACTGAGCGGTTGAGCGCCCTCGGAGAGTTCCACCACCACTTCGAACGCAAAGGGTTCTACGGCGAGCAACGCTACGACGGCATGGACGAGCGGTACGACCTCATGGAGCGCCCCTACCGGTGCCCGCCGGTCCTGCCGTCCGAGCGATCGGCGCTGCGGCCCGTGCTTCACGCCGTGCACCAGACCTACCGGCACGTCCTGAGCCCTGGGTGGTCGGCGATCGATCGCGCGATCAGCGCCGATTACACGCTCCAACCGGCCTGGTACTGGTCCGACGAGCACGGGCTCGTCGACCAGAACGACGAGGCCCGTGCCGTCGTCCGCTACAGCACACCTGACCTCAACGACCGATTCTTCGACCCGGCCTGGTGCTTCTACCCCGACCTCATGGTCCTGGCGGCGATCGACACCTACCGCAGAGTCTTCGATACGGACCCCGGCGCCGCCTGGCAGGGCTGCCGCGACGTCGCGCTGACCAGCGGACCCTGGTGGCCCTTCTCCGAAACCGTGGTCATGAGCGAGCGACCCACCCTGCTCACACTCAACGAGCAGGACCGTCTCCATGCCGACAACGGGCCAGCTATTCAATGGCCCGACGGTCACCAAGTGTGGGCCCAAGACGGCGTTCTCATCAGCCCACCTCGCTCGGGGTCGGCAACGAGCGGCGCATGATCCCAGAAGCCCGCAATGATCATCTGGTTATCCACAGGCACCTGAGTTGTCCACAGCTAATGCGATCAGGCATTGATCGGCTGGACCACCACTGCTGAAGTACCTGCTCGGGGACGACGCCACGTCCCATTCAACGACGAAGGAGCGCAGCCATGACCCGGGGTGGACGCAGCCGATCGCGGCGCACGGACAGGCCGACACCGCTGGAGCACCTCGCCGGTGTCACCGGCCTGATCGGCGCGACGGCCGCCCTCCTCGCCGCCGTCGCCGGGCTGCTGACAGCCGCCGCCGCGCTGACGGTGACTCGCTGATGCCCGCCGTCGAGGCATGGCTGCTCGGCGGACCCGCCGACGGGCGCATCACCCACATTGAGGTTGACGACGACGGGTCCCTTCCGCAGGCCATCGTCCTGCCGCAGAGCGGCGCCTACCTCGGTGCCCGCGATCATCCCAGCCCGCCGGTGCAACACCGCTACCTCCGCTGCGCCGGCGAGGTCAACCCGCCAACCTTCCGCTACGACGGCCCTGTCCCCCAGGACCAGTGACCTCAGCATGGGCTGCCTACCGCCCACAGCCGGAGCGCCCCGTGTTCCGACCAGAGAACGACACCACCCGAGCCCGGCCACATCGCTACCCAACATCATCCGCTGATCGAACGCTTGTACGATTCGCTGGTGGAGGATGTGGCGGCGCGCTGGTGGAACGGGATCTGGGGTCGCCTGGGCCGCCGAGATGTGTGGCTCGTCCGCGAGGTCCGGTGGAAGGTCACCGCCCGAGCCGGCGACAGCGAGACCGGCCGGGTGCTCCGGTGGGAGTTCGACGCCGAGGACGAGGCGCTCGCCATGGTCAAGCGTCTGCTCGCCGCCGACGCGGGCGGCCAGTGGCGCAAGCAGTCCGGCGACAGCCAGCCACCACAGCAGGCGTAGCGCCTGGCCCGCGGTCCGCAAACCTGCAGGGCTGCGGACCGCAAGCCAGGATCGTGGTCAGGAGCTACAGGTGTTAAGCATGCTCTGCAGAGCGGACTTCTCCGACGACTGCAGGGTCAGGCCCCAGGTGTACTTCACGGTGATCCACATCTTGCTGTAGGTGCACCGGTACGACGACAGGGGCGGCTGCCAGGTGGAGGGGTCCTGGTCGCCCTTGGACTGGTTGACGTTGTCCGTCACCGCGATCAGCTGTGGGCGGGTGAGGTCGTTGGCGAAGCTCTGCCGGCGGTTGGTCGTCCAGGAGTTGGCGCCGGAGCGCCAGGCCTCGGCCAAGGGGACGACGTGGTCGATGTCGACGTCGGAGGCGGCCGTCCAGGTGGCGCCGTCGTACGGGCTGTACCAGCGGCCGGAGGTGGCCGCGCAGGAGCTGTCGACGACGACGGAGGTGCCGTCGCGCTTGAGAACCTGCTCGCGGGTGTTGCAGCTCCCGCTGATCGTGACCCAGTGTGGGAACAGGTCACGCGAGTAGCCGCTGGTCGAGCCCTGGGTTGCTACGGTCAGGGCGTTGAGCTGCGACTGCGCCGTCGCCTTCGACGGGATCCCGGGAGGTGCGGCGGACGCGGGCTGCGCGCTGACGCCAACTAGGACGGCGACGGCCGCGAAAACGACTGCGGCGGCATGGCGCGTGACACGTGGGAAACGTGCAGGGACTGGGGTTACCCGCATAGGGGCCTCCTCGGCACTGGGGTGGACGGCAACCGTCTCTGACGATCGTTGCCATCGAAGGGCGCCTTTGTGAAGGGGTGAGGAAGCAGCCAGGAACTTTGAAGCGCTCTGCGGCTGGCGTGCGGCACGGGCCGGGTCAATCCAACGCAGCCTCGCCGGCCGCCTGTTCTGGGCACGCGCGGTACGCCTCTCAGCTGTTGAACGACTGCGCGCCCAACTCCCAGCGACGCAGGTCGACCGGAAACTGCTTGGCGCGCATCGCCGCGATGTTCTCCCGAAGATGGCGCAGGTGTAGGGAGAATGCCTGCGGGTTCGCCCCGCCCCAGCGGCCGAAGATCTCCTCGGCCTCGGCGTTGTACTGGAACGCCTCGGTGCGACGGTCCAGCTGCCAGAGGTATCCGCTCAGGTTCGCCAACACGGCGGCCAGGTCGAGTTCGAAGGCCACCGCGTTGGCCCGGACGAGGTCGCGGAAGATTCCCACCGACTCCTCGGCCGCCGCCACCGCGGCGCTCAGCTGCCCCAGCTCGGCGTGGCGCAGGCTGACCGTGTTCAACGTCAGCGCCAGTTCCGGCCGGTACACCGACGGCTCGTCGTCGCTGAGCCGGCGCCAGATCCGCTCCGCACGACGGACGGTCGCCAAGGCCTCCTCGCGCCGGCCCCGATGCGCCTCGATCACCGCCAGGTTGGCGAGCGCCCCGGCCAGGCCCCGCTCACCGCGGGCCGACCGGGAACCACCGGTGAACAACTCGACCGCCTGTCGACCCGCCACCTCGGCTTTCTCGTGCAACTGGACGTGCGACAGCCGGAGAGCGAGATTGTCCAGCGCCTCCGCGAGTGCCCACCGGAACGACCCGGCATCGTCGCCCGGTCCCTCGGCGAGCGGGGTGAGCAGTTCCACGGCCCGCTCCGCACTGGCCAGCGCCGCAGGGTAACGGTTCACGGCGGCGAGTCGGTGAGCCCGCAGGTGCAGAGCCAGGGCGAGTAGCGCGGACGTCTCCGGCGAGGCGGCGGCCACCGCGGCTTCGCCGGCCGCGACGGCCAGGTCGGTCTGCTCCAGCGCGGCCTCACGGTCGCCGGCATTGGCCAATCGGCGCCCGTACGCGATGTGCAACCGGGCCCGCTCGACCGGGTCCGGGTCCCGGGCCAGGCGGTCAGCGGCGAGGCGAGCCACCACCTCGCGCGCCACGTTGTCGAAGTCGACGTGACGTCCGGGCGGCAGGAAGGGTTCGATCCGGGCCAGAAGCTCGACGTCCACGTCCGGCAGGTCGATGATCTTCGCGAGCACCGCCCCGCCGGCGGCGGTGGCGAGCGCCGGGTCGTCTCGCAGGGCCGGCAGGAGCACTGCGGCGGCCACATGCGGCCAGCCGGCGGCCACCTCGGCGAGGACCGTGAGCGCGCCAGCCCGGACCCGGGCCGCCTGCGCGGTGGGCATGCCCGCACCGCGCAGCAACGCGCGGACGACGCCGACCGCCCACGGCTTCGGTGCGTACGACGACCACCGGTGACCGGGAATTGCCAGCGCCAGGTACGCCTCCCCGAGCCGGTCGGGCTGCAACGGCTCCAACACCCACCCGGCGTTGCGGGGCGGATAGCAGGTCGAGTGGTCGCCCAGGAGTTGGGCCACCCTGCCCGGCTCGCTGCCCACACCGGCGCAACCCACGACCGCCTGGCCCACGTGGTACGGGACGGGACCGGCCAGCATCGCGACGAGAACCACGCGATCGAGCTGCTCGACCCCGCTGGTGACGGCGTCGCCGGCCAGCGACTGCCGCCAGTGCCCGACCTCCCGGTCGAGCAGGTATCCGTACATGTCCACCAGCGTGGACGGCACCCGCAGGGTCCGATCGTGGCTGACCGCCACCGCGACCAGCGCGGCCAGCTGAAGACTCAGTGCCGATCCGTACGCCGGGTCGGCCAGATCCGGCACACGCACCGCGTCGATTCGCGCATGGGAGACGAGTGCGGCGAAGCGGGCGGTAGCGGTGCGGAAGAGCCGTTCCCTGGTGTCCGCGTCGGGTGCCAACGGGGCCAGCTCGAACTCGTCGACCGCCATCCCCAGGGTGGCCCGCAGCCAGTGCCGCAACGCCTGCCACCAGTACCCCACGGCCCGGGCCAACACCAGCACCCGGACCGGGCCCTCGCGGTGCAGTCGAGGATCGGTGAACAGGGCTCGCAGGTCGCTGGCGGGCCACCAGTCGCCATAGTCGACGAGCACCAAAAGCCCGGCGGTAGCCCGACGCTGATCACCCGTGGCGACGCGATCCGGCTCACCTGGATCAAGATATGCCCGCAGCACCTCCCAGCCGGCCTTGCGGGCGGTATCCGCGAACTGGTCGGCGAGGCGCGTCTTGCCCTGGCCGCCCGGCGCGTGGATCAGCTGGACCGCGCGGTCCGGCCGGTCGCGTATGGCGGTCAGCCACTCCCCCAGTGACTGCTGCTCCTCGTCACGGCCGAGGAATGGCACCACACGATGCCGTGCGTCGAGCAGTTCGGCGAGGCGCAGGGTCTCCGCCGGGCGTGGTGTCCCGCCGGCCAGGGCGGTCAGTCGATAGCGCGGCAGCCCGAGGGTGACGTCGCCGTCGACGAACCCGGAGATGGCGATGCTGCCCGGGGCGTCCGCCCAGGCGTCGCCGGTGTTGGAGAGGGTGTACCCGGCCGGGGTGGGTACGTCGGAGCGGTCGCGGTTCATCAGGGACGGCGAACGATTCCGGTAATCGCCTGTCCACCGTCGCCGGCCGTGGCGTCCCCGGTGCGGGAGACCTCCATCGGCGTGGCGTCGCTGGCCGGGGCGTCGATGCCCGAGTTGGCGTACCCGGCGCCCCGGGCCCACGTCGCCCCCGTCTCCCGGGCGCGGACTCCGGACCGGGCTGTAGGCAGAGCGGCCCACAGGGCCACCCCAACCCCGGCGAGCCCCGCCAACGCGGACACCGCAGTCGCGATCCTGTCGGCCGAGTCCCACCGCAGGACGACGAAGGCGCTAGCCAACACGGCGACCAGCAGCCCGGTGATCAACAACACGATGTGACGACGCGACCTCATAAGGTCATCCTGACGTGCTCGTCAAGCGACGCGCTACCGAGGAACCCCGGGTGAGGCCGTGGCTGTCGGGCGCGGCCGGAGCAGGTCGAGTCGGAGCGCCCCGCAGCAGGCGCAGGAAGGCTCAAGGTCGCCGGTCGCTCCAGCCGTGATACGCGGGCGGGCGCATACCCGCTACCGTAAACCCATCGGGGATCATCGCTGGGAGGGTTGGTGCGGCCGAGT
Source organism: Micromonospora sp. NBC_00362 (assembly GCF_026342155.1). Classification (NCBI taxonomy): domain Bacteria; kingdom Bacillati; phylum Actinomycetota; class Actinomycetes; order Micromonosporales; family Micromonosporaceae; genus Micromonospora; species Micromonospora sp. NBC_00362. The sequence continues at coordinate 285,580 of NZ_JAPENH010000002.1, forward strand.
CGACGTCCACCTATTGCCCTTCAACTGTCGCTGCTCATCATCGCCGTCCTGCTGGAGATCGCGGCGAACTTCTTCGCCAATGCCGACACGTCACCCCTGACGGCCGGGATCCGTCAGGTTGCCGGTCCGGCGCTGATCGTTCTGTTGGTGGTGCTGATCGTCGGGAACGGCCTGGTGCTGTGGTGGCAGGCGCCCCGTAGTCCGCGGCCTGTGTGGCGGTCGGATCGCAGCCCTTATCCCGGGCTGTCTGCCTTTACCGAGCAGGACGCGTCGGTGTTCTTCGGCCGGGAGGGGCAGGTCGCTGAGCTGGTAAGACGCCTGCATGAGCTCGGTCTGGACGCGTCCGACCGCTTCGTCTGTGTCACCGGCGCCTCCGGCAGCGGCAAGTCCTCACTGGTGCATGCTGGCGTGGTTCCCCGGCTGCGAGTGGGACGGTGGCAGGTGTTGCCAGCGGTAACACCGGCAGGTGAACCGCTCGGTGCGCTCGCGGACCTTACGGTCACACTGGGTGCCGCCGACCGAGCCTCCGCGCTGAGGGAGGTGCGGTCCCGGCCGGACAGCCTCGCCCGTCAACTGACCGTCTGGCGGGCTCGCGAGGGTCATCGGCGCGGGCGGGTCCTGCTGATTCTCGACCAGCTCGAGGAACTGGTAACCCTGTCCAGCCCTGCTGAACAGGCGACGTTCCTGGAGCAGATCGCGACGGCGCTCGACGCCGACCGGAGGCTCTGGGTTGTCGCGACGCTCCGCGTCGAGTTCCTCGGCGATCTCCTCGCCGGGCCGCACCCGGAGCTGTTCGCTAGCCCGGTCGCGCTGGGGACCATGCGGCCGGCGGACCTTGTCGCGGTCGTGGAGCAGCCCGCTCAGCTCGCCGGCTTGCGCTTCGAAGACGGTCTCGTCGACCAGATCGTTGCCGACACCGCTACACCGGACGCGTTGCCACTGCTGGCGTACCTGCTTCAGGAGCTGCACCGGGCGTCCGGGCCCGGCCAGACGGCTACCCGCCAGGCGTACCAGGCACTCGGCGGCGTCGCCGGGGCTCTGAGCCGACAAGCCGACAGCGTCATGGCGGACGTGCGCCACGAGAGCAGCACCGAGGACGTCCTGGACACCCTGCTCCGTCTGGTAGCGATGGAGGGCATCGAACCGACCCGACGGCGGGTGCCGCTGCGGGACCTGTCCGACAGTCAGCGTCGGGTGATCGGCGTCTTCACCGACGCCCGGCTGCTCACCATCGACGTGCTCGACGGTGAGCCGTACGCGCAGGTCGCGCACGAGGCGTTGTTCCGCAGGTGGGCGCCGCTGCGCCAGCAAGTGGAAGCGCGGGCGGAGCAACTGCGCCGGCGTACCGAGCTGGAACGGTGGGCGGCAGACTGGGTGCACGCCGGACGCAGCGCCGACTACCTGCTCACCGGGGAACGGCTTGCGCTGGCCGGGCAGTGGCTGGAAGCGATGGAGTCGGCCGGCCAGGACAGCCCAACCGCACGTGCCCTGGTGAACGCCTCCCGCAGCCGAGACACCGCGTTCCTGCACCGAGTGTCCGAGACGATCGGTCAGTTCGCGCTCGGCAACGTCGACCGCTACCCGGAGCTCGCGGTGCTGCTGACCTCGGCCGCCCTGCAGGAGTGCCCGCCAACGCCCATCGCCCGCCGGGCCCTGATGGCAGCGTTGGCGTTCAGCCACACCGAGGCAGTGCTCACCGGGCACACCGACACCGTCCGCGGTGTCGCCTGGTCACCCGACGGAGCACATCTGGCCACCGCGTCCCGAGACGGCACCGCGCGGATCTGGCACGCCGACACCGGCACAGTCGTCCGGGTGCTGCGCGGGCACACCGGCATGGTGGACGCCGTCGACTGGTCCCCCGACGCCACCCGGCTCGCTACAGCCTCCCGCGACGCCACGATCCGGGTATGGGACGCGGCAACGGCGGTAACGGTCGCGGTGTTGCCCTGCGCAGACGTGGCACGCGGTGTTACCTGGTCACCCGACGGGTCCCGCCTCGCCGGCTCGAGCCGGGACCGAATGGTCCAGGTATGGGACACCGCCACCTGGAAGCTTGCCGCTCATCTGGTTGGCCACGAAGGAGACGTCTGGGGCCTGCGATTCTCCCCCGACTCCCGCCGGCTGGCCTCCGCCTCCCACGACCGGTCCGTCATCGTCTGGGACCTCACCACCGTTCAGCCGGAGCAGCGACTGACAGGGCACGGGGACTTCGTCGAGGCCGTCGCCTGGTCCCCCGACGGCAGCCAACTCGTCACCGGGTCCGGCGACCAAACCGTACGAATCTGGGATCGGGCGACCGGCGAACCCCGACATGTCATCGGCGGTCAGGGATACCCCGTCTGGTCGGTCGCCTGGTCCCCCGACGGTCGCACCGTCATATTCGCCAGCGGCGACGGCAGCATCCGCGCCTGGGACGTCCGCCGGCTGCGCGAGATAGCCGAGCTACGCGGGCACTCCCAGGTCGCCTGGTCCGTCGCACTGTCTCCCGACGGGCGACGGGTCCTCAGCGGTTCCGGCGACGGCAGCGCTCGCCTGTGGAGGATCCAGCCGCGCGGGGCCGAACAACGGCTACTCGCCGGACACGGCGGACCGGTCAACGCGCTCGCGCTGGATCGGACAGCGCGGATCGTCACCGGCGGCGCCGACGGCACCGTCCGAACCTGGAAGCCGGACGGCACAGCCTCTGTCACGACGTGGCTGGAACCGGTCGTGGCCCTTGCCTGCTCACCGACGGCCGACGTGCTCGCCGTGGCCCTGCGCGACGGCTCAGCCCACCTGATCGGCACCGACGGCAGCGTGCGCTTCGGCGCTGAGGTCGAATCGCTGGCCTGGTCACCGGACGGGTCCCGGTTGGCAGCGGGCTGCAAGGACAATTCGGTACGGCTATGGGACGTCCGCACCGACAGTTCCGCTGGCGTCCTGCGCGGGCACGCCGACTGGGTAGGGGCGCTCGCCTGGTCGCCGAGCGGTAGGTACCTCGCATCCGGCTCCGACGACCGAACCGTCCGCGTCTGGGACATCCAACACCCCGGCGACAGCACCGTCCACTCCGGGCATCAGAACTACGTCGACGCAATCAGCTGGGCACCCGACGAGCATCGGCTCGCCACCTGCTCCGCCGATTGGACCGTCCGCGTCTGGGACCTCACCGGCGCCGACCAGCCGCGGGTCCTGACCGGGCACGATAAGCGTGTTCGCGCGGTGGACTGGGCTCCCGACGGCCAGCGCCTGGCATCCTGCTCCGACGATCGCACCGTACGGATTTGGGACTGCGCGAACGACGACCAGGGCAAGGTGATCGGCGTTCACCGCGACGGCGTGACCAGCCTCGCGTGGTTGCCGGACGGGCGGCAGGTCGTGACGGGTTCAGCGGACGGTACTGTGCGCGTCTGGGCGGACTCGGTCGACCTGGCCGAGCTGACCGCAGTAGCGCGTTCACGGGTGTTCCGCGCGCTCACCGACGACGAACGGCAGGCACACCTACTACCCGGCGACGCCAACTTATAGCGTCTGCTCGACCTCGCGGGTTTCCTCGCCCAGCAGGTAGTCGTCCGGGTCCAAGCCGAGCGTCTTACGACGCTCGGAGGCCCAGTAGGCAGCGTTGGCCTCATCGAACGACTCAGGGCCCTCGTGCGAGATCACCCAGACGTGCTGATTCCGCGCCCGGTCCTTCCACGACCCATGGATCTCGAAACCAAGATCACGGCGCAGCGGAACGACCAACCGCTGCCACCTGTCCACCCACTCATCCAGCAGCCCCGCACGGACCGTGTAGATACGGATCTGCACCGACCGTGCCAAACCTGTCACCTCATCCGCGCTGCGACCGATGGCGTTACGCCATCGACCCTAGCCGAAGTCGTAGAACCAGGCCGGGCACACGGTCCGGCACTGGACGACATCGGCAGCGTGACGAGGTGTTCCTCTCCTGAGCTATCCGCCATCACCCGAGGAGCCGGCGCGGCCGCAGGCAGTTCCGGCCATACTGAGCCGAGTATCCCCGCTCTACGACGGGGACCTGACCGGCGCCTACAAGCCGGTGCCCGCCTCAGCAATCATCGCTGCGCCTGCCGGTCAGATTTCGTAGCCTGAGATGCTCACCCAGCAGGCTTGTGGCCGGTGAAGGTTGTACGGATTTGCGCCGTGTTCTTTCCGCCGATGGCTACGGAGGCCGGCCCGGTCGCGCTCACCCCAGCGCCAGCCCGAGCAGGCTCCGCGGACGGGACCGCCGCACTCGATGCGTCAGTGATTACCTCACCGGTGTTCGTGCCGCCGATCGCAACCGCTCCCGCCCCGCCAGCATGGACCTCGGCAGTCCCGCCACCTCGGCTCGACGGTATTAGCTGCGGCGCACACAGCGCCAACAGCGCCGCGACCGCACCGATGCTACTCGCGACCTTGTCGGCCTTGTCCAGACCCACCAATACCAGGTACGTGACCAGCCCGCCGAGCAGCAGGAGGCACACAAGGCGTCCAGCCCACAACCAGCGACGACCCTGACGCGCCATGGCAGCCTTCCCTTAGCGTTTTCATCAGCGGACTCTACGAACGCTAGTTTCAGTCATCGAGATGACACATGACGCGCTGTCCACCTTGGATAGGATCACATAGGCTCAGGGACTCCCAGCCGCAAGTCCAGTCCTGGTGGAGCCGCAGTCGTGATCCTCGGCAAGCGCCAACCGGCCGCGCCACTCCCAGTAGGCGAGGGCGCCGTCTATGTGGGTGGCGACAACTCCGCGCCGATCACAACCAACGTTTTCCAGATCACCGTGCCGCGCTCACGGCAGGCGGCACAGCCGGTCTACCTCGAGCAGGTGCGGCGCATCGCGCCTCCGGAGTTGCTCGATCGCGACGCTGAGCTGGCCGAGCTGACAGCCTTCTGCACGGAGAACGACCGAGGACCGTACGCCTGGTGGCGCGCCGACGCCTGGGCCGGCAAGTCCGCGCTGCTATCGACGTTCGTGCTGGATCCGCCAACCGCGCTGGCCGCCGCCGGGGTGCAGGTCGTGTCGTTCTTCATCACCGCCTGGCAAGCCGGGCAGGACACTCGCGAGGCGTTCACCGGGGCTGTACTCGGCCAACTGTGCGCGCTAACCGGCAAGGACTTTTCGACCATTGCCGACGAGAGCACCCGCGAGACCCTGATGCTCACACTGCTCCGCGAGGCCGCAGCGGTGTGTCAGGAGGCCGGTGGAAGACTTGTTTTGGTCGTTGACGGCCTAGACGAAGAACGCGACGCTTCCCTGGGACCGAACTCCACCAGCATCGCCGGACTGCTGCCGACCAATCCCCCGCACGGCATGCGCGTCATCGTTGCAGGCCGGCCGAATCCGCCCCTCCCCGTTGACGTGCACAGCTCCCATCCACTGGGCGATCCGAGGACTATCCGTCGGCTTGACGCCTCACCGCACGCTACCGATAAGAGACGGCTCAGCAGGGCTGAACTTCGCCGCATCCTGAAGGGGTCGGACATCGAGCGTGACCTTCTCGGTTTACTGACCGCCTCGCGCGGCGGGCTATCCCAGACCGATCTGCGTGAGCTCACCGGCGCAGACCTTGTGACCGTCGAGGACGTGCTCCACACCGTGGCTGGCCGTACCTTCACCCGCCGAGGCGGCGCTTGGTCGGCCGAAGCCGACGAGGTCTACCTACTCGGTCATGAGGAACTACAGCGGACCGCCGTCGAGTACCTAGGGTCACAACGCCTCGCCGTCTACCGCGAGCGTCTGCAAATCTGGGCCGAGAGCTATCGCAGGCACGGCGGCGGCACACCGTGGCCGCCCAACACCCCTGAATACCTGCTGCGGGACTATCCACGAATGCTCGCCGAGATCGGCGACACGGAGCGGTTGGTCGCACTGGCGACTGACACCGTAAGACAGGATCGGATGCTCGATCTCAGTGGCGGGGATGCCGCCGTATTGAACGAGATCGTCGAGGTTCAAAAGCTCATCCTGAACGGGCCCGAGCCGGATTTGGGCGCCCTTGCTCGACTTTCCCGCCACAGGGCTGCCCTGCGGGAGCGCAACACCGCCATACCGACGAACCTGCCGGCGTTGTGGGCCATGCTGGGTTACTCCGTCCGCGCCGAGTCACTCGCGCACAGCATTCCGAACAAGACCCAGCAGGTGCGGGCCCTGGCAGAAGCAGCCTGGGCATTCGCGGGCGCTGATGACAAGGCCAGCGCCGCCAGGTGGGCCACCGACGCCGCCCAGGTCGCGCTGAGCGTCACGGACCCTATTGTGAAAGCGAGAGTGTTCGCCGAGGTTGCCCGTGCGATGGCCGCCGCAGATGACCGGGAGGAGGCGGACAGGTGGGCGCAAGTGGCCAGGCGGGCGGCCGATGAGGTGCCGACGTATGTCGACCGTAACCGCGCGCTGGCCAGCATCGCACGCACGGTGGCGATTGCCGGCGCAGTCCATCAGGCGGAGCTGATTGCCGCCTCCATAACGGCCCGAAGTCTGCGGTTGCAGACGCTCCAGGTGGTCGCTCGGATCTCCGCCGCCACTACCGGTACGGCGTATGCAAACGATGATGAGACGGAGCAGCAGTCATCGGCCGTGACCGCTGGCGACCCAGGCCGAGCCGAAGACATAGCCCTTGCCATCCGCCGGCCCAGCGAGCAGGCACGAGCTTTGGCGGCGGTCGCCCTGACGGCCGCGGCTAAGGGGGACTATGAGCGAGCCCGGATCCTAGCCTCGCGGTCCGAGAAGATTGCCCGCTCGACGGCGAGCAGCGGCGGGGACGCCGCAGAGCTAACCGTCATCGCCAAGGCAGTGGCCATCGCCGGCGACGTGGATCGAGCAGAACGGATCGCCGACGCACTGACCGACCCAGATCGGCGCATCCAGGCGCTAACAGAAGTCGCAAAGGCCACCACCGGTGACCCCGAGCGGGCAAGGCGCATCGCAGCGATGGTCCCCGCGATCTACCAGCAAGCCCTGGCCCTAGCAGCGGTCGCCGAGGCGGTGGCCAAATCTGGTGACCGCGCACAAGCCGTGATCTCGGCTCAGGCAGCGGAGCAGGTCGCACGTACCATCCCGGCGGCCTCCCAGCAGGCGCAAGCGTTGACCGCCGCCGCCCGGGCAGCGGCGATTGCCGGTGACTCACAGCACGCGGAGGCGATCGCCTGCAGCATCCTCGATCCAGCCGACCGCGTCGGCGCCTTAGTCCAGGTAGCCACAGCAGGTCGGCAGGATCGGGTCCGCAACCTGGCTCTGATGGCCGAGGACGCAGCCCGGACCATCACCGCCCGTCACCGACGGACCAAAGCCATGGCCCTGGCAGCCAAGGCGCTAGCGGCAGCCGGCGAACAGTCGCGTAGCCGGGCCTTGGCCTGGGAAGCAGCCGAGGAAATAGCTGCGTCTCGGCACGGGCCCAGGGAGACCCGGATCCTGGTCGAGATCGCAAGCGCTCTCGTCGCCGCAGACGACGTCAAGCACGCCCTACGGATCGCGACCACGATGGTCGAGCGGAGCGATGCTCTGAATATTGTGGCTGAAGTAGCACGGGCGTTGGCCGAAGCCGGATACTGCGACCGCGCCGAGCAGACCATCTCTTTCCTGCGTGGTGCGAATAGCTGGCTGTCCCGGGAGATGACCGAGGTCGCGCGACTGGTTGCGGCCGCCGGCGACAGCGATCGGGCGGAACGAATCGCGCGCGGGGTCGATCCGGCTTTCGGCGAACAGGAGAATGCCCTAGCCGCAGTCGCGGTGGCCGCCGCTGCCCACGAACCTGAACGAGCGGAAGCAGTCGCCACCACGATCGCCATGCCTGACCTGCATGCCAAGACGCTGACGGAGATTGCCCGTGTCATCGGACTACCGGCAGGCCAGCACCTCTTCGCACGTGCTTTCGCTGTGGGATCATGGCTGACTCCGCTCCCAGCATTAGCTGAACTGCAGCCCGAACTAGTCCTGCGAATCACCGAAGGTTACGGAGACTCCCCGTCGCCTACCTCGTAAATTCGAGCCGATGATGACGTCAGGCCGTGGCTACCCCAGCTGTAACCGAGTGAAGCCCGCCAGTCGTGCGTCAGGCGCCCTGCTCCCGGACACGAACGAACGGGTGGCGGCCCCACCGTTGGCTGCAGCACGAACTACCCGCGGCATACATATCGCTTGCGTACCAAGCCTTTCAAGAGGCAACGTGCACTTCCCCCTGGTCAATCAGTGGCGGTGATGACAGCGAAAGGGTTTAGATGGCATTCACCCGATACAGGTTGCTGAGCCCTGGCCTGCGTGTTGCCCTGGTGCTCGGATCCGTCGCCCTCTCGATACTCCTCCTGTGTTGTGGCGGCACAGCAGTGATCGCCATCCTCGTCGATCCGGTCAGACCGGCTAGCCACGTTGATAACGGCTCGAAGCAGTACGCATACCAGGCAACCGTGCAGAATGAACGACGCGACCTGTTCAAAGGCGAGCTGCACGTGGTGACCGATCGACGCGTGAAGGTCACAGACTGGTTCGACGTACGAGTCTTAATCTGCGGACCGGCGAACACCGACGATTTGTGCGTCAGCCCGTCCGGCACGGGCGGCACCCCCTCAAACCCGGAGATAAACGACGCGGACGTGCGCCTTGGTGGCCGCGTTGGCGTCACTCTTGCTACCGCCGACAGCGCCGTGGAGATCAAGAACTTGGTCACCGCGCAGGACAACACGCAGCCACTCACCGACCCGACCGACGCCGGGCTGTGGGTGTGGGATGTTCGCGCGAAGGAGCCCGGTGAGTACACGCTCAGGGCCTCTGTCTTCGTCCTCTCGGCCGAGACGAACCAGGAACTCGTCCCCCGGGAGACGGTGAGCATCAATCTCAAGGTCGAGCGAACCGGTGGATTCACCGCGAAGCAGGTCGGGCGGTCGATCCTCGACGTGACGAATTGGTCGGCCCCACACATCGTGACCATCGTGACGGCGCTCGTGGCCGCCGGTGGCGTCACCACGCTGGTGCGACGGCGGAAACGGCGCCAGCGCGCTGGGGCGAAGCGGTAGGCGGCAGCCAGAGTGGAGCTACTGGTCGGCTTCTGCTCGTTGCTGCCGGAGATCTCGTTCCATAAGGGTCACTATGGTGTTTCCCGGGAGTAGGCCCCTCTACTCCTTCAGTCTCATCCCGAACGAGCCCTCACATGCGCAGGAACGCCGGCTTGATACGTGCGCATCCACGACCTCGGGCACCGCGCGGCCCGGCAGCGCGGCGACATCCTTGATTGCAAGGCCGACAACTCAAACTGGTCGTGGCCTCGGTCAGCGCCTCCGTTGCCATGCCGGACCACCCCCGATGCCCTCGACGGCCCGTCCAGCTCACCCACCTGGTGCGCGCCAGGAGCCGCCAGGCCTGCGCCGCCTCGCCCTAAGAACCCAGGCTATCCCGCAGCTCGACCAAGGCCCCGGGCCACCGGCCGGAAGTGCTCGGCCCCGGCCTGTTCCGTGTATCGGTAGTTCGTTGCGCAGGCCCGCAGGCCCGCAGGCCCTCGGACACCCCGCCCAGCGGAGACGCGGTACGAGCGCGGTGCCTGCGGTCGAGCAGGTGTCACTGCTGCGACTGCCGCGACAGCGTCTCTAGTGGGGTTGCGTCAGCACAGACCTTCACGCCGCTCCTTGACAAATTCGCCACGCGGATGTTGACGCCGGCCTCGCGCATCCTCCTGAGGTAGTCACCGAGCCAAGCCAGAGCCCTCTCTTCGGCTCGTCGTAGTGCTCGTAAATCTGGGTGAACAACGAGGGCGCGGCCCCTGAGCTGGGAAAATTCAGCCATCCGCCGCTTTCCCCAGGATTGCCCCAGAGTGCGTGCAGGCCCGGCACGGAGAATTTTGCTTACTGTGCGCTACCCCGCGCCTAGTCAAACGACCAGCAATGTGCAACATAGACTGAAACTAGATGGAGCCCCCGAGCAAAACCGCGCCGCCTCTAGGGCAGTTGACCCGCACGGGCCACTACCTAGCGTCACGACCTATAGAGCACGACGGTGAACTGCATCGCACCTTCGTCTTTCGCCGGCCAGGGATGCTGCACTCGGTCCTCGTCGTTCCGAGAACCGGGCGCAACTTGTCGACGTAGTCCTGCCAGTGGGCCGGGTCGCAGTAGTTGCGATCCTCGCCCGGTCCAGCGAGCGGGCGCAGCGCCCGAGGCGGTCATCTGCGCGACGTTGTCTCCGGCGTTGCGATCCTCGCCCGGTCTAGCGACGGGGCGCAGCAAGAACGTGCCGCCGGAAAACGCGGATGGCTTGGCGTTGCGATCCTCGCCCGGTCCTGGGACCGGGCGCAGCGTCGTCGGTGACGTAGAGGCCGCCTTCCCCGGCGCTGTTGCGATCCTCGCCCGGTCCGGGGACCGGGCGCAGCTAGCCAGCCTGCCCGCGTCCCGCCCCCGGGTACGACGTTGCGATCCTCGCCCGGTCCGGGGACCGGGCGCAGCCGATCAGATCCTCGTGCACCTCGTGCGGCTGGCCCTTTGTTGCGATCCTCGCCCGGTCCAGGGACCGGGCGCAGCCATCCGGTCGGAGACGGCACTGACGATCAGGCCGGCGTTGCGATCCTCGCCCGGTCCGGGGACCGGGCGCAGCGAAGTCGTGGGAGGACGACACCGACGCCGCGTGGGCGTTGCGATCCTCGCCCGGTCCGGGGACCGGGCGCAGCCAGGTTCGGCACCTCCATACACAGCACCTCGGTCAGGTTGCGATCCTCGCCCGGTCCGGGGACCGGGCGCAGCTACGACAAGGCAGGCGAGGAGATCGCCGCAGCCGAGGTAGCGATCCTCGCCCGGTCCGGGGACCGGGCGCAGCGGCGGCTGGCGGGCATTGCCGGCGGACGTCCGCGCGGGGTTGCGATCCTCGCCCGGTCCGGGGACCGGGCGCAGCCGAGAGCAGGGCCGCCTTGTTGTCTTTGCTGGTGTTGTTGCGATCCTCGCCCGGTCCGAGGACCGGGCGCAGCTCGGACCGGGCGGATCGGGCGAGCCTTGAGCGTGAGGTGTTGCGATCCTCGCCCGGTCCGGGGACCGGGCGCAGCGGTGCGCTGACCAACCACGCATCCACCGCACGGAGGAGTTGCGATCCTCGCCCGGTCCGGGGACCGGGCGCAGCCGGCGGGACTGGCCGCCGGCATTGCGGCACTGCTCGAGTTGCGATCCTCGCCCGGTCCGGGGACCGGGCGCAGCCTGGGTGGCGTACACCCCGACGTGGACGGCGTTTACCTCGTTGCGATCCTCGCCCGGTCCGGGGACCGGGCGCAGCCTGTATGCCCTGGCGCGCCAGGGCCTCCGAGATTTAGGTTGCGATCCTCGCCCGGTCCGGGGACCGGGCGCAGCGACCTGGACGATGAGACGTGGGCGGACCTGCTCGACGTTGCGATCCTCGCCCGGTCCGGGGACCGGGCGCAGCGGCTCATGAACAGCCATTATTCAAGCTTGTCTCTAGCTAGACATTCACAACAGCACCCCAGAAGTCCCGATTAGTAATGATTTATTGGTTGGGAACGTCAGGCTCTCTGGGTGGTCGCTGGGGGTTCCTAAATCACGAACGGGCCGCGGGGGTCGGCGTGTCGTGGCAGCCCCAGGTGTTCGACGTTGTCGAGTGCGTTGGCCGGTAGGCGGTAGATGCGGATGCTGTCGCGGGTGGGATCGATGGCACCTTGCAGGGCTGCGACGAGTTTTACCTTGTCGGTGTCACGGCAGACGACTTCGAAGACGGATTTCTGGACGCGGTGTCCGTACGCTTCGCAGATTTTGGCGACTTTCCTCAGCCGCCTCTGGCCTGCTGGGGTGATGGTTTCGACGTCGTAGGTGATGAGGATGTCCACGTCAGTTGACTGTCCAGGGGCGGTAGGTGGCGAGGTCTCCGCGGAGGTGCCGGGCGAGCAGGCGTGCTTGCACGAGCGGGAGAACGGCGCCTTCTATTTCGCGGTTGAGTTGGGCGTGCGGCCAGGCTCGTCGTCGTGCGGTCTGCCAGGCGTTGAGGGTGTTTTTTCGGCCGGTCTCGGTGAGTCGGTATGCGCCGTTGGGGAGTAGCTCGAAGTCGTCGGCGGAGAGTTCTCGTCGGTTGAGCAGGGTGAAGGCGAGTCGGTCGGCGAGGAGGGGGCGAAATTCTTCCATCAGGTCGAGTGCGAGTGCCGGCTTGGCAGGGCGGGTGGCGTGGAGGAACCCGATGTAGGGGTCGAGGCCGACTTGTTCGAGTGCGCCGTGTACGGCGACTCGGAGCATGCCGTACAGAAACGACAGGAGGCAGTTGACGGGGTCGGTGGGTGGTCTTTTGGTTCGGCCGGTGCCGCGCCACTGCTTGTCGGTGACCAGGTATGGCAGGGCGGCGAAGTAGTCGTGTGCGGCGATGCCTTCGGTGCCGATCACGCTGTCGATGTTCTCGGCGCTCTTGAGCAGTTCCAGTCGTTGGGCGATGAGTTCCGCGGATGCGCGTAGCGCGGTCTGCCTGTGACCGGATGTATCGCGGCCGGCGCGGAGCAGAACTTGGCGGGAGTTGTGTATCTTGCCGGCAACCATGGCTTTGGCGATCTTGATTCGGTGGTCGTGGTTGTCGACGGCGCGGTGCTGGGCTTGTCGCAGGAGTGGGTTGCCACTGGTGGGGCCGACGACGCGGGCTCTGAATCTGCCCATGCCGGTGAGCCAGCTGACGGATCGGCCGTCGTCGGCGCAGCGCAGCAGCAGGTCGTCGGTGATGGTCACGCCGGTGAAGAGCACCAGGTGGTCGACTCGGGTCAGGGGCAGCAGGCGTCGTCCGGTCTGTTCTGGGTGGTAGACGCGGACGGTGTCGCCGTCGAGGTGCAGGCTGGTTCCGGGAGTTTGTACGTAGAGGGTGTTGAGTAGTTCAGTCACGCCACTGTCCCAACGGCCGTGGGGTGAATAGGTCGGCTGCCGGTCGGGTCTGTCGACCGTCGGTCATATCGGGTAGGCAGTCGTCGCGCAGTGAGCACTTGCGGCACCGGGTGTCGTTACGTGCCACTGGCAGGTGTGGGGACGCGAAGAGACGCCGGATGGCCTCGGCCGCTTGCACTACCCGGTGCAGCAGATCAGGGCTGATGGTGACCGGGTGGCGGCGGCGTTCGGCGACGGAGTAGATGTATCCGAGGGGCACGTCGAATCCGGCTTCGAGAAGGCACAGGGCCTGACCGGCGAGTTGGAGGTCAGCGGGCCCGTCTGGTTCGTAGCGGCCGACTTTGTATTCCACTGGGGTGGCGGTGGTGCCCGCGAATTCCACCACGTCGCAGATGCCTCTCAGGCCGTACACGGCGCTGCCCACCGGTAGGGAGCGGATGGTGGTGAGACCTGCCCGCCGGGTCAGGCCGGGCAGGTCCACCAGTCGATGGCTCAGATCGCCGCGTACGGTCTGCGCGCTGTCACCCCAGATGCCCTCGACGTGGATGAGCGCGGTCTGTCGGTGGCAGTAGGCGTAGTGCTCGAGTGCGGAGAGCGGGATCTCGGCGAGGGTGCCGTCGCCATCGGTCGTCAGGGTCACGGCCAGAGATTCACCAGTGGGGTGAACTCGATTCCCTCGGGCAGGTTGTCGGTGGCGAGGGTCAACTGGTAGTCCAGGTGGTGCCGGGCAGGCTTTTCCGTGTTGGTGCGGCTGAGGGATACGCGTTCGGTGAGGCTGGCCGCCGGTGCGACGCCGAGGGCGTCGGGGTGGCTGAAGACATACAAGCCGCAGAGTTTCATTTCGCCGCGGGTGGCGGAGCGGTCGTGGTCGAACATCAGGGTGATCGCCCGCCAGAAGACGGCGAGGTCGTCAGTGGTGACGCCCGTTTTTCCGGCGCGGGGGGCGGAGTAGAAGATGCGGGCTTGGTAGAGGCCGTAGGGCACGGTCCATTTCGAGCCCATCTCGGTCCGCTCGCCATTGTCGATGTCGGCCTGGCGGGTTTGAGTGACCCGGGTGATGGCGTGATCGGTGGGGAGGACCGGATCGACGCTGCGGGCGAAGGTGAGCTGCACCGGCCCGCGCACTTGTCCGGCACCGCCCTTGGTGGTGCCGGTGCTGAGGACGGCGCCGAACATCCGGATGTCGAAGTAGTGCTCGCAGAGCCACCGCTGCGCCTCGTCGGCGCGACCGGGATTGGCCTTGAGACCTTCCTCGATGCGGGTGTTCAGCGCGTGGCCAGCCTCGACGAAGATCCCAAACTTCGGGTCGTCGCCACGCATCAGGGCGACGGTGTCGCGGATCTTGCGTTTGATGGCGACGTCGGTGACCAGTCCCTGGCCGGTCTCGTCGTCGGTGCGCGGCTGGTTACCGCCGTCGGGGTCGCCGTTGGGGTTGCCGTCGGTGACGTCGAACAGGAGCACAGCGTCGTGGCGGCGGGCCGGGTCGAGGTGGGTGTCGCTCATTCGGCGTCTCCTTCGGTGGTGGGCTGGTCGTCCGAGGCGGGCGGCAGGTCGGTGTTCTTCTTCTTGGCGGCGGCCTCGATGCGCTCGGCGCGCATGGCAGCGCGTTGCTGGTGGAAGCCGAGGACGAACTGGGCCTTCTGCGCCAGGACGGCGGTGCTCGGGATCGAGTCCCGGCTCGTGTCGATCTGGGCGAAGATGTCGTCGAGTCGGGTGGCGTACGCCCTGGCCCAGCCCGGTTTGCGCAGCGGTCCACGTAGGCGGCGCAACCAGGCGGTCGAGGTCCGCTGCCCGTTGACCAGGACGACTCTCGGGTTGGTGATGGCCCGGCCCATATACCGCTCGGCGAAGGTGGTGTTCAGCGGCTGGTTCGCCGCGCGGAAAACCGTCTGCTGAAGGTCATCGAGAACGGCGAAGGCCCTGCCGGACAAGTAGGCGGGGTCGTTGTTGTCCAAGTTCAACGTGGGGGTCAGCCTTTCAGACTCGTCGGGTCGATCCGGCCGACGGCGCAGGCCGAGCCGGATCAGGGCCGCGCGTGCCGGATCGACCCGGCCGTCGGTGCGGATTCGGTTGAGCACATGGGTGAGTAGTCGCGGCGGCAGCGGGCTGTGGAGCAGCGCAGCCCGCAGCAGCGCGTGTTGCAGGCCGGGCGGGCGGTCCTCGCCCCTGGCACCGAGTTTGACCCAACTGCCGGGGGCGCCACCGCGCCCGACCTGCCACCGGCCCGCCGCGCGGACCAGCTGGGTCAGCCGGACCTGGGTGACCTCACCGGACCAGTCGGCGATCTCGTGATCGTCGATCCAGGAACGGATGTGGTCCTTGACCCGGGGCAGCGGCATCTCCACCCAGTCGCGGATGACGACCCGGGCGACGTTGCCGCCGACGGTCACCGAGCAGAACGTGGACAGGTCATCGTCGCCGGGTTCGATGCCGTCGCGGGGGGTGGCGAGCAGGGCGCGGGCGTCGTCGAGGTCCGGGGCGTCCAGCGGGGCCATGGGGTCGAAGCGGGAGCCGCCGACCAACCACCAGGCCAGACGGGCGTTCTGCCCGGGTAGCGCGGTGCTGTGCCGTTCATCGGAGAGCACCGCCCTCAACGACGACATGAACGTCAGACCGCACGTAACACAGATCGGCGTGTGGGCGAGAAGTTTCGTCAGCTCATAGCCGTGGGACGCCTCGTTGACGCTCACCAGCGAGGCGCTCTGGGTGGCACCGGGCAGCCACCGACGCGGAATCTGCTGCGGGATCGTCTTGAGCAGGTCGCGGACCTGGCCGCAGACCAGGCAGTAGCCCGCTCGGCCGAGCCCCTTACGCCCGGCGGCGACGCCCGCCCAGTACCGCTTCGCTGATTCGTGTTCGGTGGCGATCTGCCCGTCGACGACGAAGGCCACCACGTCGGCGCGGCTCCACGTCCGATCGGTGACGACTTTCGGAGCGTGACCGCCAGCGTAGAAGGCGGCGATGGCGGAAGCTGGGCCATCTGGCTCCGCGGCAGCCCAGTCCCGGATCAGTTCCCGGAACGCGGTGTGTTGCTTGGCCACCCGGTCGGCCTTGCCGTCCTCGGCGACCCAGCCCAGCACATATTCGACGGTATCGGCGGCCAGCGTCGGCGCGACCCCTACGGTGCGGGTGACGTTCGGCATCCACCGGTCGATCCCGAAGCGCTGCCCGGGGGTTCCCGGATCCGCGAAATCGACCAGCTCGGCGTTGGCGGGCGTGCCGTCAGCGGCGATGTAGAGCAGGAACCGTACCGGCTTCCTGGCATAGAATGGCGGAGTCACCTCGGCACTGGACTCCGCGTACTCGACGAGCCGCTGCAACAACATCAGATGCCCCCGCCCGGCAGGGCGAGTTCTATCCCCCGCTGCGGCACGTACAGAACCCCGGCTTGCACCCGGGCGGAGAACCACTCCATGCGAGGACTGCCGCCACCGTCGCGGTGAATCGAGTGCAGCATGATGCCGATGTCCTCATGCAGATCGTGCTGGCGCGGGGCTGTGTCGTCCGGCCAGCTGAACTCCGCGCTGAACTCCCTCGTACCCAGGTAGGGACGCTGGAAGCAGGCGCCCCGGCGGACCCGGCGGCGTAACTGATCCCGGTACGCGGAAGCCGGCTTGTCCGCATGTGCAGCTGGCACCATGTGCGCGTGGATGCGGTAAGCCACGTCCCGCAGGCACACGGCATTGCGTTGATCGCGATGTGCCACCGTGTCCACCCGGCGGGTGCCTTTGATCGCCTCCGCCAACGGTGCCACGTCCGTGGTTTCGTTGCGGCGGATCGTGAACTGCCGGATTGGGCGGAGCACCTCGATCGCCACGATCTCGTACTGAAACTCCGGTTTCCAGTAGATCGACTCCAGCACTCCCACCGCGGCGGGAGGTGTCATGACGGGGTAGCTCACCCGCTCTACCTTCAGCTCCGGGCGGGAGAACAGGGCGGCTTCGCCGGCGACCTGAACCACCACGGGCAGGTCGCCCTCGCGGCTCCGCCGCAGGGTCACCCCGTCGATCAAATCCGTCGTCACAGCACGAACTCCTCGAAACTCGGGTCAAAGGTGATGCCAGTTGCCTGGTCGTATCCGCCGATCCACTCCACCAATGCACCCACCTGCACCTCATCACCGATGATCGGCCGCATCCGTTCCTTCACCTCCGGGTTACGGAGAACACCGCTGTGCACGGTGGTGGTGTAGGGCTGAAGCTGACGCAGATCGTGCAGGTCCGGCACCGGCGCGTGGCGGATTTTCTCAATCAGGTCGATGAGCGTGGCGCACTCCGCGTCCGTCGACGCGCCTTGCGGGGTCACGACGGAGATGCCCTCGTCGCGGATGAGCCGGAACGCGCGTTTGTGATCACGACGGCCGCTACGGACGTCGGTGAGCGGGCCGTCAGAAACGGTCTGGAACGCCCACTGCTCACGGGCCTGCTGGATGCGTTGGCCAACGTGACCCGGGTCCGTCAGATTGAGCGCGTCATAGACCCGACGGTAGTAGTTTGACAACGCCGACGCCTTGTCCGGATCGGCCACGTCGGGCCCGAAGCAGGTCTTCGCCACACCGACCAGCTTCTTGTACGCCTCAGGCTGCCCCCCGTCCGACGGAGCGAAGATGACGACCCGTCCACACTCCAAGCGCCCTTCCCGATTGGCCCGACCGGCGGCCTGCAGCAACGAATCAGCCGGCGCCATCGCCCGATACACGAGCGGAAAGTCCAGGTCCACGCCCGCCTCCACCAGTTGCGTCGCCGCCAGGAGCACTCGCTCACCGGCACGTAACCGCCGGATCACCACCTCCAGCACCCGCCGCCGATGCGCCGGGCACATCCGCGTCGACAGGTGCCAGGCAACATCACCGAAGCCTTCCTCCTGCCACCGCTCATACACCGTCCGCGCATCCGCGGTCGTGTTCACCACCACCATCGCCGACGCGCCACCGTCACCGCTGGCAGCCAGCCCGATGCTGGCGTCATCAGCGATGTCAGCCAAGGTCAGACCTGCGTCCAGCCGCCACTCGTACGACACACGCCGCATCTTCTCGTTCAGCACCGACACTTCCGAGACCAACTCGAACCGATCCAGGTCCGCGAAGGTCTGCAACGCCCAGAATTCAGGCTGGGTAGCCGACGACAGCAGGACCGTCGTCCCGAAGTGCTCCACCAGCAGACGCAGGCCGTTCAGGATCGGTACGAGCATGTCGTGCGGCAGCGCCTGAATCTCGTCCAGCACGATCACCGACCCCGCCAGCCGATGCACCCGGCGCATCGCCGACGGCTTGCGGGCGTAGAGGGACTCGAACAGACGCACGAACGTCGTCACCACGAACGGCGCATCCCAGTTCTCCGCAGCCTGACGCGCCCAACGCCCAGCCGTAGGAGCATCGAAATCCACCTGGCCGTGATGCTCCAACACCACAGGCTCCGTACCATCCTCATTGAGCATCTGCCGATAGACGGCAGCGTTCTGCTCCGTGATGGTCAAAAACGGCACCGCGACGATCACCCGACGCAGAGCGCGCCGCTGCGCGTGACGCAGCGCGAAGCCAGCCGCGGCGAGGGTCTTCCCGACCCCAGTCGGCGCGTGCAACCGGAACATCCCGGTGGGCCGCTCCGCAGCGACGAGAGACTCCGTGTAGACCTGTTCCCGCAGCCCATCGATCGGCGACGGCGGACGCTGCGCGAGTGACTCTGTTCGCCGGCGTTCGAACAGGGCGAACAGGTGACCAAAATCGGCGTCCGGGCGCACCCTCGGAGCGGCGAGCTGATGGTGGTGCGCGTGAGTGTCCAACCCATCGGCGTCAACCAGCGCGCTGTAGCACAGCCGCAACGCCATCTCCCCCACCAGCGGATCCTGCTGCCAACGCTCAGGCAGTGCGGCTCTCAGGTCATCGGGCAGTTCCGGCAGCAGACGGGACAGGGCAGCCTCCGCCGACGCCACATTCCGCAGGTTATCCCTCAACGCGGCCGTCAACTTTTTCTTGAAGTCGCCCTGGTCCAGGAGCCCACCATGGTGCCCGAAAATGCCGACAGCGAACCGACCCAGACCACGGTCCCACGCGACCCGGGTGCCGAACGCCTTGTGGTCGATTCCGACTCGCCCGCCGCCAGCGGCAACCTTCGACAACCGCTCCTGCCAGGCATCACTGGCCTTGCCGCAGTCATGCAGCAAACCCAGCCAGTACGCCAGATCGCCGCCGCCAAAGGGCGCCGCGAAACGCCGAGCAAGGATGGCCGTGCCACGCAGATGATCCTCGAGAGAGTGCCACACCTCGGTGCCGGAAGCGGGACTATGCGCCCTTAGCGGAACCTCAACTCTCACACGTAGCCCTGGAACTCATACCAAATGACTCCATCACCGACCCATCGAGTCATGCTCCCTAGGAGGAGTCAACGCCGAGTTCACAATCTGTCGGATAGTTGTCTGGGCGTCCGGGAGCCGGACTGGCCCAGCCCCCAGCTCTGACCATGTCAGCACCTACATCCGACACCATCACGGTGTTGCGACCCTCGGCACCGACCTAGACGGCAGACACCGCAGTCCGTCGGAGGGATCAGTGGTCGTCTCGACTCCGCTTCGCCCGGTCCAAGGGCCTGAAGCGTCCAGTTGCGATCCTCGCTCGCTCCGAGGGCCGGGCGCAGCGCGCACCCGCCCGAACTCGCTGAACCCGGTCACGCCCCTGCGATCCTCACCCGGTCCGAGGACCGGGCGCAGCTGCCTCTCGTCGGGGACGGTGGCGGTGACCAGCACGGTGTTGCGATCCTCGCTCAGTCCGGGGCCGGGCGTAGCCCGTCGCGCAACTGTTCCTGCCGGGGGCGAAGGTGCTGGTTGCAATCCTCGCCCCATCCGGGGACCGGACGCAGCGTCCAGACGTGCTGCGACGTCGCGCTGAAGTCGTTGTTGCGATCCTCGCCCGATCCGATGACCGGGCGCAGCGGTTGGCGTAGGGAACGTTCTCGCCAGGCTCACCACCGTTGCGATCCTCGCCCGATCCGAACACCGGGTGCAGCCTGTCCGACTCTGAT
Organism: Micromonospora sp. NBC_00362; assembly: GCF_026342155.1. Lineage (NCBI taxonomy): Bacteria > Bacillati > Actinomycetota > Actinomycetes > Micromonosporales > Micromonosporaceae > Micromonospora > Micromonospora sp. NBC_00362. The sequence goes on from NZ_JAPENH010000002.1 coordinate 305,416, forward strand.
CCGTCTCCAAGTTGCGATCCTCGCCCGCGAGGACCGGGCGCAGCGTCCGTCGCCGAGGTGGCGGCCGCGATGGGCAAGCAGGTTGCGAGCCTCGCCTGGTCCGAGGACCGGGCGCAGCCGGCGGGCGGTCTCGACGTGCGCAGGGCGGGCCCGGTGTTGCGATCCTCACCAGGTCCGAGGACCGGCCGCAGCTCCTGGGCGTGCTGGCCACTGGCCCGCATTCGCTCAGGTTGCGATCCTCGCCCGGTCCGAAGACCGGGCGCAGCACGTCCAGTGCAGCTCGGGCGCGTCGCAGCAGACGTCGTTGCGATCCTCGCCAGGTCCGAAGACCGGGCGCAGCTCTCCGTCGCGGTGCTCATACCGTCCAGCCCTGGTTCGTTGCGATCCTCGCCCGGTCCGAAGACCGGGCGCAGCGAGCGTTGCGGGAGACGACCAGCGACAGGTCGTCGGCGTTGCGATCCTCGCCCGGTCCGAAGACCGGGCGCAGCTACAGCAGCTGTTCGTTGAACCGATGGTGCTTGCCCTTGTTGCGATCCTCGCCCGGTCCGAAGACCGGGCGCAGCTTGCGCGCTGCTGTCGTAACGGGACGAACTTACGTGCTTGTTGCGATCCTCGCCCGGTCCGAAGACCGGGCGCAGCACGCGAACGCCTCGTCGATGATGTTCACGTCACCGGAGTTGCGATCCTCGCCCGGTCCGAAGACCGGGCGCAGCGTCGGCGGTGGTGTCGTGCTTGGCGACGATCTGCCAGTTGCGATCCTCGCCCGGTCCGAAGACCGGGCGCAGCCGGTGGCCCTTGCGCATCTGCCGGGCGAGGGTGTCGGCGTTGCGATCCTCGCCCGGTCCGAAGACCGGGCGAAGCGGGGCGACCACTGGTGCGAGATCAGCCGGGTGGCGATGTTGCGATCCTCGCCCGGTCCGAAGACCGGGCGCAGCCCACGATGCCGGTACCCCGGTTGAACTCCTGAGCGGTGTTGCGATCCTCGCCCGGTCCGAAGACCGGGCGCAGCTCCTGTCCTGGCTGTACGGCGGGTGGGCGGAAGTGGAGTTGCGATCCTCGCCCGGTCCGAAGACCGGGCGCAGCCGTGCCGTCCTGCTTCTTGATCCGCAGCGTCGTCCCGGAGTTGCGATCCTCGCCCGGTCCGAAGACCGGGCGCAGCTCGCGCAGTTGTGGGAGGGCCGCGAGGGTGACGAAGACGTTGCGATCCTCGCCCGGTCCGAAGACCGGGCGCAGCTCTGACCTGCGGTGGCAGCAAAGTTTGCGACGTACCAAGTTGCGATCCTCGCCCGGTCCGAAGACCGGGCGCAGCCGGCATCCGGCACGACACCGTGCGCCACGAGGGCCAGTTGCGATCCTCGCCCGGTCCGAAGACCGGGCGCAGCTGCGGATCTTCCTGTAGGAGGCACCCCGTGTCCAAGTTGCGATCCTCGCCCGGTCCGAAGACCGGGCGCAGCGTCTGCGAGAACACCGGGGAGAGCGACGGGTCGTCCTGGTTGCGATCCTCGCCCGGTCCGAAGACCGGGCGCAGCCCGCCGGGTTGCGGTCGACGAGCCGGTGCTCGATGAGGTTGCGATCCTCGCCCGGTCCGAAGACCGGGCGCAGCGACAAACCGCTGAGGGTGCTCGGCGGCAAGCCGTGGTTGCGATCCTCGCCCGGTCCGAAGACCGGGCGCAGCTTGCGGAACGGCACGTCCTGTTCGTCGAGCCACTCGTAGTTGCGATCCTCGCCCGGCCCGAAGACCGGGCGCAGCTCGAACAGTGATGGGCTGAAGGGAACCCACGGCGAGGTTGCGATCCTCGCCCGGTCCGAAGACCGGGCGCAGCAGTCCGGGCGGACGCCGCAGGCTGGGTGATCAACCCGTTGCGATCCTCGCCCGGTCCGAAGACCGGGCGCAGCGTTCGCGACGACCTGGATGTTGACCTTCGGGGACCAGTTGCGATCCTCGCCCGGTCCGAAGACCGGGCGCAGCGCGGCGTCGCCGATCCGGACTGGCTGGAAGAGCTGTCGTTGCGATCCTCGCCCGGTCCGAAGACCGGGCGCAGCCGGTACGCACTGGGTGGCGTCCCGGCTTGCGGAGCTGTTGCGATCCTCGCCCGGTCCGAAGACCGGGCGCAGCGACCTGGCAGCGCTACTCCGCGGCCGCCGGGTCGAGTTGCGATCCTCGCCCGGTCCGAAGACCGGGCGCAGCGGCGTGCCTCTCGTGCTCTTCGGGGGTGAGGTGGTTGTTGCGATCCTCGCCCGGTCCGAAGACCGGGCGCAGCGAGTGTCCGGCGGGGCTTTGTCGTACCCGCGAAAGGTGTTGCGATCCTCGCCCGGTCCGAAGACCGGGCGCAGCGCGCACCCCCCGCGCGCTGGTTGCGGCGCCACGACCAGTTGCGATCCTCGCCCGGTCCGAAGACCGGGCGCAGCTCGGCCCTCGCGTCCCGTGAACGGGACGGTGTCTGATGTTGCGATCCTCGCCCGGTCCGAAGACCGGGCGCAGCAACAGGGTTCAGCAGAGTTCAGCAAGCAAACCTGTGGTTGCGATCCTCGCCCGGTCCGAAGACTGGGCGCAGCCCGCCGACGAAGCAGCCCAGATCAACGCTGAGGCCATGGTTGCGATCCTCGCCCGGTCCGAAGACCGGGCGCAGCGAGGCGGACCGGGTGTCCAGCGAGGGCCGGAAGCCGGTTGCGATCCTCGCCCGGTCCGAAGACCGGGCGCAGCGGCTTGTTGCGGCCCTCTGCGGTCAGCTTCCAGGCGTTGCGATCCTCGCCCGGTCCGAAGACCGGGCGCAGCCAGTTCGGCTGGATGGACCCCAACGCAGGGGACATGTTGCGATCCTCGCCCGGTCCGAAGACCGGGCGCAGCATCCGGGCGACCAGCGCGTCCGCGTCGGCCTTGGTGTTGCGATCCTCGCCCGGTCCGAAGACCGGGCGCAGCCCGAAGTGACGGTCGTGCGGGAAGGGCCCTTGAACCTGTTGCGATCCTCGCCCGGTCCGAAGACCGGGCGCAGCACCGCTTCCCGCCAGGGATCTTGTTGACGAAGAACTCGTTGCGATCCTCGCCCGGTCCGAAGACCGGGCGCAGCGTCCATCAGCGCGGCGAGGACCAGCAGTGCGGCGAGGTTGCGATCCTCGCCCGGTCCGAAGACCGGGCGCAGCCCGCGGCGAGGTAGCAGCGCTGGTGGACGCCTACATGTTGCGATCCTCGCCCGGTCCGAAGACCGGGCGCAGCTTGTAGCTCGCCCAGTCGTAGGCGACGTCCGGCCCGGAGTTGCGATCCTCGCCCGGTCCGAAGACCGGGCGCAGCGGTGAGCTTGGCGAACAGGGCCGCCTGGTCGGCGTTGTTGCGATCCTCGCCCGGTCCGAAGACCGGGCGCAGCGCCGACGATGACCCGGTTGGTGCCTGTCGAGGGGCTGTTGCGATCCTCGCCCGGTCCGAAGACCGGGCGCAGCGCCAACGGCGGCCTGCAACTGCGCCGCCTGCTCCTCGTTGCGATCCTCGCCCGGTCCGAAGACCGGGCGCAGCGGCCAGGAGGCCGGCCAGCACGCGCTGGACGTCGGGGTTGCGATCCTCGCCCGGTCCGAAGACCGGGCGCAGCCGGTTGGTCATGGGCGTGTCACGGACCATGCTGGAGTTGCGATCCTCGCCCGGTCCGAAGACCGGGCGCAGCGCTGCCAGCGCCACCGGTTGCGCCACACCCAGACCAGGTTGCGATCCTCGCCCGGTCCGAAGACCGGGCGCAGCCGTTGCTCAACAGCATAGATTCACCAACTTCGACCATTACCAGGCACTCCGCTTGGGCGAAAGTTGCCATATCGCCCGATTATTGAATTCGGAACCCCGAGCTCAACCCACCGTCGCCAGAGGTTCCTAGATCAACTGATCCCAGCGCCGTGATCGCGACGCCGTACACCGCCGACTAAACGTGCCCAGTGCCTCCTGATCAGGGAAATGTCCGCGAAAGATCGACCATGGATGCTTGGCCGGCAAAACCTCCTCGGCAGCGGCCAGTGTCTAGGTACGGAGAGTTGACTTGCCCCACAAGGATCACCCGCGCCGATCGGAATTGCGGCCAGCTCGATCGATGCGTCGGCAAGCCTTACCTCGATGGGGGATCAGATCGAGCACAGGCATCGGGTCGAGTAGGTCAGCGACCTCGTCCTCTGCCCCAGGGCAGGCGAGGAAGCAGGCCATCACCGGAGCCGATCGAGGTTCGGAGACAGTGAGCGGGACGTTCGGCACTACTCGACCATCAGCTTCTGAGCATCACGTCTTTGCGTCGTTGAAGATGGCCTCTTGAGCGGTGCGGGCGAGGGTGGCTTGGGTGCTCGCCCGGATTCCGAGGCGGTTCATGTGGAAAATGATGTGCAGCGCGGTGATTCGGCGAATTCCTCGTGTAAGCGTGCCCGACTCGCCGAGGGTGCGCAGCGTCTTCCCGGTGTCTTCGAAGGCGCTCAGCCAGTCGCTGGCGATGCCGCCCGCGCGTGGTGCACCGAGCAACAGGTGGCGGACGCCGGCGGTGACTTTAGTCCATGCTCCAAGGTCCTGGTTGGGCGCTGGGCTTACCAGCGCGGCGCGCTGCTCAGCGATCTTGGCCCAGACGTCGCCTTGCTCATTGATGTCGAGGCCGGCGGCGCGCATGAGCGCGGTGCACAGGATGAGTGCGTGTTCGCGCCGGTCGTCGCGGTTGTCGCTGAGGTAGTCCAGGAGGTGGCGGCTGTCGTGGTGGAACAGGGTGTGGGCGGCGTTCATGCTGGCGGCGCCACCGAAGGCATGGGTTTCGGGTTCGTAGATGTGGGTGGTCCAGTTGACGGTATCGGTGAGGAGTAGGTGCACTGGATCGTTGGCGGGCGTGGCGGGGAGGTAGCGGATCCGCCACGGGCCTTTGCGGATGAACCACCACGAGGTGATAAGGCCCTCGGCTTCGGCAGCGGGTAGCACGCGGGTGAGGTGTTCGACGGCTTGCCTCTCCCGTTGCCTGGGGTCTGGGCCGGGGTAAGCGAGGTTCACCTGCTTCCAGGAGTTCTGTTCCATGAGTGCCGTCCGGTCGATGTTGGCGGGTTAGCAAAGGAGTAGGCAGGCGTCCCATGAGGTCTTCGTGGTTCCGATCGAGGCCAGGGCGGCACCGGATGTCCCGTCGAGGAAGCCGGCGGGTTCGTCGGTCGTCTCTGGGGCCTGCTCGTGAAGACGTTGCAGTGGCGCGAGGGGTATGGGTATCAGGGCGTCGGCGGCGATGCGGCGTGCGGTCGTGAGAAGGCCGCCGGTTCCGTGGCACAAGCTGCGGTCGGTGAGTTGACGGATCTGGGTCAGGTCGTTCAGGCAGGCGATAAGCGCACGCTCGGCGAGGCGTTGACGTGTGGTGTCGCCGAGGGCGAGCGCGGTGAGCTGCTGGGCGCGGGCGATACCCGGTGTGCCGTAGCACCAGGACGGCCGGAGTGGTTGCCGTTGGCTCGGGTCGCCGCAATGGAGGTCGTCGAGGGTGATGGTTTGGGGCCACCACGTCCCGGTGCTGGTGTGGCGCTGCCAGGTGTCGAGCCACTGGCAGATGCGGCCGATTGCCTGGGTGTGTCCGTCGACGGTGATGCCGTCGCGGAGGGTGAGCGCCAGGAGTGCGAGTGGGCCGGTGATGCCGTGGGCGATGCCATGGTTGCTGTGGCCTCCGGTGGGTCCTGGCTCGGTGCGGTTGGGCCCATGTGGGCACCACCAGCCGGGGAGTTCGCCGATGGGTTCGGTGAGTCGTACGAGGTAGGTCAGTACCTCGCGGAGGAGACCGAGGTCGCCGATGCGGCGCAGGACGACACCGAGGCCGGTGAGGCCGCGGATGAGGTCAAATTCGGCGTACGCGGGCTGTTGGCGTTGGTCGATGCGACGGTGAGCGGTGTGCAGCCGACGCCGGGCCACCGTGGCGGTCCCAGCTGCGGCGACGGCTTGAGCCCGGGTTAGCGCGGGCCGGTCGGACGCGGCGAGGACGAACGCGAGCGCGGGTACGCCGTAGTAGAGGCTGGCGTTGTCGGTGGCGCTGACGCCGTCGGCGGTTGCCTGCTGGAACGCGTCGTACGCCGCGTTCCACCTGCCGGCTTCGAGATGCCAGAGGGCGATGCCGACTGCCCCGTCGGCGAGTGACTGCCCTCCGGTCACGACGCGCCGCGGATGAGGGCGGTGTGGGCGGCAGCGCGGGCGATGCGCAGACAGTGCCGTTCGGATGCGAGGTCGACGCCGATCATACGGGCGTGGTGCAGGTGAAGCAGGTCGGCCAGAACTTGGTCCGGGTCCAGGCCGTCTCGGTCGACGAGTGCCCGGTAGGCCGTCAGCGCCGTGGTGAGCGCCGCTGCCAGTTCGTCGTCTCGGTGGGGTCGGCGGGCCTGATTGAGCTGGGTGTGGTCCAGGCGTGGGCCACTGCGGCGCGGGATGTATTCGGTTATCCAGCGCGCGCCGTCTCCGGTGAAGCCCTCGGCGATGGTGATCATGCTGGCGGCGGTCATGGCGTGCCGGTCGCCGGTCAGGTCCGCGAGGACGGCGCGGGAGTCGGCGGCGAACACGGCTTCGGCGGCGGCGAGCGTGGGGCCGCTGCCGTGGCGTGTCTCGGGTCGGTAGGTGGCCAGGCTGTAGTCAGCCAGGAGGCCCTGCTCGTCAAGCCGCTCAGCCCACGCGGCAACGTCGCGGGCGACGTTGGCGAACTGGTCGGCGTCGCCTAGTGGGATACGCAGCCGCAGGTGTGGTTCTGGATCGGGGTAGCGCAGGAACCACCAGCCAGCTGGCAACACCTCGGGGCGTTTCGACAGGTCGGCGAGGATGTGCTCGGTTCGGCCGGTGAGGCGGGCGTCCAGCCAGAGCGATTGGCCCGGGCGGTGCTGCGCGGTGCTGGCGGGCCGCGCAGGTCGAGGAGGCAGCTCATCGTGCGGCGGGGTGCGGGTCAGGGTGAGCAGGAGTTCGGCGGGTCTGCCGTCAATCCAGCCGGCCCGTCCCGGCGCCTCGATGAGTGTGGCGTGTCTGTGCCGGTCGAGGTGGCTGCGCAGCAGCGCCAGGTGGGCGGTGTCGTCCAGGTCGAGGCGTAGACGTGCGTCACCGCTGCCAAGGAGTACGTCGTCGGGCAGCCGGTGCTGTTCACGGTGGCGCTGCCAGGCCGCCCGCCACTGGTGCCACGGCGCACCGTGCTCGGGTAGGGCTGCTGCGGTGATGGTCCAGCGGGCCAGGTGCAGGATCGACCGGCCTCGCCGTACGCGTGGCAGGAACGGCAGGCTGTGGCAGCGGCCCCAGTCGAACGGGACGCACGGCGCCGTCCATGCGATGGGGATCTCCGTCAGGAACCGGATGAGCGGCTGCTGGAGCGTCGGTAACAGCAGGCAGTTGAGCAGCATGGGCTCGACCGGCCGGCTTGTCGTACGCGACACGAGCCAAAGCCGCTGACCATCACCTGCGACGGCCAGGTCCGCGAGCGTCCACTGCGGTTCGGGGTGGAAGTCGCCGACGGGCAGGACGGGCAGCAGCTCGGGAGCGCGGGCGAGCGCGGCCAACCGACTGCCCAGTGGAGGGCCGGATATCTGTACGGCGTCCGCGCCCGGCACGGCTGTCGGCAGGTTGGTGTAGACGTCCGAGAACCGCGCGAGTTCGGACGGGGTGAGCAGGTGCAGAAACCGGCCCGCTGCGGTGCCTGCGTGGCGGGCGCCGCTGACGACCGTGAGCGTGAAGTCGCCATGGTCGAGGTTCCGGAGCGTAGCTGCGGCAAGGGTGAATTGAAGTTCGGTGTGCGGGACCGGAGGCCGATCATCGTCGCCACGCAGTTGGTCGACGAGCTTGGCGTCGAGCATCACCTCGGCGCAGTTCTGCATGGCCGCGCGCTGGGCGAGTTCCGCGAGGAGGACGTCGCGTTTAGTCAGCTCCGTCGGGCCGCGGCGCAGCGAGCCGCGGTGACCGGCTGGGAAGCCCAGGACGCTTATGACGTCGCGCAGCGGTACGGCCGCGCCTGGCCCCCAGCGTTCCATGAACGCGGAGTGGTAGGCGGCCCAGCCCGGTAGGCGCGGTGCCACGCTCACGAGCGCTGCGGCGGCCTCGCACGCCTCGCGGACCACGGCCGGTGGCAGCGTTACGGCGCAGTCGACGCGTAGGTCGACCTGGACACGCTCGCCGGGGTCAGGCAGGTCGATGTGCTGACTGAGGTGAGCGACTGGGTCGGTCACCGTCACTGGCGGGCGGATCTCGGATACGAGGACGCCTGCGGCAACGAGTGCGGCAAGGAGCCGCTCGGCGCCGTCTGGCAGGTTCGTTTGGGTCCGCTCGATCATCCGGGCTGTCAAGTCGGCGAACGCGATTGGTGAGCTGGCGAGCTGCACTGCTAGTCGTATCGGGTCGGTGAGGTCGATTTCGACGTCGCTGACCCGGTCGCCGTCGCTGTGGCCGCAGGGCACCACCCACGTACCGCCGCGCGGATACCCGATCGGATTCGTGACGACCCTGACCGAGCGGAGCACGTGCAGGTTGCGTTCCACCTTGGCTGTGTGCTCGGCGATGAAGCGGCCATCGGGGCACCTCGTCTCCCAGTGCGCCGCACCCCAGCGGACTGCCGCGCGGGGCCCGAGCTGCACGGGAGCGACTCCGGCGAATCGACCGAACGGCGTCGCGCGCGTCGTCCACCTCAGGAGGTACCGGAGCGTCGCCTCCACCACGCGGCGCAGTCTCGGCCCGGTCACGGATTCGTCGGCGAGTACGCGGGCGATCTGGTCTGTCAGCTGTGGCGCAGCGTGGGTGACGGCAGCGGCGAACCCTGGTAGCGCCCAGGCCTGCTGTAGCCATTCCCGCCATTGCTCTGGCTGCTCGATTGCCAGGTCGGGCCACGTCGGCAGCGTCAGATCGGAAGGGTAGGACGCTGCCCTGATCAGGGCGGCACCCGTCGCTTGGAACATCGCGCGCTCCTGAAAACCGGCTGGGCAAGGAGGGATGTGAGGGTGGGGCCCGACTTCGTGAGGTCGGACCCCACCGCGCGGCGCCGCTGTTACTTGCCGCCGCCGGAGCAGGCGTTCGAGCCGGTGTTGCCCGAGCCGCAGCCGTCGTCGGTGGCAGTTGCGTACGCGCTCAACGCCGGGCCAGCGTCGACCAGCCGGAGGTTGAGCTCGCCGTCCATGTGTTCCTGGCAGACCTCGTACTCGTCGAACTCCATCAGGACTTCCTTCCCTCAGTGGTGAAGGCCAGGACGATGCGGCTGTGCCGCTTGTCCAAGGCCGTCCCGGCCGGCAGGTCGCCGTCGGGGATCTGCGCGGGCAGAACGTGCAGCGCCGGCGCCGGACAGCCCGCGCTCACCCAAGCCCGCATGTTCTCGACCATTCGCCCCGCTGCCGCAGCCGCCGCGGCGGTGTCAGGGCCGTGGGCGTACGCGCCCAAATCGAACGCGTCGCCACTCCAGCGCAGCTCCGACCGGTAGGCGAACGTGCCGTCGTCCTGCAGGACAGCAGGGGTCCCAAACCGCCAAGACGGCGCGACGACACCGGACGAGATAGCCGCGTCCTGTGCGGTCAACACCACGAACTCCTGTCCTGCGGCGGCGATGCGCGTCGCAAGCCACAGATCCAAGTCCGCCAGCACGGTGGGAGGAGGCAGGCTGACTCCGGCCCATGCCTCCTGCCGGGGCATCTCAAGCAGGCCGTCGAGGCTCTGAGAGGGAATCTGCTGGCCCTCATCGAGGCGCAGGTGGACCCCGTCGGCCACGTCGACGTACTGCACGTCAAACGCCCCGTCGCCCTGCACCGGCACGAACCCGCACTGCCGCTCGCTCACGCTGACCAGGCCGACACGAGAACGGCGAAGCGCCCACGATCGCGTCATCCCGAACGTGCGCAGCGGCACCACCAGGACACCGTCGTCGGTGAGCTGCTCGCACCATGCCGGCGGGACGTCCCACGCCCCAGCGGTAACGATGATCAAGTCGTAGTGGCGGTCGGGATCAACAGGATGTTCAGCATCGGCGCGCACGACCTTGACATCGTCGTAGCCCGCCGCCTTGAGACATGCGACTGCCCGGTCCGTCACGTCTGAGTCGATGTCCACTGTGGTCACGGAACCGGCCGCGCCAACGAGCTCTCGCAGCAACGAGGCGTTGTAGCCGCCGCTACCGACCTCCAGCACGTGACGGCCCTTCAGACCGCCCAGCGCATCGGCCGCCTGGCCGAGCATCTCCGCGATGAGGAACGGCGCCGACACCGAGCTGATGTTCTCCTCACCGCGCCGCTTCGTGATGACCGCCCTGTTCTCGTACGCCTCCTGCAGGGGAAGGCCGGGCGTGAACAGCTCGCGAGGCACCTTCCGCATTGCGGCTTCCACCTCAGTCCGCAACGTCAGACCCTTCGCCGCATGGTCATCGGCCAACTGATCGACCATTGCACGGCGCAAAGCCGCGCTGTCTATGGTGCTGACGCTCATGGGCTGCTCCCTCCGGTAGGTACAGACCGCCAGAGCTCCGGCGGCGCTCCTGCTTCCAACGATCGACCGGCGCTTTGCCACCGGGTGTGGAGCTGATGGGTGGCCAGCTCCCTGGCTTTCACATTCACTCTTCGAGGCCCTCGGAGGTAATGCCTGGCATGCGGACGAATCCGATGTCCGCATGCCAGGCATCCACGAGGCGGGTGGGTAATCAACCTCTCCTAGGCATGCTTGGTTGCATCGCACCGAAGGGTGCGTGACCCTAGTTGGGCGGTGTCCGCGCTGCTGGCCGCCGTCTGATTTGGAGCGACGACCCGAGGAGGCAGTGCATGGGTCAGGCCCCCCGGGATCTCCAGCCATCCCTGTCCGAGCGCCACTTCTTCGGTGCCGAACTTCGCCAACTGCGTGAGCGGGCCGGTCTGTCTCAGGCACGCTTGGGTGCAATGATCCGATTTAGCGCTGATCTGGTTCGCCGGGTCGAGACAGCGGATCGGTTTCCCTCCCGGGAGTTCGTTGAGGCCTGCGATAAGGCGTTAGAAGCCAGCGGGTCCTTGATGCGGCTGCTGCCGCTGCTTGAAGCGAGCCGCAACAACGTGCGCGAGCCGCCCACCGGCCACCTTGGTGTAGCCAACATGTTGCCCACCTACTCGGAGCAACCATCAGGGACGCCTGGCATGCTCGTGCGGGTTCCGTTCCAACCCGGGGTCCTTGATCGTGCCGCTCTGGACTGGTTAAACACCACAGCCAGCCCTCTTCTGTCGATGGCCGAACGGCTTGGCTCTCGGGATCAGGTCTGCGAAGAGGACCTTTTCTCCGCTGAGACCGCCCTGGCGATGTTCAGGCAACTGGACCACACACATGGTGCTGGTCGGGTGCATGCCCAGGTGCAGCGCTTCATAGAAGATGAGTTGAACCGTCTGCTTGCAAAGACGCCCCGCTCGGCGGCGATTGGGCGGCGCCTCAACACGCTGGCAGCGGGTTTCTTTGAGTTGTGCGGCTATCAGGCGGTTGATACCGGCGCCCACGGTCTCGCGCAGCGCCGCTACCTACGCGCCCTGCGGCTGACGGAGGCTGCGGACGACCGCCTTTACGGCAGTTATCTGCTCGCCGTGAACATCGGCCACCTCGCCCTGCACTGCGGTCATCCCGCGCCAGCTCTGCGGATGGCGCTCGCAGCGGTGCACGGGGGCCAGACGCGGGCGACGCCCGCAGTGAGCGCAGGGCTGCACGCCGTGGTCGCGCGGTCGCACGCCCGACTCGGACAACAGGGCGAGTGCCTCAACCACCTCAATATCGCGGAAAGGCAGCTGGCCCGCAGCCGACCTGAGGACGAGCCGACGTGGATCCGCTACTTCACGTCGGCCTACCTGGCTGATGAAATCGCGCACTGCTTCCATGACCTGGGCAGACCCCAGGAAACCCAACGGCACCTGCGGGATGCTCTCGCCGCGCTGAGCCCCACGCATGTTCGTCGTCTTGCCATCGACACCGCGTTACTGGCCTCGTCGTTGGCCGCCGCCGGGCGCATCGACGAAGCCTGCGCTGCCGCTCGACAGGCGGTAGATCACACGGCGAAGACCGCTTCGCACCGCTGCTTGCAGCGCGTCGTCGAGGTCCAGGCGGACCTTGAGCCCTACCGGTGCGAGCTGGAGGTACGTGAGTTCGGCGAGTATGTGCGCGATCAGCTGCCTCATGCGGCAGTGTGACCCCTCAACTGGTCGCCGCAGCCGCCACCGCAGCACGGTAGTGAGCCAACTCCGCCTCCAATGCGGCGCCGGCACCCGTGGACGTCGCCACGTAATGGCCGACGTCGGAAAGAAGCAGCAGCTCATGGGGAACGCCTCGAGCTGCCAGATGATCGGCTAGCTCGCATACATCCTCCACCATTGCCACTTCATCGGCAGTGCCGTGGATGAACAGCACGGGTCCCCGGACGGCGGCGGCCTCGACTCGCCCGGCACCACCGCGGAGCCTCATGGCGTGCGCACGCTGGAACCGGGGCACCGTCTTCGTCCATCGGTCAGGATCGACTATCGCTGAAATGGCGGTAGCAGCGGCGAACGGGCCATGCTGTGCCACCGCATGCAGCGCCGTGTATCCGCCAGCGCTGGCACCGCGGATGAAAACCTGCCCTGGCGTGGCTTGCCCTGCTGCTAAGAGGTGGTTCGCCACTGCTGCACAGTCGTCAACGTCGTCCAGGCCCCAGCGGCCATACAGAGATTCCCGGAAGGCCCGGCCGTACCCCGTGCTGCCGAGGTAGTCCACGTCAACAACAGCGAATCCGCGACTGGTGAAAAACTGTGCCTGCCAGTCCAGGCGCAACAGGCAGGACGCGGTTGGCCCAGGGTGCGCCCGAACGATCACGGGAGCCCGCCATGACGCCGGCGAGCCCGCCGGTGGATAGACCAGCGCCAGCACCTCACGACCGTCTGTGACGCGGACCCGCAGCTCCGTCGGTGTCGACACCTTAACCCTGGCAAGCCCGGCATGTTCCGACTTGGCAAGCACCTCCACCTGCGGGTCGTTATCGCCCAGGTGAACGAGAGCGATCTGAGGTGCCACCGTCGGTGACGACCCGATCAGCGCCACCGTCGTCCCCAGCGCGGCCAGGTAGGGCTTGATCGACGTGTACGGCAGCTCCACAGAACGGACAGCGCCGGAAGAATCGATGAGAACGAGTCGGTGTCGCGGCCCGTCCTGTACTGCCACGACGATTCGACCGTCTTCGAGGAAGTCGTATGACGCGTAACCCAGCTCCCACGGCTCTGCGGCGCACTCACCGATGATGGATGCCATCGCCTCGACCTTGTCTCCATCCCAGCGGAACAGATTCCACCAACCGCTGCGGTCTGACATGAAGTACAACGCGCCATCGGGTCCCCACCGAGGCTCGATCGCCGACTCGTTGGCACCGCCGGCGACCTTCACCGGTGACTCGATGTGCCCGTGCGGTGAGTAGGACGCCACCCATACCTCGCAGGCGTCCCAAGGCATGTCGCGCTCGCTCCAAGCAGACCAGGCCAGGGAGCTGGGACCTGGCCGTGGTGCGCTGAGGAAACCTCTGCTCGCGACGAGGGTTCTTCGCTGTCGTGTGCCCGTTAGCGAAATCGCGATCAGCTCGTCGCCGTGGTCCGACTCTCGCACTGCCAGCAACTCGCCGTCGCCGAGTGTCAGATCTCCCAAGGAAGCCTGGCTGACCAGGTCGAGCTCACCGCCGTGACGACCCTCGTACAGGCCACCTTCGCCAGCGCACCACAGCCATCCCTCGGCGACCGCGAAAGATCCGCCACCGTACGCGTGGACACTGTTAGTCACGTTAAACCCCGCAGGGCTGGCATCGCGTACGCCCTCGCCGCCCCGCCAGCGCGTCAATGTCGTGACCCCACCTGCGTCCGGGCGAGTTTCTAACCAATAAAGCGTGCCGTCTGAGACGCGCAGCTGGTCGTAGCTGACGGATGCGCCGACGGCATCGCCCAGCGAGACAGCAGCGACAGACTCCGCCACGTTCACGGGCCCCTCCTCGAACAACTCTGCGTAGCCCGCCCGTCGCCGGAACCGGCACGAGTGCTCCTCGGACATCGGCGACTCTACGCCGGAGTCCTCCGCCCCAGTCGCTGGACGCCGTATGCCGAACCGGGCGCAGGCCGGGTCGCCGTGTCATCGCCCTCTTCATGCGGACAACTCCCCTGTCCGCATTTCCGGTATCGACCCGGCTATTCAATCCGAGCGACCCTTTCGAAGCGGAAAGGCCCACAGGCCTGGCCGGTAAAGATGTCCCCGCCCAATCAAGACTCAATCGGATCGGAAGGGCTGCAGTGCATTTGCAAGAGGGCTTAGCGCGTTACGGGTACCACCAGGAGTTGGCCCGAAGGCTGCGCTTCCGGGATCTGGTGGCGTACGGCTTGGTGTACATGGTGCCGATCGCCCCGATGGCGATCTTCGGCAATGTGTACGTCGGCTCCGGCGGGATGGTCGCCTTGGCGTATGCGGTCGGTGTGGTGGCGTTGGTGTTCACGGCGTTCTCCTATGCGCAGATGGTGAAGGCATTCCCGATGTCCGGCAGCGTCTACAACTACGCAGGGCGCGGCATCAGCCCGCCGGTCGGGTTCCTCGCCGGCTGGGTGATCCTCCTGGACTACGTGCTCGTACCGGGCTTGTTGTATCTGGTGGCGTCGGTGGCGATGCACGCGACGGTCCCGCCGGTGCCGGTGTGGCTGTGGCTCCTCGGGTTCGTCGCAGTCAACACGATCGTCAACTCGGTCGGGATCGGCATGACCGCGGCCGTCACGCGGGTGATGCTGATCGGCGAGCTGATCATCCTGGCGGTGTTCCTGGCCGTCGCAGGCTGGGCCCTCGCCTCGGGTAGAGGCCGGTTCAGTTGGGAGGCGTTCTACAACTCCGACACGTTCACCTGGTCGGTGGTGGCGGGGGCGGTGTCGATCGCGGTGCTGTCCTTCCTCGGTTTCGACGGCATCTCGATGTTGGCCGAGGAGACAAAGGGCGGCTCCCGACAGATCGGCCGGGCGATGGCCGCCGTCCTGATCCTGGCGGGGGCGTTGTTCGTCGCACAGACGTGGCTGGCGGCGATGCTCGTCCCTGACCCGGGCGGGCTTCTCGCCGAGGGTGACCCGAACGGGACCGCGTTCTACGACGCTGCCGCCGTGGCTGGCGGGGGTTGGCTGGCGACGCTGTGCGCGGTCGCGACAGCCATCGCGTGGGGGTTGCCGAACTCGATGGTCGCGCAGGTCGCGACCTCTCGGCTGCTGTACGCGATGGCTCGGGACCGGCAGTTGCCGGCGTTCCTGGCGAAGGTGTCGATCCGACGCAACGTGCCGATCAACGCGACGCTGCTCACCGGGGCGGTGTCCCTGGTACTGGGCCTGTACATGGCGACCCGGGCGGATGGGATCACCCTGCTGTCGTCGCTGATCAATTTCGGGGCGATGGTCGCGTTCCTGGTCCTGCACGTCTCGGTCGTGGTGCATCACCTCATCCGGGCGCGCAGCGGGAACTGGTGGGCGCACCTGGTAGTGCCCGCGATCGGCTTCGCGATCTTGGTGTGGGTGGTGGTCAACGCCAACATCGCCGCCCAACGCCTCGGCCTGGCATGGCTCGCCCTCGGGATGGTCGTTCTGGCTGGCCTGTACCTGTCCGGCCGCCGGCCGGCACTGTCAGGGTTGGCGCCCGCGCAGCCGCAGGCACGTCACGTGGAGCGGGTGTGACCGGCATGGACACGTTCACCTACCGGCCCGCCCGAGACGAGCTGGCCTACACCTTCGGCGGCCGGATGCCGGTCGCGCACGTGCGCGGGGGTGACGTGTTCACCGTCGTGACGGAGGACTGCTTCGGTGGTCTCGTGAGGGGGCCGGCGGACCTGCCGTCGCAGGTGTGCCGCATGCCGTACCTCAACCCGGTGTCCGGACCGTTCTTCATCGAGGGCACCGAACCCGGCGACACCCTCGCCGTCCACCTCGCCGCCATCACCCCGGCCCGGGACTGGGGGGTGTCCTCGACGTTCCCACACTTCGGGACACTGACCTCCACCTCCCACACCGCCACCCTCCAGCCTCCGCTGGAGGAGCGGGTCTGGGTGTACGACATCGACCGACAGACCGGGACCGTCCGGTTCGAGGCCACCCGCAGCGACCACAGCGTGGACCTGCCGCTGGACCCGATGATCGGCACGATCGGAGTCGCCCCCGGCGGTTTCGAAGCCCGCTCCACACTCGTGCCCGACACCCACGGCGGGAACCTCGACACCCCGCACCTGCGCGCCGGCACCACCCTCTACCTCGGCGTGAACGTTCACGGGGCGATGCTGGCCCTCGGCGACGGGCACGCCCGCCAGGGCGACGGCGAGGCCTGCGGCGTCGGCGTGGAAATCGCCACGACCACCACCCTCGCCATCGACGTCATCAAAGGCGTCACCACCCGGTGGCCGCGGTTGGAAACCGACCGGGACATCCTGACGATCGGGTGCGCCCGCCCGTTGGAGGACGCGTACCGCATCGCCCAGCACGACCTCGTCGGATGGACCAGCGCCCTGACCGGCCTGGAAACCCTGGACGCCTACCAGCTCGTGTCGCAGGCGGGGCGGGCGCCGATCGGCAACGTGTGCGACCCCAACTACACCGTCCTCGCCGCCGTCGACAAAACCCTGCTCCCCGCCGCCGGTCCCGCCTATGGCGGGGCACACGAGCGGCTGCGGCGGCTCACCGCCGGGCTGCGGTAGGAACCCCGCCGATGACCGCGTCGATCCCGCGCCTGCCGCTGCGCGATGACCTGTTCCTCCTCGGCCACGACGACGACACCGGACACCCCCACGTGCACCGGCAGACCCTCGCCCTCGGCCTCGCGGGCGCGGTCCTGATCGACCTGTACCTGGCCGGGCGGGTGACCCTCGACCCGAACGACGACACCCGCCCGGCCAGCCACCAACGGATACACCCGCACGTCGACCGCCCGGTCGGGGACCTGATCGCCGACGCCGCGACCGCCACCATCCGCCACGTCCACCCACCGCTGCGGGGGTGGTTGCGGGGGTTCTCCGACGACCTCTACGACCGCACCCGCGCTGGCCTGGTTGCCGGCGGGATCCTGCGCCACCACACCCGGCGGCGCCTCGGCGGCCTCATGCGCACCGACGCCTATCTCGCGACCGACACCAAATGGGCCGTCATCGCCCGCTCCCGCTTGCGCTACCTCGCCGCCGGCCGCGAACAACCCAACAACCACACCGCCGCCCTCGCCGGCCTCGTCGCTGACCTCGGCCTCACCCACCACCTCTACCTCGACGACGACATCACCACCCTGACCGCTCGCTTGAAGGCCATCGCCGGGCAGCACTACCAGCCGGTACGCGACATCACCGCCGCCGTAGACGCCGCCGTCGGTGACCTCGCCACCGCCGCCTACCGCTAGCCCCAAGTCACCTCACCTCAAGAAAGCTCACCGTGAACAAGCTGCCTCACCTGCGACCTCCGACCGACAAGCCCCACCCGTTGGGCCGGCGAGCCGTGAAGGTCACTGCCGCCGTCTGCGCGCTCGGCCTGCTCGCAACCGCCACGGCCATTCCGATCTGGACGGGCACCGCTGGGCCGGCCCAATCCGCACCCTCGCCTTCCAGCGCCACCGCGTCTCTCCCAGCCGTGGCGCCGTGTCCGTCGCCCGCCGCCCTGACTGCGGCACAGCTCAAGGCACGCGCACAGCAGAAACTGGACCCGTCGCCGACGCGTCTGCCGGCGTGGGAGGCTCTCACAGCGGTCGCGGCGGGGCCGTCCGGCTGCGACGCCATCCCGGGCCGGTTCGCCTACGTCCACCTGCTGCAATAGGCCACGGACACCACGATCGCGGGCAACACCACCACCACGAGGTTCGTGCTGTTCGAAGAGCAACGCCGGCGCGCCGACGACGCCTCCGGACGCGTCATCCGCAGCCGCCACCCCACCGGTCAGCAGCCCACCGACGACAGCACCCACCACCCTGGGGAGCTGGACGGACCCATCGGGCCGATCGCAGCCGACCCGGCGGCACTCACCGCGCATATCGACGCCACCCAGCCCCGATTTTGCGGACCCACCGCCGTCATTCGCGGCCTCGCCAGCCTGCTGGGCTGGCGCACCCCCAACCAAGCAGCCCGCACCGCGATCCTCACCGTCCTAAGCGACACCCTCGGCATCACTTACCACGGCCCGGTGACCGACCGGGCAGGCCGAACCGGCATCGGCGTCAGCGCCACCTCCGACGACATCCGCTTCCTGCTGATCCTCAACTCCACCACCGGCGAACTACTCGCCTACGAAAGAGCAGCACTCACACCACCACCCGGGAGCGACCGGACCGGCCCCTTGGTCGACGACTACCAACTGTTCCTCGTCCACACCCGTGCCAACAGCAGCGGCAACTCCTGACCCCGCAACCAAAAGCCTTTGAGGAAACCCACGCCATGGACACTGTCCCGCGCATCCGCGCCGCCCGCTGGGCGGACAAAGACAACGTCGCCGCACTCATCGCCGACGCGATGTATCCCAGCCCTCTCGCAACATGGCTGATCCCCGACCCAGGCCCACGCCGTCGGATCCTCACCGACGTCCTCGGCATCTGGGTCGAACACGCTATGTTCTACGGCGACATTCACCTCACCGACGACGCCACCGCCGCCACCGTCGGCTTCCACCGATACCGGCCCATCCCACCTCCAGCGAACTACCCCACCCGCCTGGGTGACGCGGCAGGCCCTCACAGCTATCGCTTCGACCTACTCGATCGGCTGCTCGCCAACGAGCGACCCAATGAGCCCCACTACCATCTCGCGTTCCTCGCCGTACGCCCTAGCGCCAAGCGGTCCGGACACGGCACGTCCCTGCTCAGCCACCATCGCAGCCGCCTCGACCAGGTGAACCTGCTGTCCTGGACGAGCACCATCCCCGATGCCCAGAGCCTGCATGTCCGGCATGGCTACACCTCGGGACCAGCGATTCAATTGCCCGAAGGCCCGGTCATCTATTCCATGAGCCGCAGCCCACTCCACGGCGACATCCAGCCAGCTAAGACCAGCGCGACCCGGGACCAGGCCAGCCAATTCGGTCTTTAACCATGGCCCATCATCGGCTTCACGTGCGGGCGCCCGGCCGAAGCCGTCAGTATCGAGCCGGTGTGCATGCTGCAGCGCGCCCAGCCCCAGTACCCGCCTGACTCGTGAAGCCCTGGTGGTTCGGTGCCGGCCGACGCGTGGAGTCGGCCGGTAGCCAACCGAACTAGACCGATCCGTCTTCGCGACGCTACGGAGCCGCCCGCCGCCCAGACAACGACGGATTGTCGACCTGCAACCTGTCTGGCTCGGGCTCCGATGGCTCGGTGTCGGGTAGCACCGATGCGCATCAGAACGGGTCGAGGCGCGCCACTCGTTTGATGCGGCGCATCCCCGGGCCGGGTCACGACGACCGCGGCGAGCCGCGTGATCGCTTCCTGCACATTGCGTCAGATGGTGGCGACAACGATCTCGAAGCCGGCAGCGAGCCGGGGTGTAATTGTCACCGTTGCGCAGTTGGGCCAGGGCTAGCAGTGCCCTCCGGTCGGCGCGAGACGCCACCACCGGGACCGGCGCTGGCTACGGTGCTGCCAGCGCCTCACCCTCATGGATCTTTGAGTTCGCCGCACCCCTGAGCTGCAAGATCAGCAGCTCACAAAGGCCCATTTCACGAACCTTCTAGATTCACGTTCGGTGTCGCGCGCGGGTTCGTGTCGGTGACCGGTGCATCACCGACGATGATTCACCCTGAACGGATGCATGTTCTTCGAGGTGTCCTGATTTTTGTATTTGCGGCGGTGGCAACGGGCGGGTGCTCTGGCGGCCAGGAGCCGCAAGCCAGGCCTTCACCGTTAGCGGTCACGCCTGCGGGGTCGGGCGAGCCAAGTCAGCCGGATGACTTGACGCTCGTAACGGAAGGCCCGGCTGCGGCCGGCGCAGCATGGGGGGACGGGTTGACCGCGAAGCTCGTCGCGGTGGAGCGGGTGCCGAACGGGTGGGCAACCGACGTGGCGAAGTCTGCGGCGGTCGTGCGGGTGACCACAGAGGTTTATAACGGCACCCAGGCCGTGTTGCCATTCGACCCGGGGGTTCGGCGGACGACGCTGCTGCACGGTGACCTCCGGCAGGAGGGCGATCAGGAGGCCGGTTACTCGTACGACGACCCCGCCGAGGCGGACCGGAAGGCGTTGACCGTTGACGGGGGTACGCGGATACCGGTCGGAGGGACGCTGCGGTTCGTGGAGTCGAGCAGCGTGCCGGCGGACGCGCTCGGCCTGCTGGCGTTGGCGGTGAGGTTGCCGGCAGTCGACGGGGAGCGGGTGCCGTTCACCCTGACCGGAGTGCAGGATTTGCTGAAGCAGGTGCAGTAGATCAACGAATAGCTGACGGTAGCCCTTAGGCCAGGGCCGCCGCGTTATTGGCCGCGAGCCAGCCGGCGGGGTTGCCGCAGTCGTGGTACTCGCCGGTGACGGGGTGGATCAGTACGTCGTTGTCGCGGGCGAAGGCGATGACGGCGTCAGTGGCCTGGTACTCGCCGTTGGGGGCCGGGGTTAGCTTCTGAAAGTAGGCCACTGCATCAGCGGGTAGCAGGGTTCGGCTGATGTTGATGTAGGCAGTCGGCTCGCCGTAGTCGTCCGGCTTCTCGAGCAGCTGGTCGAGTAGCTGGTGACCCTCGAATGCTCGCGGAGCCAAAATGCCGTAGCGGTGCGCCTCGGCGCCCGGCACCGTGGCGGCGGCGAGCGCGGCCGGTACTCCGGCGGCCGCCCGCGCAGCGGCGAGGTCGGCCAGGTCCGATCCGCCATCGTTGCGGAGGAGGAGGTCATCACCAGCGACGAGGAGGAAGTCGTCGCCGTCGATAAAATCAGCAGCAATGATGGCGGGCAGCGCGGTGCCGTACCGGTCGTCGCGTGGTTGTTCGATGAACGTGAAGTTCGCCTGGCTGTGCAGCTCGGCGAGGGGCCTGTATTTGTCCTGCCAGCCGCGTGCGGTGAAGTAGTCCTTCAGGTCGTGGTCTTCGGTGAAGTAATGACGCACCTGGCGGCCGATCTCGCCGGGGGCGGTGACGATCGCGATCTCGTGGGCGCCTGCGGCGACGCAGTCAGCGACCGCGTAGGCGACGACTGGTTGATTGAGGATCGGCAGCATGCACTTGTTGATGGTTTTGCCGACGGGGAAGAAGCGGCTGCCCATACCGGCGACAGCGATGACGGCCCTCACGCGCTTACCTTTCGGTTGGGTTGCACCGGCCGTCAAGGTGTGGCGACAGTGAGCCGGGCGGATCTGTGCAGTTTACGCATCGCACTGGTCCGATTCGGGGCACATGGGGAAGGCAGGCACGGGTGCAGGCCGCCCGCGCGTCGACGCCGGCGGCCCGCAGTATTTCGTCAGCGTGAGGTGGGTGCCTTGAGCATGGTGGTGGTCGTGGACTTGGCGGCGGCTGCGGCCAGGGAGCCGGCCTCACGGATGCGGTCCCACGTCGGGGTCCGGCGTGTGTAGGGGTCGAGGCCGTGGCGCAGGGCCTGCCGGTGGACGCCGTTGAGCATGGTGTCGTAGTCGTGCGGGGCGCTCCGATGACCTGCGACGTACTGGTGAAGGGCGGCTACGCCAACCTCCGCCACGGTGTGTCCGCAGCGGGCGATGGCGGCGAGCAGGTCGGTGTCGAACGCCAAGCTGTGGTCGGCGGTGAGGGGCAGTGCGGTGCGCAGGGCGGTGGCCGGGAAGGCTTTGAAGCCGGCCTGCGGGTCGGTGGCGTCGAGTTGCAGGAGGTCCTGGACGGCTCGTTGGTACAGCCAGCTGGTGGGGGTCGGGCCGCTGGGCGGGTAGTAGCCGTGGGAGTCGGGGCGGCGGCGGGATCCGATAACGGCACCGACGCCGGGCTGGTCGAGGGCGGCGACGTGGAGACCGAGTTGCTCCAGTGGGTAGGTGAGGTCGAGGTCGGTGTAGGCGAGGAGGGTGCGGCCGGCGCCGACGAGCTCAGTGAGGCCCCAGAGCACCGCACCACCTTTGGCGCTGGTGTCGTCGGGGCGTTGGGCGACAGTCACGCAGATCTGCGGGTGGTCGGCGTCGATCGCGCGGGCGGCGCGGGCGGAGGCTCCGTCGGTGCCTTCGTCGACCAGGAGGAGGTCGGCGTGGGCGTCAGGGCAGGCTTGCAGGAGCCAGCCCAGTTGGGCGATCTTGACGGTGAGTGCGTCGTCGCTGTGTATGGCGGTGAGGCGGTGGGCTTCGGCGCGCATCGGCACGACGATGCCGAGGTCGACGGGGACCTGCCGGGCTAGGAGGGCGGCTTTGGACCGGGCGGCCTTGATAGCGGCGATCAGGCCGTGCAGGTGTAGGTCCGCGGGGATTTGGTCGTGGCGGTTCTTGGCGAGTCCGTGCACGAAGGCGATGAGGAGTTGGTCGTTGTAGTGCGGGAGGGGACTGTGTGTCTGGTGGCCGGTGAGGTGGTCGGCGACCAGGTGCAGCAGCGTGCGGCCGGTGGGGTTGGCGGCCCAGCACTGGTTGGGGGTGGGCGGGGTGTCGGGCGATCCCCAGGTGCTGCGGACGTGGTCGGCGAGCAGGTCGTAGCCGGCCACGAGGGCGCGTTGGGTGTCGTCCCACCGTGCGCCCTCGTCGGTGGACTCGGCTGCCTGCCACGCCTGCTCCCAGCCGCCCGGATGGGCTTCGGCGGCGCCTGCGGCGGCGGTGACGTGCTGCCAACGGCGACGGACGGCGGGCCAAGCGCAGGCCGGGTCTTCCCCCGCGGCGAGGATGTCGGCGGCGTTCTCGGCCAGGGCGAGGGCCTGGCTGGCTTGGGCGGGGGTGTCGGCGGTGGCTGTGAGAGCGGAGTACCACAGCTCGGCGGCCAGCGTCAGTCCCCCGGTGTGGTCGGCGAGGTCACGGATCGTCTGTTCGCGCCGTGCGAGAAGCGCGGCGCGCACCTGGTGATGGCGGGCGCGGTCGAGGGCGGTAGCGCCCGCCAGGTCGATAGGGGCCGTTGGGACGCGTCCTGCGCGCGCCTCGAGCAACGCGAGCAGCCCGGTCTGGGCGGGACCGGCCAGGGTGCCCCCGTCCAGGATCGGAGCCAGTAACTGTCCCAGGATCACCGGGTCCGCTGCGGCGGCGGATGCGCGGAATCGTTCACTGTCGAGGTAGGCGTCGTCGACCAATGCGGGCTGGTGGACGAGGGTCGCCATGGTGCGGGCGAATCGATGACACGCGCCGGGTGAGGTGGCGTCGGGGAAGAGTCTGCCCCGCAGGGCACCGATCGCCTGCTTAGCGTCGGGCCGGTGTGCCACAAGCAGCGCGAGTGAGGTGAGGGGCAGGTCCGTTCGCTCGTCGAGCGCGCGGGCGATCCGGTCGGCGGCCGGCACGGCGGTGATCGACAGCAACGCCCGTACGGTGGCCGGGTCGGGGTCGGCGGCCGTGGCCAGGAGCACGGCGAGGTCGACGTCCTCGTCGTCGTGGCGGTGGTCGAGCAGCGGGGACTGGGCCAGGGGCAGGAAGACGCGGATAGGCGTGGGGCGTGCTGGGGCGGTCATCGGGGGATCCTTCCGGCGACGAGTTCGGCGGCCTGCCGGGCGGTGTGTACCGGGAAGAGCAGGTTCTGGCGCAGGAACGTTCGTTCGAACGGGCTCAGCTTGGCGTGCACGACCGTGGTGCTCCTGGTGATGTCCACCCGCGCGTCATGCCTGCCGATACGTGCCAGGAGGTCCCGGACTGTTTCCTCGTCCGGCGGCTGCGCTGCCGCGCACACCTCATGCTGGGCGGCGGGGCAGCGCAAGCGGCAGTTCGTGGTGGGCTGGTCGTAGTGGCCGTTGTAGTCGGGGATGTGGCTGCCGCGTTCCACCGCTCGACCGCACGAGGACCGTTTCAGGATTGCGGGGCGCCAGTCTGGGGCGACGTCGGCGTACACCTCGTCGAAGGCGGCCATGATCCGCGCTTCGGTGTCGGCGGTGAGCAGCTTCTTGCCGGGGGTGAAGGAGCCTGCTGGCAGGGGCAGTCCGTAGGACATGAAGGAGTGGACGTGGTCGTCGGCGAATTTCAGCCCGCCGAGGACTACGGTGCGGGCGTCGGCGTCCTTGAAGGTCTGCCAGACGTGACGCAGGTGGGCGTCGGTGGTGTT
The DNA here is from genome assembly GCF_026342155.1 of Micromonospora sp. NBC_00362. Classification (NCBI taxonomy): domain Bacteria; kingdom Bacillati; phylum Actinomycetota; class Actinomycetes; order Micromonosporales; family Micromonosporaceae; genus Micromonospora; species Micromonospora sp. NBC_00362. The sequence continues at coordinate 329,440 of NZ_JAPENH010000002.1, forward strand.
GAGCCCTTCGGCGATCGGCCGGTAGTACGCGAGGACGTTGATCTTCTGGGAGTGCAGGATGCGGCGTAGAAACCGCAGGCGGCGCCCCCGGTTGGGTGGCTCGATCGACTCGGGCATGGCGGCGTAGCAGACGTTGATGTCGAGGTCGACGTGGACGAGGGATTCCAGGCAGTCGATCTGCTCATCGGAGAGGGTGTACTTCGTGATGCACGAGACGCGGTTGGTCAGACCGAGCTGGTCGAGCAGCTGCAATGCGCGCCAGGTTCGCGGCCACAGCTTCGGCAGGAACGCCTCGGAGGTGGACATGTGCAGGCCGATGGGCGTGTGGTGCGGGGTGAACCACGGATGCGACAGCAGCCGCGCCACCACGTCCTCCGGTTCGAGGAAGCCGGTCGGCTCCCAGGAGCCGAGGTAGCCGTCGACGGTGTCGCCTTCGCGCCGGTAGCAGTAGGCGCACATCAGGGGGCAGCCGATGCCGAAGTCGGCGGACATGCCGCCCTTCATCTGCGAGATCATGTAGCTGGTGTTCAGCCCGTCGGGCCCGGCGGTGGCCTGGCTCGCGGCGATCTGCTCGACCGTGGCGATCGGCGCGAATCCGGCCGGGAGCACCGATTTGAGCGCGTGCGGAGCGTCCGGGGTACCGACGACGCCGGGCCAGGCGAAGGCGCAGCGCAGCGCGAATCCCAGGGCGTCGCTTTGGTCCGCGTCGAGGTGGTGGGTGCGGGTGAGCGCGGCGATCGTGCGGGCGGGTAGTTCCTGCAGCGGGATGCGGCGGCCGGTGGGCTCGTGCAGCAGCCGGCCCGCGACGACGTCAGCCAGGGCACGCTCCAGCGCCCCCGCGGCGAGTTCGCGCGCTGCGTTCACGACCGGGTAGGGGTCGGATAGGTCGAGGACGGCTTGCAGGCGGCGGGCGACCTCGGATCGGGCCGCACCGCGATAGAGGACCGGTTGGTCGGCGGCCGGTGGGTCGGCGGCCGGTTGGTCGTCGAGGGTCGGTGTGCTGGTCGGACTGCTCACATCTGCTCCTTCTGTGATCCGGTGGTGGCGTCGAGGGGTTCGGGTTGGATCCATCCGTGGGGAGCACGGACGTTCAGGCGACGGCCGGCCTCGATGAGCGCGGCGAGATGGTCGGCGTCGAGGGCGATGCCGTCCTGGCGGGCCCGGTCGCGCTGGGACCAGGCGCGGTCCCCGGGCATCCGGGCACCCTGCTCGCGCACCGCTAGGGCGACAGCGGCTACGCCGGTGGCGAGCGACTCGGCGACGGCGAGGCGGCGAGGGTCGACCGCTACGACGAGCAGTCCGCGGCCGTCGTCTCCTGCCGGCAAGGGGGTGCTCCCGGTCAGGGCGCCGACCAGCAGTTCCAGGACGATCGCCAGGGCTTGGCCGCGCTCGCCCACGGGCAATAGCGCCACGGCGAGGTGCGGATCGTGGACCCGATTCCCGCTCGCGTCGAGAGCGGACCCGTTGGGTAACGCCTGTCCCGAGCGGGCCAGGTGGTACAGGCGGCCCCACGACATCGCGGCAGCGGCCAGGTCCACCAGCACCGGGCGCTGCCGGTCCGGAGCTGGAACGGCGACCGCCAGTGCGCTGCTGCCCAGGACCGGCGTGCTAGTGCCTCCGATCAGAGCTACGCTGCGCGCGGACGCCTGCGCGGCGGCCACGCCCACCAAACCGCGCCGGGCCAGCTGCGCGGCGGGAATGCCGAGCGCGCCGACATGACCGGCCCGACGAACGGTCACAGCGGCGATGCCACAGCGCCGGGCACGGAGCATCGCCGCGGCGACCGCCAAGCGGGCGGCTACCGGTCCCGGAGCCAGGTCGGCATCCACGACCAGGACCGCTTCCTCGTCCTGCACGATCCGAACCAGGGGACGCGCGTTCAGGTGCCCGGTGCGCAGCTTGTCCAGGTAGCCGGGGGCCAATCGGCTGCCGTGGCCGGGGATGCCGCGAAGGTCAGCCTCCACGTGGGTATCGGCCATCACTCGCGCCCCGGCTCGGGTCATCCCTGCTGCCTCATACAGGCACTGCAGGAAACTGGCGAGTTGGCCGGCCGGAACCCGGGTCACCACGACGCACCGGAGACGGGCACGACACCGTGGGCGCGGCCGTCGCCAAGCAGGACTCGGGCCACCGCGGCGACAGAAGCCCAGTGCGGGCTGAACGCGGCCACCAACACTGGCGCGGGCGAACCGGCCAGGTCGTCCACATCACCGAACGCGACCTGAACAACCCTCCGCCCGCACTCAACGAGCCGTGCGGCCTCCTGGGCAGCTCTACTCGGACCCGCCGTTCTGGTGCGGGTGTCGTAGCCGTACACGATCACCGGGCCGGCTGTCGGCACTGGAGCACCGACCGGCACCTGCACCACACGGTGACGCGCGGCTAACAGCGCGGGCAGATAGTCCGGCGTTAAGCGGGCACTGTCGGCGCGCCGCTGCCCCTCGTCAGGCACCCGCACCAAGGCCAACACCTTGCCGGACGGCACGTCCACCGGAAGGAGCCGGTCTCCACGCACCACCGCCACCGAACGGTCAGCTACCCGTTCCGCCGCACGCCAGGCCGCCGCATTCGCCGACGGCCAGTCCGGCCAGACCGAGCCGGGCGTCAGGCCGTATCGCCGGTGCAGCTTCTGCACACGGTCCACTGCCTCGCCGATGCGCTGGCGGTCGATCACGCCCTGGTCGACCGCCGCCGTCAGCGCCCGCACCACCTCCGTGCGCTGCCGAACCGCCGCCGTCCGTGCCGTCAACGAGCTGCGCCCCCGGGAAACCTCCGAATCCAGCATCACGATGTCCACCCCGGCGGCCACTGCGGCGACCGCCGCCCGGGCCAGCCCGCCGAGCGGCTCATGTACCGCCTGAATCGACAAGTTCTCGCTCACCACCACACCGCCGAAGCCCAGCTCGTCGCGCAGCAGGCCAAGCACGCGCGGCGATGCCAACGCCGGCTTGTTGTCCACGGCGAGCACGGTGTGACTGCCGACCATCACGCACGCCACCTGCGCGTCAATCGCCGCTCGAAACGGCAGCAACGCACCTTGGCCGAGTCGGTCGACCACCGGCGCGACGTGGTGCGGGTCCCCACCAACTCCGCCCAGACCGGGAAAGTGCTTGGCCGTCGCCGCGACTCCAGCCGCCTGCGATCCGCGTACGAACGCTGCCGTCAACAGCCCAACCCGTTCAGGATCGGAGCCGAAGGAGCGAGCGCCGACCGCGGCAGCCGCCGGCCACCCCGTGGTGTCGCACACCGGCGCCAAATTCCAGGTCAACCCCACCGCCCGGAGCTGCTCACCGATCATCGCCCCTGCCAGCTCGGCCAGGTCCTCGTCCCCCGCTGCCCCGAGCGCCAGATTTCCTGGCAACTGGGCCACGCCTGGCCAGTCCAGCGCGTTCAACCGGCCGCCCTCCTGATTCACGCTCAGCAACAGCGGCGGCGAACCGGCTGAGTTCTCGCTCGCCGTCCGGGTGACCTGGCTCAACCGCGCCGGGCCTGCGACGATGGCTTTACTGATCCGGCCCGGCTCACTACCGGCCTGCTCGTGCATTGACTGAGCGCGATCGTCGGGCTGTAGGGACATCCGGCCGGGGCGCACCAGCAGATCAATGTCAGCGGTAAGGACGGGATCGATTCCTACCGGCTGGCCGGAAAACGGACGTGGCATGGCAGCTCTCCCTTGCGACCGCAGGTCGACTAGTGGGCATCAACGGCAGGAATCCCGGAGTGACAACCGAGGCCCTGGCCGTGCCCACACATCGACCTTTGTCGGTTCAGAGCGCTTGGGGCAGGCATTGACGGAGTGCCATCGGTGTCGTTCGCCTGGAACCTGGTGCGGATGGTGCGCTTCGTTCCCCGCCACTGACCGTGGCCGCTACTGTCAGGCCCGCGGCTGCACTACCGGCACCCGGAAGGGGGATCCCACTGTGGAAGCCGAACCCACAACATCCCGCGCCAACCAACGGCTGGCCGGCCTGCTCCGAGGGGCGCAATGGGGACCGGAGGCCCTCGTGCGACGAATCAACTCCGCTCTGGTGGCCCGCGGCAGCACCCGCAGAGTCCACCCCAAAACCCCCTACAAATGGGTCTCAGACGGCGCTGTGCCACACGGTGACATACCCGAACTCGTCGTCGAGGTACTTTCCGCCAAGCTCAGAATCGACCTGATGTTCGAGGATGTCTGGGGGGTAAGCGCCCCGCGTTCGCATCCGGCGCTGCCGGCGAATCACGCGATGGATCTACCCTGGGACAGCAACGGACTGCTCAGCCTCGTAGGAGGACCCGTGCCGACCCGTCGCACCTTCATCGGTGTCACCGGCGCCGCGCTCACCGCCCCCGCGTGGGCCGCGCTTCACCAGCCACATCCAGACCTGATCGCGGCTGCCGGAGACGGCGGACCGGTCACCCCACCGCTGCTGGACATGATCGACACCGTCGTCGCTCAAGCACAGCAGCTCGACGATCAGCAGGGCGGTGCCGCCCGCGGCTTCGTCAGTGACCAGTTCGCCGCCGTGGCCCGGCTCCTGCGCGGAGCTTCCTACAACGCGGAGGCCGGCCGCCGACTTGCCGGCGCACTAGCGCAGCTCGCCCAGACCGCAGGGTTCATGGCGTTCGATGCCAACGAGGACGGCCTCGCCCAACGCTGGTACCTCACCGCTCTCCGCGCCGCGCACGCCGCTCGCGATCCCGGCCTAGCCGCCAGCATCCTGGCCCTCATGTCCAACCAAGCCGCCGACCGAGGCCACGCCCTCGACGCCCTGCAACTCGCCTCAGCAGCCCAAGAATCAGCGGCAAAAACCCCGCCCGCGGTCCGCTCACTGGTAGCCGCCCGCAGCACCCTCGCCCACGCCGTCGCCGGCGACCTCACCAGCTTCTTCCACACGCGCGAGAACACCCTCGCGCTCCTCGACACCGCCCCCGACGCCCCACTGCCCCTGTGGGCGTCGTACATCGATCGGGTCGAACTGGACGCGATCACCGGCCGAGGCCTCGTCGTACTGGCCGAGCAGGTGCCGATTCAACGGCCGACGCTCATTCGCCAAGCTGAACGGCTGCTCCACGCCCGCGCGCACACCAGTCCAACCGACTCCCCGCAACGCTCCGCACTACGCCACGGCGCCTGGCTCAGCCTCGCACACAACGCCGCCGGCGACCTCGACCTCGCGGTCAGCACAGCCCGCCTCGCCCTTGGCCGCCTACCCGCCGTCAGCTCCGTGCGCAGCGTCGCACTACTACACCGACTTCACGACGAACTCGCCCCCGCCGCACCGCGCTCACCAGCGGTCCGCGACATCCTCCGCGAACTTCGTAAGTTGCCGCGGACATCACCCGCACGGTGATCACTTCGAGAGGTCGTGCAGGCCTCCTGCGCGCGGCATCACCGCTGCACACGCACCAGGCCTCCTCACCGTGCTCGCATCCGCCAGCTGCTTGACGTCGCGCAAGAAGCACGCCGCACATTTCCCTGGCCAATCCAATGTCCGCAGGCGGATCGCCTATGCGTGACCTGAGCAGGCCATCCCGCGTCGCGAAAGGGGTCTGTGACTGCCATCGATCCGGTATTCGACCGTGTGCCGGAGCGCTACTACACCCACAATGAGCACCGAGGCGGAACCCTGCACCGGTCCGCCAAGGCCGCCGCATGGGTCGAACTCGCGTTGCTCATCCCACGGCTAATCGGCAGCGGCCACAGCGCCGAACAGGTAGAAGAGTGATTAGCGCAGCTTCCCGCATGGACAGCGACTGACTGCCAAGTCCGGGCCCACTTCGCGGCACGGAACGCAACGACGTGGGCCCGCCAAGTCCCGGCAGAGCACCGCACCTGGGTACACGACCTCGCAATGTGGACGGGCGAGTGGGCGGACCACCGGCCCGCGGGCCGGCCAGTCAGCCCGTGAACCATGACCCGAGGGCACCCTCTCGTGATGTGGGCACCGGTACCGGTATGACTAGCTTTTCAACTAGGCAGCAGGCCTCACTCGGGACCGCAAATCAGGTCACTCAGCCGGGCGGGTCCATGCCGGTCCGAACCGAGAACCAGCCGCGCTGCTCCCAATCTGCTCCAAATGTAAGCTGCACATACGGCAAAGCCCGTTACCGGCAACCCCGGCAACGGGCTTCTGACCTGCACAAACTGAGAGTGGGCGATGCTGGTATCGAACCAGCGACCTCTTCGGTGTGAACGAAGTGCTCTCGGGCCGCCTTCGACGCCGGCGCAGGTCCCGCACTAGTCACCGGTTGGATTACCCAAACTCAGGCCGAACGGACACGAGCCGAAGCTGATCTTCAAGCGATCCAGCAGACAGCCACGCGGGATGAGCCGCTCCGAGTTCGCCGAACTAGGCCGAGCGCTCGGCGACATTTCCATCGTGCTGCGTGACGCCGACCCCGACGGCAAAGCCAAGGCCTACCGGCAGTTAGGCCTCCGACTTACCTGCCAAGCCGAAACACAAACGGTGCGCGCTGCAGTGGATCTCAGCGCACACCGTGGGCAAAAAATTTGTGTCCGAGGGGGGATTCAAACTCTTGCACGCATCATATGGGCACCATTTCGGGGTGCACATGCTGATAGCATACGGTACGGCCAGGGTTGACTCAAGCCCGCACGCTCATTACCTTCCGCAACCATGCATAGCAGTTCGGGCGCATTTGGGTCGCCGCTTGTCTTGGGCCTCGCTCTATCATCGAGTGGCAGGTTTGAACGCGTGGCCCATCAAGCTGGAGCCGACCCGCCCGCGTTTCGGTGAGTCTCAGTCGGTCGACGCTGACGGCAGCCCGTATCGCTCGCGTTCTTCGGCAGTCAGCGCTCGCGGTTCTCGGTCTTCGACCGAGCGCTTCGCGTGACCACCGCATACATCCCAGCTTAGAATCCTGCCGTCGCTGTAGGTGACAATGAGGGTGTCTTGCCAGGAGAGGCTGCGAACTATCCCGTCTGGCGTGTCGAGCACGCCGAGGGGCCGCCCGTCTTGGGTGTGCCAGATGTAGAGCATTTCATCGTCGCTGATGGATGCGAGCAGGTTTCCGTCGGGTGACCAGCTAAGTTGACGGACGGCACCTGTGTGGCCGATACAACGCATGCTTACGTGCTGCTGCACCACGTTCCAGATCTAGATCTGGTTGCGTAGGCGCGGGCGATGCCGTAGCCGAAGTGCCGTTCCACCCAGGTGAGCGTGGTGTGGCGTAGCCAGTGTGTGGACACTCCGTTTACGGCGACCCACGGCAGGCGCTCGCCGAGGCGTTTCCACAGGTGGTCGTAGCGGCGGCTCGTGATCGGTTGACTGGTGTGGTTGCGCAGGAGCGCGTCGGTGAGCAGGACCGCGCCTCGGGCGCGGGCATGCTCGTGCAGGTGTTCGGCGAGGTCGAGGGTGATCGGTTGCCACCGGACGGTGGCGCCTTTCTCGGTGAGGCGGACGAGTCCGTTGGTGGTGTCCAGGTCGACCAGGCGCAGGGCCAGTGCGCCGCCGCGGCGCCACCGGCAGCCGGCCCGGCGTCACCGCCGACCAGCGCGCCCAACTCGACGACCTGGCCGCGATGTTCGGGATCATGTCGGCGGTCTCGGCGTTCATGGCGCTGTTCGTGGTCAGCAGCACGTTCGGCTTCGTCGTGGCCGGCCGCCGGCGCGAGCTCGGCCTGCTGCGCCTGGTCGGCGCGACGCCAGGGCAGGTGCGCCGGCTTCTGCTGGGCGAGTCCCTCGTCGTCGCGGCCGCTGCCACCACGGTCGGCGGTCTGCTCGGCACGGCGCTGGCCCCCGCCGTTCTCGGGCTGGTGGAGGCCATCGGGATCACCACGCTCGACCTTCGGGCGCCGCGCCCGTGGATCGCCTGGGCGGTCGCCGTGCCCACCGGTGCCGTGATCGCGCTCCTCGGGGTCTGGCGATCCTCGCGCCGCGCCGCCCGGATCGCCCCGAGCGCCGCTATGCGGGAGGCCGCGATCGAACGGACCCGGCCGAGCATTCTCCAGCTCGCCGTCGCGACGCTGTGCTTCGGCGGCCTGGTGGTGGTGGTCGTCGTCGCCGCCGACATGCCGCCGCTGTTCGCCCTGGTCGCCTCCATCCTGCTGCCCGAGGTGGTGGTGGTTGGCCTGATGAGCATCGGCCACGCCGTCATCCCGCGGCTTGCCGCCCTGCTCGCCCGCCCGTTCGTCGCCCGGGACGTCGCGGCCCGGATGGCCCGCGACGAGGTGCGTGCGGCCGCCCGCACCACCGCCGCGGTCGCCGCCCCGGTCGTGGCCATCTCCGCCATCGCCGGGTCGCTGCTGCTGTCCCTCAGCTTCACCGCCGACTGGACGAACGCGCAGGACCGGGCCCGGCTGCGCGCACCGCTCGTCGTCGAGGCGGACAGTCCGGCCGCAGCGGCGGCGGTCGCGTCCGACAAGGCCGTCGCGATCGCCGACGTACGCCGGCAGGGCATGCTCCAGCGTGACGAGGAGGGCCGTCCCGGCGTGCGCAGTGAGGTCGAGATCCTCGACCCCGTCACCGCCTCCGCCGCACGGGGCCTGACCGCCACCCGCGGCACCCTCGACGACTTCCACGGACGCGTGGTGGCGGTCACCGCCACAGGGGTCATCGACGCCGGCGTCGGCCTGGGCGGCACTCTTCCGGTCTGGATCGCCGGCGAGCGGGTCCCGTTGCGGGTCGTCGCCGTCATCCCCGACGCACCCGACCTGTACGGCGATGCCGTCATCCCGGCCGGCCTGCTCCCGCCCGCAAGCGAACGTGCCACCGGGACGGTCTTCGTCCTACCGCGGGCCGACGCCGCCGCGGCGCGCGTCTCCCTCCAGCGCACCCTCGCCGGCACCAACAGCCGGATCCTCGACTCCGGCGACTGGATCGACGCCACCACGGCCCAGACCCGCCAGGCCAACAACCTCAGCCTCACCATCCTGCTCGGACCGGCCGGCCTCTACGCCGCCATCGCGATCGTCAACGCCACCCTCATCGGCGGATCCCAGCGGCGCCGGCAACGCGACCTGGTCCAGTTCCTCGGCGCGACCCCCGACCAGGTCCAGCGAGCAGCCATCTGGCAGGCCGCCCTCGTCGGCGGCACCGGACTGCTCCTGGGCGGTGCCACCACCCGGCTGCTCGGCTGGCTCGTACGCCGCGCCATCACCGCCGACCTGGTCGGCATCGCGGTGCCCATCACCATCCCATGGCTCCCGCTGCTCGGCATCGGCGTCACCTGCGTGCTGCTCACCGTGGCCGCAGCAGCGGCCGGTATCCGTACGCGCAAGGCTCCACATCTAGCCGGGAACGCGCCATGAGCGTGGATCCCGGAAGACTTCACGGTGTTGCATCCTTCCGACAGGAGATCCCGATGTCCCGTGTTCTTCCCCGCATCCTGGCGGCCCTGGTGACCGTCGGCGCCGGCCTAGTCGCCGCGCCCGCGGCCAACGCCGACACCTCCCCCCGTCCAGCGCAGTGTGGACTCGCTGGTCTCCCAGGACCGGTTCCCCGCTGTGCTGGCGTCGGTGCGGCAACCCGACGGCCGTACCCGCAACTACACAGCGGGCGTCGCGGACCTGCGCACCGGAGCGAAGATGCCGGTCGACGGGCGGGTCCGGATCGCCAGCAACACCAAGATGTTCACCGCCACGGTGGTGCTCCAGCTGGTCGGCGAGGGCAAGGTCGGCCTGGACACACCGGTCGAGACGTACCTCCCGGGCGTGGTCCGTGGTCCCGGCATCGACGGGCGCACCATCACGGTCCGGCACCTGCTGCAGCAGACGAGCGGCCTGCTCGACTACGACGAGGCGATCTTCGCGGACTTCCCCAAAGGACTCAACACCTACTACGAGCCGTACGAGCTGCTCCGGGCCGCCTTCGCCACGAAGCCGGAATCCGCGCCGGGGGCCAAGTTCGTCTACAGCAACACGAATTACATCCTGGCCGGCCTGGTGGCGCAGAAGGCGAGCGGCCGCCCGATCGGTGAGCTGATCACCGAGCGCAGCACCCTGATCGGGCCCGGCGGCGGCGGAAAGCCGCCGTCCGGGTCCGGTTCTGGCAGGTGAGCGAGCAGAACCGGCGGTGACCGGCCGGTGAGGCATCGGCGTAGACGTCGGCGCACCTCTCGTCCGCGCAGACTCCGAGGCGGCCCGGGTGCGCGGCCAGATGGGGCCGCAACGCGAGGGCGGCCGCCGCCAGTCCCGCCCGGTCCGGGTCGTCAACCGACCAGGACTCCCGCACCCGGCCGTCGGCCGGTCGGGATCAGAAGGTTAGGGGTTCGAGTCCCTTCGGGCGCACAAGATCAAGAGAGGCCTGGTCTGCGGTAGCGCGGTGATTCCGCGGATTCCTCGCGTGAGCTTGCCCGACTCGCGGAGGGTGCGCAGTGCTGTCCCGGTGTCTTCGAAGGCGCTCAGCCAGTCGCTGGCGATGCCGCCTGCGCGTGCTGCGCCGAGCAGGAGGCGGTGGACGTCGGCGGTGAGATTGGTCCACGCTCGGGGTTCCTGGGTGGGCGCTGGGCTTGCCAACGTCCGGCACTGGTCAGCGATCTTGGCCCAGACGTCGCCTTGCTCGTTGATGTCGAGGCAGGTGGCGCGCATGAGCGCGGTGCACAGGATGAGTGCGTGTGCCCGCCGGTCGTCGGGATTGGCCTCCGAGCAACCCACGGTCAGCCTGCGCGACGCCCAGCGAGCTACTGCGAAGAGCGGCGCGCTGTTCCCAGCAAGCCGCACATCCCTTCAGATACGACGCCTAGCACTGGCGGAACGAGACGCGCCTGCCGCCCTTCGCCCTTCCGCGGTAGCGCCCCTGGCAGGGAAAATCTAACTCTGTGTTGCTGGGCGCGCGCGTACTGAAGGCACCCCCGTCAGTCGACGGGGGCGACTGAGAATTCGCGCCGAAACGCGGTAACCAAATCGGCTGGCCAACCCGTCAGGTCAGTGACGGATCGCCACTGCGGGCGGTCGGCCGAGGAGGGATAAGGGACATGGGCGACGTGCGTGGGCATTTGAGGGACGACCTGGCCCAACATCCCGCCCCGCCGTTGGGTGACCTGGTCCAGCAGTCGGTGGTGCAGGGCCGCCGAATTCGTCGCCAGCGCCGCCTGGCGCAGTTCGGCGTCGGCGGAGCGGCGTTGGCGATGCTGCTCGTGATCGGCCTGGCCGCCGGGTCGCTCGGCGTCGGCGCGGATGACGTCGGTCAGCCCGGCGGGGCGAACGTGGGCTTGCCGAGCGGATCGGTCGACACCGCCACGCCGTCCCCGGCCGATTCCCCAGATGGCACCTCGGGCGGGTTCGAGCAGGGCAGCGGAGGGGACCCCCTTCAGTCAGTGTCGCCGACTCCCTCGACCACGGTGATCGACACCGTGGGGATCGGGGCGGGGCCGGACGGTGAGCTGCTGACCGCCACACCGCAGGGCGCGCTGGAACTGCTGACCCGGCTTCTACCCAGGGGGAAGACCAGCGATTACGCGAGTCTGGAGAGCAGCGGGGCCGGCCCCGGCATGCCGTCGGTCCAGCTCTACCTGGACCGAGGCGATGGGCCGGGCATGCTGCGGTTCTCCATCTACCGCGACCGCCTCGGCGGCGACCCTGCCCCGGGGACGGTGGAGCTGACCGAAGTACCCGACAACTGCGTGCAGACCCAGACGGTCACCGTTCACCACCGCGCTGGCCTCCAGGTCGATCTCATGATCTCCACCTGTCTGGCCTGGGATGCCAAGGGAACTGTGCCGGCACCGCCCGTCCTCTCCGTGAAGGAGGCGACCGAGATCGCCGCGAACCCGACCTGGGGGACGAAACTGCCGGCCGAGTTCGTCATCAACGGTGCCAAGAAGTTCCCGAAGCTGGCCCGGTCGAATGGCTGACGAAGACTTCGTGGAGTTCGCGCAGGCGACCGCCGGCCGGCTGCGCGACGCCGCGTTCCTGATGTGCCGCGACTGGCATCTCGCCCAGGACCTCACCCAGACGACGCTGGCCAAGGTGTACGCCAACTGGAGGCGGGTCCGCCGGGCCGACGACCCCCACGCGTACGCCCGCAAGATACTGCTGCGCTGCATGATCGACCAGCAACGGCGTCGCTCCAGCCGCGAGTTGGCGATGTCGGCGCCGCCGGAGCGCAGCGAGGAACATCCGGCCGAGCTGCGCATGACGTTGCTGGACGCGGTCGCCACCTTGCCATTGCGGGACCGGGCGATCATCGTCCTGCGCTACTGGGACGACCTGAGCGTGGAGACAACCGCCGAGGTTGTGGGCGTCTCCACTGCCGTCGTCAAGAGCCAGAGCATGCGCTCCCTCAACCGCCTGCGTGAGGTGCTCGGCGAGACCCGTTCCGAGCTGTTCGCCGAGGAACGCCATTGACGGGTTCCGACTGTCGCCGGGGTGCGGGGAATCCCGGTGGTGTCGAGCCGGCGGCTGGCAACCGCCGCGCCGGTGCTGCGGCGGCGACGAGCGTGCCGCCACGCGTCGTCGGCTGAAGCGCCACCTGCTGTGGCAAGTATCCACTATCTGGAGGGCACCGGCATGCTCGTTCGAGGTCGCATCGCGCATGCGGACACCCCGAACACCGTCACGTACTTCGTGATGCTGAGACGAGGCGAGACGGTCTCGACGGTCCGCCTGCCCGATCCGGGCAGCCAGGTCGTGGTGGATCAGATCGCCGCGAGGGCGGTGGCCCGCCTTGGCTGAGCGGAGTCGGCAGCTGCCGCGACGCTGGGTCATCTCCGCGGCCACCATGTCGCTGGCCGGCGTCGCGACGGCCGCCTTCGGTGCCACGCGCGGCCGCGACGGCGACGGAGCCGGACCATCGCACAGTTCTTCCCCTGCCAGTCCGATCCCCACGACGCCGGCCATCGACCGGATCGACCAGGCGAGAACGCGCATCAAGGCCTACGTGCAGCGATACGACGGCCACCTGGCGGTCGCGGCACTGGACCGACAAGGAACGGCTGCGGTGACGGTCGGCGCCAAACGGTTCGAGACCGCCAGCATCGTCAAGGTCAACATCCTCGCGGCCCTTCTGCTGCGCCAGAACCCGCCGGGAAAGGCCCTGAGTTCTGACACCCGGCGGTTGGCCGAGGCCATGATCGTGTCCAGTGACAACGACGCGGCGGTCGCCCTGTGGCAGCGGATCGATGGCTCGCGCGGCCTCACCGCCGCCAACCGCGCGCTCGGTCTGCGTGAGACGAAGCCCAACTCGCAGTGGGGACTCACCACGACAACTGTCGCCGACCAACTCCGTCTGCTGACCGCGCTCACGTCACCGACGGGACCGCTGACCCCGCAGGACCGTACCTTCGTCATGGGCCTCATGAAGAAGGTGATCCCCGAGCAGCGATGGGGAGTCACCGCCGCGCGGGAGCCGGGCAGCCGTTCCGACTACGTCAAGAACGGCTGGGACACCGCCGACGTCGACGGGGGTCGCTGGCTGGTCAACAGCATCGGACGGATCGTCGAGGCCCGTCACGACTGGCTCATCGCCGTGCTCTCCGATCATCACGTGAGCCAGAAAGAGGGCATCCGCGTCGTCGAGAAGGCCACCACGTACGTGCTCAAGGAGCTGCGCGCCGCCACAGCGGGCGACGGCCCTTCAAAGGGGTAGGCCGCAGAACCGAACTGCCCCACGTCGGCTACCACCTTGACGAGGTCAGTCGGCGTACACGATCAGCGCTTTCCACAGTGCCCACCCCCGGCCGCGCGCCCCCATGCCGTCTTCGGCCTTGCCTGGCCAGACTCATCGGTTCGTAGCTGGTACCCATCGGGCAAGCCTCACCTTCGAGCCGACGGCTTCACCGCAGAGGTGAGGTGGCGAGGGGTGCCCGATTTTGGGCCGCGCACCTGCTCGGAGGGTTCACTCGTGCTGCGCGCACGGCATCACCCTTGTGATCTTGGTTGTAGGCAGCTCAGTCTGTGACGTTGCCTGTCAACTAACAGTGGGCGCACGCGGGCGTGACTCTCAGTCAGGACGCGATTGTGAAGACGACGAATTGGTCGATTGAGGCTGGTTGCGCGCTGCGTGGCCGGCCTCGTTGTCGTTGATCAGGGTGAGGGGTTGTTATGGCGTAAGGGCATCTGGTGCTTCGTATGCGCAATGTTCAGCCGTCGTTGTGGGAGTCGGTGCTGCCGGAGGCGTGCCTACTGCTGCCGGCTGAGCTGGCGCGGGTCGATCAGTGGCTCGATGACGAGCGGTTCCTCACCCCGATCAAGGCGTATTTCTCGGTGCGGATGGGCCGGCCGAGTGTGCCGATGGAGACCTACCTGCGGTTGATGTTCCTCAAGCACCGCTACCGGCTGGGCTACGAGTCGTCGTGCGGAAAGCTTCCGCCCGGTTGGCCACCTTGAGCGTGCTGACTGCGGCAGAGAGGTGGTTGCGGACTGAGCCGATCGACAGACTGGTGCAGTGCGACACCTCGGAGACCGGCGTGGCCAACTCAGCCGGCCGCAGGACGTCCAGCTCGCGAGGGGTCAGCGGGCACTCGGGGGCGGTCAGCGCGTCGGCCGCGAGCGCCGGGTCGACGTAGCGCCCGCCGCCGTGCACGCGGCGGATCACCTCCGCCAGTGTGCCGCCCGGAGCGGAAGCCTCTGGCACCCGCGGTCAGCGCGCCCGATACAGATGCGGCGGGCGGCCGTGTCCGGTGAGGATCACCACCTGGCAACCGGCAGGACGCGGGCCAGCTCGGCGCTCACCTCCGTGCCGTTGGGCCGGCATCTGCAGGTCGATCACGGCGACGTCGGGGCGTGGGCGCGAGCGGCGGTAGCCGCGCCACGCCCGTCGGATGCCTCGGCCACCACCTCGATGTCGGGCTCCAAGCCGAGCGGGGCGGCGAGCCCCGCCCGGATAAGATCCTCGTCGTCGGCCAGCAGCACCCGGATCACCGGCCCCGCGCCGTCGCCGCCCATGATCATCCGCACCGTCACCTCGTCTGGACCTCTCCCATGGTGCACCATGGGCTGGCGTCGGATCAGACGTGCCGGGGCTCCCACCGGAAGAACCGGCGGGTCAGCCAGGCGCCGATGACCAGCCACACCAACAGCACACCAGCCGAGGGCAGCGCGAGCAGATGACTTTCCCAGAAGCCGAGCGCCCGGCCCCCGTCGGTCTGTGCCAGCCACCCGACGCGCAGCATTTCGGTGAACGGGCCGGTCGGCAGGAACCACAGCACCCTCTCAATCGGCGCCGGCAGCGCGCCCAGCGGCAGCAGGGCACCCGGGGTGGCCAGGAAGATCACCATGGACGGCAGGGTGGTCAGCATCGCGGCCTCGGAGCTGCGGGTGACCGCGGACAGCACCGCGGCGAAGGCGGCCATCACCGCGGCGCCGAGCAGCAGTGCAAGCAGGATCACCAGCGGGTGCCGCGGCACCGGCAGGTCGAGCACCAGGATGGCATAGAGCGCCAGTACGGCGGTCTGCGCCAGGAAGGTGAGCACGGTGCTGCTGGCGGTGCCGAGCAGAATGGTGCGGTCGGACGGCAGACCCACACGCATCCGCTTGAGCACGTTCTCCTGCCGGCGCGAGGCGTAAACGGTGGTCAGGTGGTGGTGCACCACGAAGACCATGATCAGCGCGGTCACGCTGACCACCCGGCGCACTCCGGGGACCGTCTGGCCGCCGTATCCGCTGGTCAACAGCAGCCCGATGAGCAGCGGAGTGACCACGGAGAGGGCGGCCGCGGTCCAGTTGCGCCGCAGCGCCAGCAGCTCCACGCGCAGCAGGGCGAGCATCTGCCAGGACGGCCGCGCCGCCCGATCTGTCGTGACGGTGGTCATCGAACTTCCTCACGTTCCGGTCGGTGACCGGCGTTATCGTGCTCGCCGGCGATGTTCAGGAAGACGTCCTCGAGGGTGGCCGGGCGCGCGGAGAGCCCGTACAGCCGCACTCCGGTGGCGTTGGCCCAGTCCAGCAGCCGGGAGAGGTCGCCCTGCAGGTCGCGGGTCTCGTAGGCGACGCGGTCACCGTCTACCGAGAGCGTGCCGTGCGGCAGATCGGGCAGGTCGGACCCCTCCGGTGAGCGGAACGTGATCCGCGCCGGCAGCGTGTGCACCACCTCCTCGGGCGTCCCGCGAGACACAATGTGCCCGCCCTGCATGATCGCCACCCGGTCGGCGAGTACCTCCGCCTCTTCGAGGTAGTGCGTGGTGAGCAGGATGGTGGTCCCGCCCGCCTGCAGCTCGCGGATGACATCCCAGGTGCGGCGCCGCGAGGCAGGGTCCATGCCGGTGGTCGGCTCGTCGAGGAAGAGCACCTCCGGCCGGCCCATCACGGCCAGCGCCAGCTCCAGCCGCCGGCCCTCGCCGCCGGAGAGTTGCTCGACGGCGACGTCGGCCCGGTCGGCCAGCTCCACCGTCTCCAGCATGTCGCGGGTGGTGCGCGGGCGGACGGTGAGCGCACGCCAGGACTCGATGGTCTCGCGTACGGTCAGGGCGCCGGTGAAACCGCCGTGCTGGAGCATCACGCCGGTCCGCGGACGCACCTCGGAGCGGTCGGCGATCGGGTCCAGGCCGAGCACACGCACCTCGCCGGAGCTTGGCCGCTGCAACCCCTCGAGCGCCTCGATTGTGGTGGTCTTGCCGGCGCCGTTGGTGCCCAGCAGGGCGAACAGCTCGCCCCGGCCGATGGCCAAAGACACCCCCCGGACCGCCTCGAACTTCCCATAGCTGCGACGCAGCTGGTTCACTTCAATAACGACGTCTTTCATGACTTCAGCCTGTCCATCCGGGGACACAATGCCAATCCCGTGTTGTCATGATTCGACCGTGTCGGTTGCACGGGTCACCTGTGCACTGAGCCCGCCCCGGCCGTGATCCTTTCCGGCGCGGTCATCCGGGTCCAGGGGGTGTGTGCCAGAGCCGACATCCAGCAGCGCGGGCCGATCGACGTCCTGCCCGACCGGACCGCCAATACCTTCGCTGAATGGCTGTGCCAGCATCCCCAGATCCAGGTCATGTCTCGAGACCGCACCGGCAGCTACGCCGACGGCGCCCAACTGGCACACCGCAGGCGATCCAGGTCGCCGACGGGTGGCAAGCTGCTCAGGAACCTCAGCAAAGCCATCGGGCAGCATCGGTCGGCGTGTGGATCCGCAACGATGTGGAACCGCTGTTCCGCTGCGCATCGCCCGCGAGCTGCACGACATCGTGGCCCATTACCTCGCCCTTATCAGCGTGCAAACCGAAGTAGCGGTGCATGCCCTGCGCGAGCAGCCGGACCAGGCCGAAGAAGGCCTCGCCCACGTACGGCAGGCCGCCCGGACCGGCATCGAGGAACTCTCCACCGTCCTGCACCACGCCGACGACCCGGAGTCCTCCACCGAACCGACACCCGGCCTGACCCGGCTCGGCGACCTTCTCGACTCCGTAGCGGCCGCGGGTCTGCGGGTCGCCCACCATCAGGACGGCGAGGCGCGGCCGCTGCCCACCGCGGTCGACTCGCCGCATACCGGATCATCCATGAATCCCTGAGCAATGCCCGCAAACACGGCGGCGACCCCATCGCCCACCTTCGCCTCAGCTACACCCGGACCGGGCTCACGATCGCCGTCCAGAATCGGCTCCGACCCGGCTTCACGGCCAGCCCAGGCCGGCATACCGGACACGGATTGACCGGTACGCGGGAGCGGGCCGCGTCGGTGGGCGGGACCCTGCACGCCGGTCCCGACCCGAGCGGCCGGTTCGCCGTGCACGCCTTCCTCCCCGCACCCTCCAAACCGGAGGTATCGACGTGGCCACTCAGATCCAGATCCTGCTCGCCGACGACCAAACTTTGATCCGCAGCGGCTTCCGCGCGCTCATCGACTCCGCGCCCGACATGGAGGTCGTCGGCGAGGCCAGCAACGGCCGCGAGGCGGTAGCGCTCGCCCGCAGCGCCCGCGCCGACGGGATCCTGATGGACATCCGGATGCCGGAACTGGACGGCATCGAGGCCACCACCGTTCGTCAGACGCGCTCGTAGATGGAGCCGGACTCGTTTCTGCGCAGCATGCCTTCGTCCACGAGGGCGCGGCGCAGGGTCACCCAGTCGTCGAACCACTCGCCGCAGATCGCGTTGACCTTGGCCTCGGGGTAGGGCACGCCGGGCTCGAACGAGCCCTTTACCACATCCAGCACCCGGGCGCGCACGTACTTGTTGCCCGGGATGGAGGTCAGTCGGCCGCGCCGGAAGTAGGAGCCCGCTCCGTCCCCGCCAGCTCGCCCGGCGACCCTGACCTCCGCCTGGACTGCCAGCTGGAAGGTGTCGTCGAGCAGGGTGTATGTGTGTTCCTCACGGTCGAAGGACGCGATTCTGACGTCCGCCAGCTTCTGCAGGGCCATTGCGGCGGCTGGTGGGCGCAGCCCGGATCGTTCGGCGACCTCGGCCACGGTTGTCGCACCGAAGGCGAGGGCCGCGTAGGCGGCGCGCCGGTCGTTCTGGGCGAGCGCGCCCACCAGATCGCGGCAGGAGGGCTGACGGTCGTCTGCGGAGGGCGTGTTCATCGTGTCCGTTCTGGTTGTCATTAGCGCCGACTGACGCGGGTTGTCGACGATGCCCACCTGCGGATCCATGATCACGGGAGCGAGTGTCGGCAGACGGTCGTTTGCCGGCACTTCCTGGTCGTCGATGCGCCCGGCTGGGAAGGAGGTTCTCGGGCCGCTCCCCGGATGCTTGCCTCTTCTTGCCGTGCAACCGGTCTTGACCACGTGCTGCTCGGTGCGGTTGCCCGCCTACCGCGCGGCAGTCGGGCCTTCAGAGCACGGGTCGATCGGTGTGAGAACGCCGAGGCGATCCTCAACCTCCTGGGCAGCGGCCAGGCACAGGTCCTCCCGGAACGCGCGCCCGATGATCTGCACGCCGGACGGCAGCCCGTCGCTGACCCCGGTCGGTACGGCGACCCCGGGCACGCCCACGAAGCTGGTCACCGTGCACAGGCGCATGCCCGCGCCGACCCGTTCCCAGCCCTCTTTGTCGCGTGACTCCAGCCCTGGCTCGACAGGCGGCTCGGTGAACACCGGCCCGAGCAGCAGCGGGTACTTGTCGAGGAACTCCGCCCAGGAACGGCGGATGCCCAGCCAGACCCCCATCAGCCTCGCAAACTCCGCAGCTGTCGCTGGCGGAGTCTTCTCCATCGCCATCCCGATGTAGCGATCTCCGCCCTCACCGAGCAGTGTCCGCACTACTGGCCAGGTCTCGGCGAACTCCGTCACGGTAATCCGGCCGTACGCCTCGAGCGCCTCATCCAGCCGCGGAACGTCCGCAATCTCCCGCACGTCGTACCCGGCGTCTCGCAACGCGTCGGCCGCGGCCGCGACAGCCTCGCGGACCGTGGGGTGAACGCCATGGCCCCCGGGGTCGGCAACGACTGCGACCGTCATCCGCCCCGGCAGCGGCTCGCCATGGACGGGCACCGGTACGGCCCGCGGGTCCTGCGGGTCGGTCCCAGCCAGCGCCTCGTATGCCAGTCGCAGGTCGGCGACCCTGCGGGCCAGGGGCCCGTCGGTGACCAGCATCTGTGAGGCCAGTCCAGGGTCGTCCGGGCCGAGGACGCGATGGTCGGCGGGGAACCGCCCGACGGTCGGCTTCAGCCCAGCCACGCCGCAGAACGAGGCCGGGATCCGCACTGATCCACCAGAGTCATTGCCGAGCCCGAGCGCGGCCATACCGGTGGCCACTGCCACCCCGTCGCCACCGCTGCTGCCCCCTGGGGTCCGGCTTGGGTCCCACGGGTTGACGGTGTCGCCGAACAACTCGCTGCGAGAGTGCATCCCCGCCAGGATCAGGGTGGGCATATTGCTGTGCCCGATCGGTATCGCTCCGGCCGCACGCAGCCGAGCCACCGGCAGCGCGTCGACAGGCGCCACCAAGTCACGGAAGCGCGCTGTTCCGAACGTGGTCGGCACGCCTTCGACTGCGGTGCACTCCTTCACCGTGAACGGCACTCCGGCCAGGGGGCCGAGCTCTTCACCCGAGGCCCGCCGTCGGTCCGTCTGCGCGGCGGCCTCACGGGCGCGCTCGGCTAACAGCTGCGTGACCGCGTTGACCTGCGGGTTGACCTCGGTAATGCGTTCCAGGTGGCTGTCGACCAGTTCGACCGCCGATATCTCTCCGCCTCGGACCGCCTCCGCCTGAGCGGCGGCCGACAGCTTCCACAGGGCGTCCTGCATGATCCTTGCGCTCCCCATCCACGTGTCGACGTGCTTGCATCGGCACCATACCCCAGAAGAGATACGATCGTATCGGAATAAGGAGACGACCGCATGCCCAAGCAGGTGGACTACGCAAGCCGACGCCGCCAGATCGCCGAGGCAGTCTGCCTCCTCGCCGACGAACACGGACCGGAGGGAGTAAGCATGCGCGACGTCGCCGCCCGCGCGCAGGTCTCCCTGGGTGCCGTTCAGCGCTGCTTCCGCAATAAGGAGGAGATGCTCCTGTTCGCCGTCGACTATGTCGGCGAGCGCATCATCGAACGCGTGCGGGACCACCTGACCCGAAGCGCGGCCCAGTCGGCCGCCACCGCCCTGGGCCATGTGACCACCGAGATCGCCCTACTTCGCAAAGCGCACCGCACCGAAGCACGGATCTGGCTCGCGTTCGTCGCCCAAGCGGCCGTCAGCGAGCCGCTCGCCCGCTCGCTGAGAACCAGCTACGCGGCCCTCCAGGACCTCCTCGCCCGCCTCATCACAGAGGCCGCCGAGAGCGTCCCGGCCGACGAAGGCGCTGCGCCGCCCGACCCGCAGCGCGAGGCTCGCACCCTACTCGCCCTCGCCGACGGCCTCACCAGCCACGTACTCATAGGCCACCTCACCGAAGAGGAGGCTGAGGAGGTTCTGCACGCGCATATGGTCAGCCTCTGGGAAAGCCTCCACACCACCCGCGTCCGAAAGGCTGCCCGACCATAACGCTGCTTGGCTGCGACCAGGTCCTGCTCCGCACCCACCAATCTCCGGTGCTCAACTAAGCTCCGAGATTCATTGGCGTCGGTGCGGGCCTGACGCCAGGTGGTCAGTCGTGGTGCGATCAGCGCCCAGCGGGCGTCGGACAGGTCGGACGGATAGGCGGGTCCCTCAACCATCCATCAGATCTACTATGGACCCTAGTCAGGTAGGCGCACAGAGTCAGGTATGGATCGACTGCGGCGGCACCCGTCTAACCTGAACGACCCCGAGTGGGAGATCATCGAGCGGATGCTGCCGTCTCCACGTGGATGGGCAGACCAGAAAGCACGCGCGCCGAGCCAACATCGACGCCATCTTGTACGTGATGCATACCGGCTGCGCGTGGCGGTACCTGCCGGTCGATTTCCCATCATGGCAGATCGTGTACGCGCACTTCACGCGGCTGAACAACCGGGGCGTGACCAAGCGGATCCTGACCGAACTGCGCGAGGAGGTCCGCCTGGCTCACGGCCGTCAGCCAGAGCCAACAGCGGGGATCATCGACTCGTAAAGCATCAAGGGCGGCGACACCCTGCCCCCGCGATTCCCGCGGCTCCGACGCCGGCAAGAAGATCAACGGTAGGAAACGTTTCATCGTCACCGACACCCCCGACCTCCTGGTCACCGCCTGGGTCCTCGCCGCGTCCTGGCAGGACCACGACGGCGCCAAAGAAGCCCTACTCGCCACCTACACGGCTCCCCCATCCGGCACGTCTTCGCCAACACCGGCTTCCCGGCCGCCTCGTCGACTGGGCCCGCGACCTGCTACGCACCACCATCGAGATCGTCCACAAACCCGCCGACCAGCAAGGCTTCGTCGTACACACCCGCCGCTGGGTCGTGGAGCGAACCCTGACCTGGATCACCGCCCACCGCCGCCTGGCCCGCGACTACGACACCCACCGCAGCACAACGTCCGAGGCCATGATCCGATGGGCCGCCCTCAGCGGCATGCTCGGCCGTCTCACCCGAGGCAAACCCGCCACCCGCCAACAACGCCGCACCTTCAACACATCCGACTGCCGGCAATGTGAACCGCGCTCTTACTAACGTTGGGTACCGTCACGACCCCAAAACCTGCCATAAGGATCACTTCACTATTTACGCACAAATTGCGCTTCTGCCAATTCCCAGCTCATTGGCAGGGCGGCCGCTTCCACCGTCCAGGAGGCTAGTCGAGACCACTCGATTAGCGGTCGGTAATGTGTCATAATTTCGCGGTGCGGATTTGCCTTAACCATCGCCCATTGCGCGGATTCATCACTCCAAGCGGAGACGAATCGGTAAAGCTTGGCAGCCGGTCGAGCTTCAAGCCAAAGGCCAATTGCGCCATCGGATTTCAGTACCTGAGCGCGCACATCGAACCCCGCCCTGAAAAATCCGTATGAGTGGCGCAATGATTTGAGTTTGAATTCTGAGGCTGTTACCCAAACTGGCGTATCAGCGGATACTAGCAACGAAGTTGTTGACCAAGATGCAACTGGCATGAGGCTTCCTTTCATAAGCGGAGGCTAGCTTGCGGGCCTCAGGCGCGACCCCGCAGCACGGCAAGCACCATCAGTCACACGATCAAGAAGCCCGCGCGGTCAACGAGCCGACTTGCTCTAAAATACGTCGATGCGCCATTCGACCGTCTGCTTGTGTCAAATAGGCTGCACTTCGATCTCATGGTGACTTCACTCCTCCGGCCATGCCGGATTACGACCGGATAGGTCATTGAAGGCCGGTTCGCTATTGCGACGGCACCCCGCCCTGAAGGGGAGTTGATCACCGAAGCGAGCGCTGCCTGCGATGATGTTGCGCGTGCAATCTTCAGTAAGAGCATGCGCTGATCAAAGGTTGCCCCCCCCGGAGCCGAGAGGTAGTCCAGCGATGGGTGTTCCAGGCTCGGCGGACCTGGCTGCGGACTGTGTTAATCGAGTGATCCGGCCCCGACGGGCAGGCGTATCAACAATCTTCCGCTCAGGGGCAGGCCGCTTTGCCGATGTTAGCTAAGGGATGTGTCGTAACCCCGACGTCTGTCTGCTGAGGATGATCATCGAGGATCCCTGCGTGCAGGTGTTTAACGCACGACCTACGCCTCCTGGGCCAACCCGATCGAGGCCCAGTTCGGGCCGCTGCGCACCTTCGTCATCGCCAGCTCGAACCACCCCAACCACCCCGTCCTGACCCGACGGTTGCAGTCCTACCTGCGCTCGCGCAACGCCAACGCCCGCCACCCCGACGTCCTGGCCGCCCACCGCCACGAACGCGCCCGCAGCCGCAGCCGCAGCCGCAGCAAACGACAACGACACTGGGGCCAAGCCGCCACCCAAGCAGCCTGACCCCAACACCGTCAACGTTCGTGGTCACCGCACTAGCGCCGCTGAATGGCGTTGCCGGGCCCATGCCGTCAGGGAACGTGCGACGGCAGCGGGAACCTCGGCCGGGATGGCCACGATAACCAGGTCGAGTGCCCTCAGTTCGTCCTGCGGGTGAGTCGTGGTTGGCCTCGGGTGAGGAGCCCGGTGAGGAATGTGGTGAGTGCTGGTGGTGTGGCGGCGATTAGGAGGAGGGCGAGCCAGGGGGTGTGCCAGTGCGCGTTGATGCTGTAGCTGATGTAGGCGGCTGCGGGTCCGAGGCCGGCGAGTAGGCCTAGGACAGCGCCGATTCCGGCAATGAGGGCGCTCTGCGCGGCGGTGATTCGTCGGCGGGTTTGGGGGGTGGCGCCGACTGCGGTCATGGTGGCCAGGTCGGGGCGTAGTTCAACGGATGCCAGGCCAACGGCGACGGTGCTGGCGACGAGGGTGACCAGGGCGCTGATTGCGGCGAGTAGGTAAAACATTGTGGTGGTTTCTTCCGCCGGTGCTGACACCTGCGTCGCTGCGGCGGTGACCGGCTGATCGAGTGGCTGGCGAGTGTTGAGTTGGGCGCGGAGCAGGACGTCGTTCGCGGCGGTCAACTCCTTAGGCCCGGGTTGGCGGGTAGGGTCGATCACCGTTGCTTCGGTCGCGACAGTCAGGTTGAGCCGCCTCGCCGTCGCCGCTGAGATCACCAAGCCGGGCAGCTGCGGGTAGTAATCCCCACGAACGGCAAGAAGTGCAGGCAGGGACGGGAGAGGTTTTCCATCCTTCGTCAGGATGATCTGCGTATCGGCGATCAGGGTGTCGTTGAAGACGACCGCACCGCCGTCGGCGAGGATGTCCAGTTCCTGCGCGTTTGCAGGCCGACCGGTGACCAGATGAACTATTTCAGCCCCGCCGACAGCGACCCTGCGCTGTTCGAAAGCCGCGATCAGTCTGGGGTCGGCGGCGCCCTCAGGTGGGAGGCTTGTTAGCGGTGTACTGGTGTCGGTGGTCGTTTTGAGTGTGACGATTTCCCGTGTCGGCAGGGCTGCGGTGAAGCGGCGAAGGCCGTCTTCACCAAGTAGCCGAAGGGTTTCGGCTTCGAGCACGATCTGGCCGGGGCGAGTGCGCAATGGCGTGGCTGGCGCGTCGTTGCGGGCTGTGCCGACGATTGCGAGGGAAACGCTGCCTGCGGTCGCGGCGGTGATCGCCGCGATCGCTGCCGCTGTGCGCAGTCGGTGCCGTGCGCCGTGACGCAGTGCCAGCCTGCCGGACAGAGGCAGCGCGGCAGCGACGCGGCCGGCGAGCCGGACGAGGGTGGGAGCGCATGCCACGACACCGACTAGCTGCGCGACACCGCCGAGGGCGAGGATTTCGATTCTGCCCTCGGGGTGGCCGGCAAGCACGAGGGCTGCCGTGCCGGCAGCGAGAAGGATCATGCCGACCGCAAGGGCGGCAAGGTCGAGGCGGGAGCGAGTCCGCTGACCTCCCAGATCAGCGCGGACCGGTCCGCGGCCGGCGGTGCGGGCGGGTAACAGAGCCGCGAGGACCCCGATCGTGAGCATCACGACCGTCACCCCCGCAACGCTCGGCACGGGTACGGAGACATCGATTAAGGGGTGGTCGGCAATGGCCTCGATGAGCGGCCCGGCCAGCGTGAACGTCAGCAGGCCCGCGCCGGCCCCGGCGATGGCCGCGGCGGCACCCAGGAGCAGTCCACCGGCCAGGACGATCCGCCCGACCTGGCGTCCAGTGCCCCCTACCGCAGCGATCATGGCCAGGTCTCGCCGCTGCCTGCGGGCCCCGACCACGAACGCCGCACCCACGAGCAACACCACCTGCGCCCCGGCGAAGGTCGTGACGAGCAGAACCGCCCCAGCCTCCATCGCCTTCTCCGCGACAGTCGGCTTCAGGTCTTCGCGGAGCATAAAGCTGAAGCCGTTAGTCGTGGTGCTCGACTCCGGGGGTGACCAGCTCTGCCCGGCCGGCAGTTTCACCAACAGCTCTGCGCGCGCGCCCGACAAGGGTGCCTCGGCGGGGACAAGCAGCCCCGCCGAATGGAGGGAACGGCTCCAGTCGACGACCCCTACTACGGTGAGACTCCGTTGCGGCATGCCGGCAACCACTTGATTGCCGGGGCGGATATCAAGTTCACGAGCGAGCGCCCGGGTCACCGCAACTTCCGCCGCCCCCTGCGGAGCACGTCCGGCCCGCAGCACATAGCGGCCCCGGTTGAGGGGGTCATCAAGGTCGGTCGCCTCATATTCGAACGCGGCGAGACCGGCGGGCCCGGCAACTACAGTGCGGCCTCGCGTTGACGGCATTGATCGGCTATTCGACGGCAGGCTTGACCGAGCCACGTCACCGTCGTCGACGATCAGGTCGGCCTGCCCCATGCGGAAGGTCACCTCCTGAGCAGACGTGCCGCTGAGGTTCGCCCAACTTACCGCCAGGACCGTAGCGGCGTAAGCGGGCAGGAACAACATCATGAGGATCAACGCGCTGCGTCCACGATGGCGGAGGGTCGAACGGCGGGCAACCCGCAGCGCGGCACGCCACGAGCCGACGAACTCGCCGGCGGTCCGGGTCACACGGTCCTCCCGAGCAGCTGCTCGGGGGTCTGCCTCGGCCCGGTGGCGTCAACCAGTCTGCCGTCGCGCAGGAAGATCGTCCGGTCGGCCCACCCGGCGTAGCGCGGCTCATGTGTGACCAGCACCCCGGCGGCACCGGCATCGATGCGGGCCCGCAGCACCTTCAACACGGCGAGGCTCGTGTGCGAGTCCAGGGCGCCGGTGGGCTCGTCAGCCAGGACCAGCCGCCGCTGTCCCATCAACGCGCGGGCGATCGCGATCCTCTGCTGTTGCCCGCCGGAGAGCTGATCAGGAAAGCGGCCAGCCATATCACTCAAACCCACCTCGGCCAACGCGACGACAGCTTCCCGCTGCGCCGACCGCGCGCCCACCCCGGCCAACTCGCGCGGCAACGCGACGTTCTCCGCGGCGGTCAGGTCAGTAACCAGGTTGTAGTCCTGAAAGACGTAGCCGACACGATCCCTGCGCAGCCGCGCCAACGCTGCCGCGTCCAAGCCGCCGAGTTCGACATCCTCCACGAACACCGTCCCCGAGGTCGGTGCGTCAAGCCCACCCGCCAATGCCAACAGCGTCGACTTCCCAGACCCCGAAGGGCCCATCACGGCAACCAGCTCGCCGGCGGCCACCTCGAAGCTCACCTCGTCCAGAGCGTGAACCGCCTGCTCGCCATTGCCGTAGACCCGGCTGACGCCTACGAAACGCAACACCGCCGCACTCACTGGCAACCCACCTCGACCTCCGTGCGGTGCTGATCCGCCGGCGCTGGCGTCCTCGAGGGTGCCCGGCGAGGTCGCGCCCGCCGCAGCACAGTCGCCTCGACGTGGTCCAGCCAGCGGACCTCACTTTCAAGCGTGAAGATCAGATGATCGACGAGGAGCAGCCAGGCGACATCGTCGCTCTCGTCGGCCTGGCGACGTAGGTCGGTGTAGTCACGCATCTGCCGCATCGATTCAGCCCGCTGCACTTGAACCACCGCCGCGACGTCCACGCCAGGCGCGACCGCCGCCATCGCTAACTTGATCGCCAACTCGCTACGTGGTCGGTCGGTGTCGGTCACCGGTGTGACGAACCAACTGGTCAGGGCCTCCCGCCCCTGATCGGTGATGGCGAAAACCTGGCGCCCGTCGGCGTTGCTGCCGACCGGCGCCACGTAACCGTCGCGGGCAAGCCGGTCAAGCGTCGTGTAGACCTGCCCCACGTTCAACGCCCAACTTCCACTGGTATGAGCATCGAACTCGCTCTTCAACTGATAGCCGTACTTCGGGCCGTCCGCGAAGACCGCCAACAACCCCCAACGCACCGCGTTCCTCTGCATGACCGGAGCTTACCAAGTAACTAGTTACTAGATAAGTTGGCTCCTACGAGGCAACAGGGCTCCACCTCCTATGGGGCGAACAGCCCACCGCTCCTGTTGGTGACCGCGCGACGAGCACGCCCTCGACCTCGCCGTGACACGAACGGCGAGTCGAACCACTCACCGAACCCTTGCCTGTCACCACCGCCGGCAGCGGCTAATCGCACGCCCTTGGTTTGGCGCAGGCTGTGGGCCGGTCGGGATCGCCATCGCCGCCGCCATGCCCCTGCAGTACAACTAGGCCAAGCGCCGCACCGGCCGGGGTGAGGTCGTAGAAGCCGCCGAAGAACTCGTACTCGTACCCATCGCCGTCGACGTACGCCTGGTACTCATCGTCGTCCATCAGGCAGACCCTGGCGGTCGAGCCTCGCCGCCCGATCTCGAACACCGCGCCGGTGGCGCACTCACCAAGGTCCCAGTAGAGGTGATCCACACGATATGTGCAATGGATAGTCCTCCCGGGCGTGGTCTTGTCTGGGAAGGATCAGTCCCCCGTGGAGGTCCGCGCCTTCACCAGCGACGGGACCCTCGGGAATCTTGCGCAGCAGCCTGAGAAGTAGATCGGCCAGGAGGATGGTCTCGGCGGCTTTGGTGAGATCGGAGTAGTCCACGCGGCGATGGCTCGACGGGTTCTTGAACAACCCGATGGCGCCTGTGCACAGCTCCATCTGGGCCACCGACTCGCCTAGGTCAAGGTCATCACGCCAGAGCGGCTGGCTTGGTCACTGGGGTTCTTCGGCGGGCCGAACGCCTCCTGCATCAGCTTGGTCCCCACCAGGCTGTCGGAGAGCCCGGCGCGGCGACGGACCTCGACCTCCTTCATCGCCGTGAGTGCCGCCGTCTCGTAGTCGCCACGCAGGAACTGGGGCCGGGCGGTGAACTCCAGTTCAGAAACGAGGTCGACGCCGAGCCGCTCGACCGCCCGGAGCCAGCGGGCACCGTGACATAGGAACTCGCGACCTCGCCGGGTGGTGGTGGACGCCTCGACGGTGCTCTGGTCAACGGTCCAGGCGATCAGGCACTTGGCCTGAAGCCAGCCCCATGCCTCCGACAGGAGCTGAACCGTCTCTTAGAGCTCCTAACTCTTTGAGTGTTGGAGTCAGCGCCAGCAGATGATGGCGCGGGCGAGGGTGAGGAAGGCTTCGTGAATGTCGTCGGGGATCTCCCAGCGGATGCGCAGGCGGCGGAACCGGTGCAGCAGGGCGATGGTTTGCTCGACGACCCAGCGTCGGGTGCCGAGTCCGGCACCCAGTCCGGTGCCGCGTCGGGCGACGATCGGGGTGATGCCCTTGGCGCGCAACTCACGGCGGTACGAGTCGTAGTCGTAGCCGCGGTCGGCGTAGATCCGTTCGGGTCGCTGCCGCGGCCGGCCTCGGATGCCCTTGATTGGTGGGATCTTGTCGACCAGGGGCATGAGCTGGGCGACGTCGTGACGGTTGCCGCCGGTCAGGCTGACGGCGAGGGGAATGCCGCCCGCGTCGGTGATGACGTGGTGTTTCGAGCCTGGCTTGCGGCGGTCGACCGGGCTCGGACCGGTTTTGGGCCGCCTTTGAGCGCCCGAACATGTGAACCGTCTATCACTGCCCGGGACATGTCCAACCACCCGGCGGCCCAAAGTTTTCCCAGCAGGACCTCGTGCAGTTGTTGCCACACGCCGGCGTCGTTCCAGTCGCGCAACCTGCGCCAGCAGGTCATTCCCGAGCCGAATCCCAGCTCCTGAGGCAGGTACTCCCACGGGATCGCGGTGTGCAGAACGAACAGGATCCCGCCCAACACCTTGCGGTCATCCACCGGCTTGCGGCCGAGGAACCGGTGCCGGCGAGGCGGTCGAGGCGACAGCAGCGGTTCGATCTCGGCCCAGAGGTCGCCCGAGGCGATCCACGGCGGCTGCTCACCCCTCCTCACATTCAGGCAGAATGATCCTCACCTGCCGAGGACACGCCCAACATCATTTCGATAGGACCTTTAACCCGCAGCGGGAAGTCCGGTGACCAGCACATCAGCGAGATAGACGCCCAGAGAGGTAGTCACCTGATGTGAACGGGCCACCGCCAGGAGGTAGCCCAATCGCAGCGTGCGCAGCTTGGCGGCCAAGCGCGGGTCGCCGTCGTAGGCTTCGTCGCCGGCCACCCACCGGCAGGGCAACCCCGCAAGGACTGCGGCCTCGATCATCCGGGTTGCCAGTTGCGGCTTGGTCGCGAACCGCACCTGTTCGGGATACCCGCCTCGGACCGCCACTCCGGGTCATCGCACCAGGATTTGGGCAGGTAGAGGGCCATGTCCAGCATCGCGTGGACGGTTTCGGTGGCGCAGATCAGATGCACGGCAAGCTGACCGTTCTCGATCTTTCTGCCGTGCCGGAGTATTGGCGCTGGACTCCGACGGTGCGCCGGCCCTTCTTCAGATCGCCGGTCTCGTCGATAACCAGCACCGCCTCGGCATCGCCGAGCTGCTCGCCGACAAACTTACGGACGTTGGCACGCACTGCGGCGTCGTCCCACTTCACCCGGGTCAACAAGTCCTGCATCCCGTCCGGGCAAGCATCACCAGCGTGCTCGGCGATGGTCCAGCAGTTCTTACACGGTAGCGGCGCCAGCAGTCCCCGCAACAAGTCACCAGCTCGACGTCGGGGCCCGGCCTGCGGAAACGCTGTCCGATGGTCAACATGAGGTCGTTGAACAACACCCGCCGTCGCTGGGCGTCTACCTTTATCCGGCAGCCACCACTGCGTCGTGGTCAGTCCACACAATCGTCCATGATCGACGTTGACTGCCTTCGTGCCCGGACCACATCAGGCCCCAGCTCAGCGAAGGTCAGCATCTCCGGCTGGAGTATTAGGGAGTATTGAGATCAATAGCACGGCGAGCGGCTGCCGGCGGTCCTTGCACGGGGGGGCTCGGACCGCCGGCAGCCGCATTGGGAGTAAGGTCTATTAGCCGGCGCTGGGCGTTGGCAACGCGTGTCCGGGGATCGTTACGTCGCTCGTGGGTAGCGTCCCGTTGAGCAGATATTCGTTAGCGATGCGGTTTGCCTCGGGGTTGTTAATGCCCGGCTGATAGGAGACTCCGTGGCGGCCGGAGTTCTGCTCCGTGACCAGCACCGATCCTGGCAGTGCACGGTGGAGCGAAACTGCGCCCTCGATCGGGGTCACCATGTCGTTAGCCGAGTTGAACATCAGGATGGGTGGCACCCCGATTCCGTGAATCTTGACTGGTTGACGGACCGGCAGACGCCAGTCGTAGCATGCCGAGAAGAATTGTACATACCAGGCGAACGGCGTCTGATTCTCCAGTGCCTGCGCATCGGCGGTTATCTTGGCCCGATCCCGTGGGGTTGGCGCATCCTGGCACGTAACCGCGGAGTAGACGGCGTACTGGTTTTCGAATTGGACGTTGCGCCGGTCTCCGGCCCAACCCTGCAGCCCGGCCGCGTCGCCGCGGAGAACGAAATCGGCGATGGGATGACCGAAATCCGACCACCACAGTTCGTGATAGAGGACATTAAACGTTGCCTCAATGAATTCGTAGGGCCCGAGCGGGCCACGCGGGGAAGCCTGAAGCTCAGCGAGCGCCCCATCCCATGCCGCCCGCACCTGCGACCTACTGCTACCCAGGCCAAACGTACCATGATGAGCGGCGAGCCAGTCGAGATAGGCGTTGAATCGCGGCCCACCCGCCTTAGCCTGGTTTAGATTGTATTGATACCAAACGTCGTCCGGAGCAGGGTCGATGTTGCTATCGAGGATCATTCGATCGACTCGAGAGGCGAAAAGCTCGCTGTAGACCGCGCCGAGATAGGTACCCGCAGAGTAGCCAACATAACTAATCTTTTGCTCACCAAGGGCTGCTCGGATCGCATCCATGTCGCGCGCCATGTTAGCCGTCGTGGCTTGCGATAGCAGTTTTGTGCCGTTTGCTGCGCAAGCCTGGGCGTACTGAGCGGAGCGCTCGAAATTGAGTTCGCGGTTGGCCGCGAGGTCCGGGTCAGGGAGCGGCGGCGACCAGAAGTCATAAGGTGGCTGGACACACTGGATTGCCCTGCTGTGTCCGACACCGCGCGGGTCGAAGCCGATGATGTCGTAGCGCGCACGAACCTCGGCAGGCAGACGAGTAGCCCACCGGCCGGGTACCCAGTCGAGACCAACGCCTCCCGGGCCGCCCGGATTGGCCAGGAGAACACCTCGACGGGCGGAGGGGTTAGTCGCGGCCAATCTCGATACCGCGATGTCGACCGAGCCAGCCGACGGATTCCCGTAGTCTACCGGCACCCGCACAGTGGAACACTGCAGTCCGGGAACATTGACATCGGCCGGGCAGGCACCAAACTCCAGTGACGCAGGTGCAGCGGACGCAGCACCTGCGAACCCTGTGGCCGCTGCTGCAGCAGCAAGTACTAAGCCGACCGCAATGGATCGCTTCACTCGACCTCCTCGGAGCTGATGTCTGTCCACTTTGGCATCTGAAGCATTCAGTACGAATTCAGGTTGACGTCATCGATCGCGTTCCACTGAAGCAGCGACACATCTAGTATCAGCGCCGTTCAGTTAGGCGGTTGGTGTGGTCGTCAACAGTCGGGGCTGATGATGTCGATGTTGGTGGTGGCCTGGTAGCTGCGCCGGTCGATGTTGGGGCCGGGCGCTTGGTATTTGCTGCTCGAGCGTTTGATCATGCGACTTCTGGTGCTTCGGCGGCGTTCGGGCAGTAGGTGGGCCAGGTAGTGGATGCCGATGATGCCTACCAGGTCGATGACGGTGTCGGCGATGATCCGGACGGGGTGGATGATCTGGTCGCGGGCGGTGTTAAAAGCGGTGGTGGAGCTGGCCCGGTCGGGGGCGAGGCCGGGCTGGCTGCCGGTGGCGTCGACCATCGCGGTGCGCACCAGTTGATAGACGCTGAGTAAGGCGTAGATCTCATGGCTGATGCCGTCGCAGGTGCGGGCGCGGAGGACACGTCCACCCAGGATCGAGGATTTCAGTTCGAGGTAGGCGGTCTCGATTTCCCAGCGCTGGTGATAGAGCTGGATCAGTTCAGCGGCGGGGCGTCTGCCTGGGTCGAGCATGGGTGGTGATCGGCCGGTAGCCGCCGGTGTGGGTGCCGTCGGTGGTGGTGATGCTGACCTGCGCGTCGCTCACCCGGATCGGCAGCCCGCCGATGATCGAGCCGAAGGATCCGTCGCGGCGCCGGCGCAGGATCAGTAGTTTGCGGCCGATCTTGCAACGGATCAGCAGGCCCACGCCGGTCGCGGCCAGGGTGGCGATCAGGTCGGCGCCGGCGTAATTGCGGTCGGCCATCAGCAACATCCCGGGGCGCAGACTGCGGGCGAGCTGTCGGGCCTGATTGAGTTCTCCGACACTGACCGGATCGAACACGACGTCGATCACCGATCGGGTGCCGCAGGACAGCAGGGCACTGAGCCGCAGTTGCGGGTAGCCGGAACTGCCGTTGTTGCAGCGTTGTTTGGCATAGCGGCTCGCGGTGGCCGGTGCGTCCGCGACCGTCAGGAAGGTCCCGTCGATTATGGCCAGCAACAGGCCTCGCCAGCGCGTCTGGGCGGCGCTGGTAGCGGCCAGGCCGCGCAACACATCGAATAACGCCCGCACCGGCTGCGGCCCGAGGCGTTGCCGGGCCTGGCGCAGCGCACTCCCGCTGGGGGCCACGAGCGGCAGAGCCGACAAGCCGCTGTTCAGCTTGGACTACACCTGCAGGTATCCCAGTTCGGCGAACAGGCACCCGGCGAGTAGTGGATACATCACGACCCGGGCCGGTACAGCCTGACCCTGGACTCGGTCCGCCTGGTCATGGCCAGGACATCATCGACCATCTCGAACGGCACCAGCCGAGTCAGCTCGCCCAGATGAACCGGCACGAACACCCACGGCTACCGGCACCGGTGGAGTTATAGCAACCTAATCAGCCAGCGGAGCTCCAGGTTCAAGGGCGCATCGAAGTGATCACCCTCTATGCCGGAGCTCCGCTGCTTCGTCTCGACGACACGCTTGACAGCACCGAAACGCTTAACTGAACGGCGTTGGTACTACAGAGGTTGGAAGGCTGACGTCCGCCGGCGTGTCTGCGTGACCAGGCCCACCAACGCCTGCACGCACCGATAGTGCCGATCTGGGACAACCTGAACACCCACGTCAGCACCGCATGCACGCCCTGATCGCTGTCCGGCCATGGCTGACCGTGACCCGGTTGCCCGCCTAGGGCGTGTCCTGTCAATCTTGTGGCGGTGGCTGGTTGAGGAGGCCGGGGTTTCGTCTCGGGGACGGAAATGTCGGTGAGCCTGGATAGGGTTGCCGTTATGACGGAGGAACCAACGCTCAGCTCTTCTGATCTTGCGTACCTGAGCGCCGAGTATCGGACCTTGGAGCAGCTCTGCGCTAGCCGTGATGAGATGCCGGGACATGTCCGGGAGCTGATCGCAGCAGGCCGACTGCCGCAGGCGACGTATGTGCTTCCCGACGGCGTGGAGCTTTACCCGCCTGATTATTTCGCGCTGGTTGACGATGCCGGCGGCGTCGATGAGCTGTTTGATCACTTCCGTTCCCGCTACGCAGCGGCTTCAAGGGATCTACCGGACGACGCGAACGAGACCTGGCAGGGGTACCTCTCGGGAGAGTTTGGAATCTGCCTGTGGTCGTTGACCCCTGAGGCGATGGCTGAGAAGACTCGCCTCATGAATGCGATCGAGGCGCTCATCGCTGCTCCCGAGGAAGTCTCCGAGGTCTGGCGCGCCGCGCTCCGTGAGAATGTCGAGCGGCTTGATGCCCTGGAACGGCCCTTCACTGATTACGACCGACAGCGCTGGGGCGACACCAGCCGGGATCGCTGCATCATCCGGGTTCGGCAGCGCTTCTCCGCAGTGTTCGACGCGCCAGCCATGGCCTAATACTGCAACGGCAGTTGGTTAGGGGTAGCCGTGTCGTTGGTGGTGGCAGGTTCGGGCTTGGTGTTGGCGTCGTCGCCGCCATCGGAGCCAGGCCCAGACGCGCTCCGGTGGATGGGTTGATCGCATCGTGAGTGCGGTGAGCAGTCGTCGGATCTCCGGTACGGTGTAGCCGATCATCATATCGTCGCCGGGGCTGGATCCCTTGTGCGGTAAGGGATCGGGCCACGGACAGCCAGGCGTGGGCGGCCACGGACAGGGTGATGTGGGCGTACCAGGCTCGCCAGTCGCGGACCTGGCACTCGTCGAGGCCGGCTTCGTTCTTGGCCTGCTGGAAACACTCCTCGATCCCCCCGTCCCCCCGCGATCCGGGCCAGGTCGACCAGACGGGTGCGGCGCAGTCCGTAACAGACGTAGTACGCGATCTCCCGGTCGTCATACTGCGCCGCGGGCGAGCAGCCAGTGCCCCCGACCGGGCTGCCAGCAAACACGCACCGGCACCCGCGCCCACCAGTACACGCCGGGCCGGTGGACCCCGGCGCCAGCGGACAGCCGGCCCCACGCCCGAGCCGGCAGCACGGCAACGAGTCGGTCGGCACGGGAAGCGCCCATCCTGGGGGTAATCATGTCTTGACCATCTGCGGGCGGGCGGAGGCGACGCGCCTTGCTTAACGACTTCAGGTTTGCGGAGAAGCAGAAGCAGCTCTCACTGCTCAGACTTGATGCCGGCTGTCCGCTATCCTCGTACGAGCAAATCGCCACGCCCCACTACTCTCCGACCGTCAATAGCAGCCTGGGGTATCGCGGCGCGGCGGCCTGTCGCGACGCCTATTTGTCGGCGCGCGGAGACGTCTCAGGTGAGGAAGTCGGGCAGGGCCGCCCGGCTCGCCACGAGCAGATAGTCGATGGCGGCGGGGCCCATGCCGGCTTGCCCCGGGCGAGCACTCTGTCCGCCGAGCCCAGGTCCGCCGCGATGACGTGGGCAGCGACCTGGCGATACCGCGAGAAGCCGAGCGGGCGACATGCTCAGCACCGCAACGGTCACACGGCACTCAGGGAGTCTGCTGCGCATGCAGCGTTATCAGCGGTGATGACGGATGCGCTCCCAGGTGGTGGGCGGCGCGAGGGCGCCGCCGGTGCGTAGCGGAGTGCCGAGCGGCTCGCCGGTGCCGGCAGTGACGGTGAGCTGGCCGTGTTTGGTCCCGGCAGCGATCCGTGAAGACACCGTGGGGATCTGCGTGTCCAGCCGTACACGCAGGCCCGGCCAACCGATCACCTCGACCTTCTCGACGGCGTGGAGGGTGCTCCTGGCGCCAAGCGGGCCGCGTACGGTGGCGATCTGTTTGCCGGCCTCGACGAGCGTGTGGACAGTAAGCGCGGTCGCCGTCGAGCGCAGCAGCGACCGGGTCACCGCGAACACCCGGTCCAGCTGAACCGGAGTGTTGACGCCGGGCTGGCCCAGGACCGCGCCGATGATGCTGAGTTTCTGGTCGCCCACGGTGACCACGGCCGCGAAGACGAGGCAGCCGCCGGCCTCATCGGTGGAGCCGGTCTTGATTCCGACCACCCCGTGGTGGCCGACCAGCTCGTTGTAGTTCGGTACCGTGCCAGCCACGGGTATGGTGGCCTGTTTCTGCTTCACGATCTCGGCGAACGCCGGCAAGGCCATTGCTTTGCTGGCCAGAACCACCTGGTCCCGCGCGGTGCTGACGGTGCCCGGGTCGAGGCCGGACGGGTCGGTGTAGTGGGTGTCGGACATGCCGAGCTGGTCCGCGACGGCATTCATCTTGTCAGCAAAAGCGGGGACGCTGCCTGAATCCCAAGCCGCGAGAATGCGGGCCATGTTGTTCGCTGAGGGTAGGAGTATGGCTTGTAGTGCCTGCCGTTGGGTTATCACCTCTCCGGCCCGCACCTCGACGAGCGACTCGCCGCGTGCCTTTTCCGCCGGGTACGCGGCGGCCTGTGCGGCGCTGACCGTCAGCGTCGGCCCCTGTTCGCCGACGGCGAGGGGGTGTTCGGTGAGGATGACATAGGCGGTCATCACCTTCGTCACGCTCGCGATCGGTACCGGCTTCGACCCGCCGAAGGCACCGAGGGTTCCGAGCCCGCCCACTGAGATCATCCCCTGACCCGCTCGCGGCCAGGACAATGGTGGAGCCTTACCAGGAAGGGCCATCGATGGCGGCAGGGTCAACTCGACGATAGGAGCGGGCAGTGGCTCACGCAATGGAGCGACGGCGTACAGGCCGCCACCGAGGAGCAGCAGCACGGCCAGTAGGCCACCCAGCGCCCATGGCAGTCGACGCCGAACCGGCGGCGCTGGCGGAAACCGCCGGAACTCCACAGTCGGCATATCCGTCGGGTCGTACACGGCATCTCCTTTCTCGCGACATGCTCGTCGTCTAAGAGCAGGTTTGATGTCGGCGTAAGATCTCAGCTCACGCGCGCGATGGCTGGCTGCTTGCCAGCGCCAGTGTCAGTTCGGCCGCAGGGTCTGCTGATCTTGCCATTGGTGGAGCGATCTCTACAATCCGTCAAAGTGTAGCCAGAAGTTGGCCTACGGTCGGCGAGAGAAGGGCGTCTGCTGCTAGGTCACAAGCGCGGACATGTTGGGCCCTTAGCGCGGCATGCCCGATCTCGCGCCCACTCGTGACGTCGCGCGACCGCCGGATCAAGGTCGGGCGATGCACCGACATTAACAGGCAAAAGAAGCGCCTTTAGTGACTTGCAGCTGTCCTTCTAGTCGCCTTTGGCAGGACCTCTCGCGCCTCGCTTGCTCAAGTGGCTCGATCGATCGCATCGGCAGTGCGGAGCATCGATGATGCAACACGGCCGTCACCCGAGGGTGCCCGGCCGCAGCGGTAGCGAGGCTGGGACGCTGTGCACTCGAGAGCCAGTGGCGGCTGCAGGGCATGGCCTCTTTCTCAACTCCGAGGAGGTCCGCCAGGCGAGAAATTCAGTAGTTATCCCGAATGCCATGCATGTCATGCTGATCCGTAGTTCCGGTGAGGAGGAACCCGATCTCGGCGCGCCAAACTTGCGATGACGGAACCCCTTTCTGTAGACCGCGCCAGTCCTTCCCGGCGAAGCGCAAGCGATTGTGGCATATCGTGCTGCCAATTCGGATTCAAGTCAGTGTCAGCGCCGTTCGGAAAGCTTCTTGATGGTGACCCAGAGGCTTCAGCCGAGTACTTCGCTCAGCACAACAGTGCACTCGGGCGTCCGCGTCGGCGGAGCGCCACTGGTCTCGTTAGTCTTAAGTGGCAAAGCGGGCGAGCGGCCGGCCACCAGTTCGTTTCACCAGCAACCCGGGTAACTCGTTGACGGTCGTCCTGAATCGTCGCGATTGCGCCTGATTCTCAGGGCGCATCGGCAACGTGCGGGAGCCGATGCTCCGCCTCGCCCCTGCTCGGCCTGTGCCCAGATTTGCTTGAAGTAGGGCGGAGGGAAGCCACTGCCGCCAGGATCATGGTTCCACCTACCAGAGCGGGCCACGCTAAGCGTTCATTGAGCAGAATGACGGCGAGCAGAGCCGCGGACACCGGTTCCAGCAGCGTCGCCGCGGTTGCCGTCGATCCGGATGTGGTGCGCAGGCCGTCGTAGAGCAGGCCGTAGGCGAGCGCCATGGTCGCCATGCCCAGGTACAGCAGGGAAGTTAGCGAGGCCGCACCACCTGGTGCCTGGAGTTCGTCCCGGCGGGCGATCCGGCGGCGCAGTTGCGGCATCCGGGTGCCGTCGAGGAACCAGCGCAGGACCAGCACCGCCTGGTCATGGCAGGACAGCGACCGGGTTTTGTCGCGGGTACCGCGCCGCAGTCGCTCGGTGGCCAGCAGACCGGTCAGGAAGTCCACGGTCTCCTCACGTACGGGCAGGACCGAGGTATATGTGACACTCATCAGTCGACGCAGCACCCTTGTTAAAGTTGACCTGGAAGAGGAGCATTTTCATGCCGAGGTGCTGCGTCTTCCGTTGCATCGCAACGGAATCGACGTGCTCCATGTCTCGATACGAGATGAACTACTTGGCGTCACCCGCCGTTACATCGAACGGCTCAGCCCTCTGAGCGAGCGTGTCAACGACCATCCGAATCGCGTGGCGTGCAGGCGTTGGCGATAGCGGCGGTGTCCCAATAGAACGGGTGAACCTCGGTGATCCGTCCGTGTTCTACGGTGATCGTCTGCAAGATCGGAAAGTCAAGTTCGCGTCCAGTGGTTCGGGCACGTGCGTGTACGTGGGTCAGCACGACAAGTGGACTGGTGGTGGCAAGGAAACGCTGCTCGACCATCTCGAAGGTGTCCCACATCTGGCTCATAGCCAGAAAGAACCTTTCCATACCTTCATGCCCCCGCCAGATTCCCCCATACGGCAGACCCGCTGCCTGGTGCAGTACGACGTCCGGCGAGAAGAACGGTTCGAGCGGCGCGAAGTCTGCGATCCCTGGCCCACCCGCGGCGAGGTACTTCGTCTCGGCCGCGTACATGCCCTGCAGCATGGAAAGTTCGGTCGTTGTCGTAGGCGTGATCATGCCTTACACACTGGCCGACGAGGCCCGGATGTGCTGGCGGAAATCGGTCTTCACGTTACGGCGGCACGATCCATCGATTGCCCGTACAACAAATCCGTGCTCGGCTGCGTCGTCGACGCTCACCGTTGTTACGGAACGTCACTATCGAGGTTGACGCCGGCCCCGGGGCTCGTAGCTACGCCGGCCGCCCGGGAAGTCATGGATCCATTGACAATCGCCCGATTTATCAGGACGCACGGGGTACATTCGCGACATGCCTGCACCACCTAACCACGCTCAGCGATCACCCGCTTGCGCGGAAAGGTTCAATCTCTGCGACGAGCCACATGGGCAGCTCGCGTACTATTCCAGTGGAGCGAATCCGACATTCACCCTGCCGGCTCCAGCACTCACCCGGGCGCGGCTCGCAGAAGCTGGCGAGGTTCTTCGGTGGCTCATGACGTGCGAGGAAGCGCCCGGTCAATCGCAATACGGGTGAGCCAAGCAAGTGCTGCGGTGAAGAGCGGCGGCCACACAATCGGCCCAAAAGTGTAGGCGATCAGCACAGCGATTGGTATCCACACGCTGCGCACTGCGTGATGAAGCACGCGTGGCGCGCGGGGCCCGGCCAGCCGGACCACGTCGAAAAACGCAACAAGAACAAGCGCTGCGATCGAAGTCGCCAAGCCATACTTGAGGCTCTCAAAGATGGTGAACGCCGCCAACAACACCGCGAGTGTCCCCCAACCAGCCCGCTGGAGTCTTCTGCCGGCTCCGGGCCGCGAAGCCTGATCCCGAGCTCCCTCAGCCATCACCGGCCTAGCTTAGCCTCGGGCTGCTGTTTCTAGAGCCGGCATCCAAGCATCGCCGCCGCCCCCTGTTTTCAGGATGAGTTGGGGCCAACGGCGGGCCTGTCTCGCTAAGGGGTGTTTCCGGCGATCTTGGTGAGTAGGTTTCAGCGGCCGGGAAGCGGTCGCTGAAGGTGATGGCGAAGGCGTTCAGCGAGGGTTTCCAGCGCATCGTCCATCGGGTTCTGCGTGCTCCGGTCGATTCCAGGGACCGGGTCACCAGGTATAGATACTCAGTCCAGCCTGTTCGTTGGGGAAGTGACCACGGGCTTTCACGGCCCGCCGGTAGCGGGCGTTCAACGACCCAGATCGCGATCGTGGAGCAGATGACGGTGCAGATCTCCAAGTTGTAAAGCCTGTCGCGGAATGCCGATGGCTGGGCGGAGCCTGTTGGCTTGATCGCGTCGTCGTTTCGACCGGCCCCCAAGGGCTGGGGTGTCAGGCTGCT